>JBBKXJ010000088.1:0-26283 GCA_037969395.1 Pseudomonadales bacterium
AGTCAGCTTTTTGCGTCGATTGAGGTGAATAGTGGTTCTATTTGCCGAAATCGACGCGGAAAGATGGCCAAAATATCGCGGCCGCAGTAGATCAGTCTATTCTCGGACAGCCTCCTAGAATGGCGTGTGAACCACAAAGCATAAGCAAGCGAACATAAACACTGACAGTTGCCCGGGACGATCAGGCAGCAGTAGTAACGTGCAGCTCGTACACTTTACTGCTCCGTTCCCGGCAAATATTTTAAATGGCACCGACTCTGGAGTAACCGTGCATGTATATTCGTATCCCAATCAGCTTCTTCCTAATCGCGGGCGTCCTTGCGACAACAAATCTTGAAGCGCAGTCAGCGCAAGTTACGGCAGCTAAGCCAGATAGTGTTGCACAGCAACAGACACAGCTGCCAAATCCCAGCTCAGAGGATGCTGCGCGCGGCACCTTATCGACCCAGGCCCAACAGTTAGCTCAAGCCGAACAAACGCAGTCGCAAATAGAAAATATTGAATTTGCGAAGCAGGCGATTGAACGCAGTGAGGCGCAAATCAAGTTGGCAGAGCTAGCGCTGGAAAAATCAGAAAATCAGACAGTGAGAGCATTTGCCCTGCAAATCATCAGCGAACACAGCTCTGCCAGCGAAAAGCTGCTGGAAGGCAGCGGTGATAAAGAGCTTAAACCGACTACTATGCTGGCCGCCAGCCAACAGAAAATCTACGAGCGATTAGAGCAGTTGTCTACCGGCGAGTTTGATCTTGCCTACATCGAGGTTGAGATTGAAGCCCTTCAAAGTACTTTGAACTTGTACCGAAGCGAGGCACGCAAAGGTAATGGTTCAGAGCTGGAGGCTATAGCCGCGCGAACACTGCCCAAGCTTGAGCAACAGCTGGTGGGCGCCGAGGACATCAAGCTGACGCTATAATTCGCGGCGCGTTGCTCGGGCGGTTTTACCGGGGTTCGGCAACTGGTTTACTGATGCCGCTATCGCATACTTCGAAGCCCTCATTGCCGCGCAGGTGGCGCTGATGTTTTTAGTATGTGGTAGCAGACTTTCCGGGATTGATCATGGCGCTGGCGGTTGCCCCTATCGGTTATTACCGGGGCGGCGAACATCTTGCCGTAAGTGAAGCGGTTGCCGACATGGCGGCTGCCACCGATTTACTCGTGCCTTGTTTGCGGCGGGCAGTTTTTCAACCCTGTATCTCATTGAAGACAAGGATACCGCCTGCCTCAATCTTCGTGCATTTATAGCACAGTGGCCCTACGAACCTGAAGACCTGCGCGCGGATACCAGCCCGATGTTAGTTAGCGCTATCCTGCCACGGTTCCAGCAGGTGTATAACACGCATTCCCATGCCGACGTGCACGCCGCTTGGCTACCAAAGACATACCCGTCAGAATCTCCCTGCAGACGTGTCAACTGATCAACACTGGCCGAGCTGCCAGCAAACAATCGGTCGCTACCGCGACTGGTTATTTCTACTTTCTTTAACGCAACCTTAGGCTGCGTGGGAACATACGTAAATAAAGGTAAATATAGTATTATTTGCCGCCGCAAAAAGTGACAGAACAATGTTTAGCGTCTACTTTCAGTGTAGGAGAACGACTAGCCGGGATGCCTCGATTAATTGGTAGCCAATGCATCGGAAGCACGCGACTTTCGCTGGAGAATTCATGCAACATCTCTCTATACTTTCTCTTAGTGTTGAAGAGTTAAGGCGGCAGCTGGCACGCTATCAGCGCATCGTCGAGAATCACCCTGATCTGGTCTGCTGTTTTTCCGAGGACACTACGCTCACCTTCGTCAACAACGCTTATGCACACTATTTCAACCAGCCAGTAGCTGCATTGCAAGGTTCCTCCTGCTTACGCTTGATCGCCGCCGAAGACCAAGCGTGCGTGCGGTCTGCTATTGCGTCATTGAGCCCGGCGGCGCCCATTTCGACGTCTGAGCATGCTGTTGTCATAAACGGCAATGTTCGCTGGCAGCGCTGGACCAATCAGGCGCGGTTTGACGAACAGGGCAAACTGATTGAGATTCAGGCGACCGGTCAGGATATTACCGCAAGCAAACACGCCGCAATGTCGCTTGACGTAGTGCGTAATGCAGACGGCAGCATCGGTAAAGAATTAACGGCGGCCAATGATGTTACGGCGCTGCAAAAGGCTGAACAGGCGTTAGCTCAACGTTGCAGGCAACAGGCGGCAGTCGCGCAGCTGGGGCAGCTGGCGGTTTCAACCAGGCGCATTCGACCCGTGCTTGATGCCGCCGTGGTGTGTCTCAGGGAAACGCTGGATACGGACTACACCAGTCTGCTAATCAAATCGACTCGTAAAGAGACCCTGTCTATGCGTGCCAGCGCAGGCTGGCCTGCCAAAAGCGGCAAAAATAGCGCAGCCGCCAAAGCGACGCTGGACTCGCTGGTGGGTTTTACCTTAATGCATGGGAAGCCGATTATCGTCAACGATTGGCAAAATGAGACACGCTTTGACAATAGCCGGCAACTTCAGCAGGGACTGAAAAGCACGCTGTGTTGCTGCATATTGGGAGAAAACGAAAATGCCTTCGGCGTGCTCGTTGCGCATACCCTGGAAGCACGGCAATTTAGCGAAGACGATATTACCCTCCTCGAAGGGATCGCCAACCTCGTTAGCGATACGGTAATAAAGCAGCGGGCAAGGTCGGCACTTTTGGAAGAAAAAGAAAGGCTGCGCATCACATTGGAGTCGATTGGCGATGCGGTTATCACTACCGATAACGGTGGCCAGGTCAGCTATTTGAATCCGGTGGCTGAGCGACTAACCGGTTGGCCACTCGCTGAGGCGCGCGGCCAATCGGTGGAAACGGTGTTTAATATTATTGATGAAGGAACACGCGCCAGGGTTGTTGACCCGACCGCGCGTTGTGTTATCGAGCAACGTACGGTAGGTCTGGCAGACAATACCGTGTTGATCAGCCGCGACGGATTCGAGTACGCCATCCAGGATTCCGCTGCGCCCATCCGCGACCGTGACGACAACATCGTCGGTGCGGTGATGGTGTTCAGTGACGTCAGCGAATCGCGTGAACTGGCGCGCGAGATATCCCATCAGGCAACCCACGATGCGCTCACCGGGTTAATCAACCGACGCGAGTTTGAACGGCGTCTGCAGCGGGTGCTTGAATCGGCTCACGACGAAAGCAGCGAGCACGGCCTCTGCTTTCTGGACCTCGATCAGTTCAAAGTCGTCAATGATAGCTGTGGCCACGCAGCCGGCGACGAACTCCTCCGCCAGGTGGCGGCGCTTTTCAAACAGCAGATTCGCAATCACGACACGCTCGCGCGCCTCGGTGGCGATGAGTTCTCTGTCTTAATGGAGCACTGCCCGCTTGCTGCGGCAAAACAGGTGGCACAAAAACTACGACGCGCACTACAGGATTTTCGCTTCCATTGGGATGGCAAGACTTTTACCGCTGGCGTTAGCATCGGCCTGGTATCGATTGACAATAGCAGCGCTAGTGTCAGCTCTATACTCAGTGCGGCCGATAACGCCTGCTATGCGGCTAAGAATAGCGGTCGCAACCGAATACATCTCTATCGGTCTGACGACGCCGCTTCGCTGCATCGGCATGGCCAGATGCAGTGGATAAATCGCTTACAGCAAGCGCCGGAAAATGACCGCTTCCGGCTCTATTGTCAAACCATTGCGCCGGCGAGTAAGCACGCGCGTGAGCACAGTGGCGTGCATATTGAAGTGCTATTACGCATGCTCGATGACCAGGACCGAATCGTTGCACCGGGTGCATTTTTACCGGCGGCCGAACGCTACCAACTGGCCAGTCGCGTCGACCGGTGGGTGGTAACTGCCGTGTTAAATTGGCTTGAGAATCACCGGGGAGAACTCGATCAACTGGGCTGTTGCGCGATCAACCTTTCCGGTCAGTCGCTGGGCGATGATATGTTTGAGGGTTTTGTGCTGCGTTTGCTGGACGAAACCGGCATACCGGGTGAAAAACTCTGCTTCGAGATTACCGAAACGGCGGCGATTATTAACCTGATGAACGCGACGCGGCTGATGCAGTCACTGAAGAAACGTGGCTGCCGGTTTGCGCTTGACGATTTCGGCAGCGGCTTGTCATCCTTCGGCTATTTGAAAAATCTACCCGTCGACTACCTGAAAATAGACGGCATGTTCGTTAAAGATCTGCTGAGGGATCCTATCGATTTCGCCATGGTGCGCTCAATTAACGAGATCGGCCAGCTGATGGGTAAGCAAACAATCGCAGAGTATGTAGAGAACGCAAGCATACTGCAGCGCTTGCAGGAAATCGGCGTGGACTGGGCGCAAGGTTTTGGTATTGATCGACCGCAGCCGCTGCAGGATTGGTGGCAGGCGCATTGTTCGCCTGCAAAACCAGGAAAACTAACGTGCGACTCAATAGCATAAGACAGGCGGTGGCCCGATGAAGTATACAGCGCTCCTCGATCGCGAATCATCAGCGAATGCCAGCTGAAGTAGCTGGTAGCATGACAATGCAGTAAATGCCGCTGCTCGCAATTGGGTCTGACTGCTGTAAACCATTGCTCGGCTGACCACAGCGCTTTATTACGTTCTTTTGCGGCCTGGTAATGCACTTAGCTGGCAAACACCAACCCGCAGCAGTTAAAATTGCCGCCCAATTTTTAAGGTGACCTCTATGCCCGCACGAAAAACCTCCACTTTGATTATTCTCGATGGCGGGGGACATTGTGAAGACAGCGACGCTAACGTAATCGTCGCTACTAAAACACCGGTTTGGGGCCAGTTGTGGGCAATAGCACCGACACGGCTGCGCCTGATACGGCCGGAGCAACCGGCAGAAATGACCAGCACGCCCCTATCGACACCAGCCTAATGACCGCCGGGAAATGCGTGCCGGCGGTCCGCTATGCGCGACTGACGTCGCCCCCTCAGCCAGATGCACACCTGTAGGAGCGGCTTTAGTCGCTAATTGATCTGTGAAAAACCAAGGCTCCTGGTGGAGCGCTAAATTAAAACAACCCATGTTCGGCACAGCACTGCGACGCGCCGCGGCCGTGTTGTCATTCGTGCTGGCTGCGAGCTCAAACCTGGCCGTTGCGGCCCAAGATGCAGACCCGGTCACGCACAAAAAGCTTGAGCGACTGGAACTCCGTATGCAGAGTGCACGCGGCGAGCTTGACACCTTTAAAGGCGACCAGAAAAAGGCTAAAAAAGCGTTGGCTGAGGCCGAGCAGGAAATCGGCATCAGCCAACGCAAAATCAAGGCAACCACCCTGCAACTGGATGCACAGCAGCAAAAACTGGTCAGGCTGGAACGCCGGCAAAAACAACTCAGCGCCAACAAAGCACAGCAACAGAAACAGGTCGCTCAAGCGATTCGTGAGGCCTATCAACACGGCACACAAAACCGCATTAAACTGATTCTGAATCAGGAAGACCCGGCCAGCGTAGCGCGGCTGTTAAATTACTATGACTATTTCAATAAGGCGCGGCATGCCGAGATTAAGCTATATGTCAAAACTCTGGAGCAGCTACGGCAATTAAAATCACAGGCGCACGAAACTAAACTGGCGCTGCATAGCAATCTAGGCAGGCAAAAAGAGCAGCAAAGCGCTTTACAGGCCAGCAAACAGCAGCGCAACGCGGCACTGGCCAAAATCGATGCGTCTATTAAAGCGAAAAGTGCGCAGCTCGCTGAGCTAACGGCGGAGCAACGTAAACTGGCAGCGCTGGTGGCAGAAGTTGAGAAGCAAATGGCCGCTCTGGACATCGAAACAAAGGACCAAACCGACGGTCAAACTTTTAGCACGCGCAAAGGTCAGATGGGTTGGCCCACTGCCGGGCGCATTCGCCATAACTACGGTGCTCGCAAGGCCGGCAGCCAGCTAAGCTGGCAAGGCGTGCTGCTGGGGGCTCAGGCGGGTGCTGACGTGCAGGCCGTTCACCACGGTCGCATCGTGTTCGCCGACTGGTTCGGCGGCTCTGGACTATTGGTAATAGTTGACCACGGCAACGGTTACATGAGCCTGTACGCGCATAATCAAAGTATACTGATGTCCGCTGGCGAGTGGGTCAGCACTGGTGAGACTATCGCCACCGTGGGTCAAAGTGGTGGCAAACGCGAACCGGCCCTGTATTTTGAGATTCGTAAATCCGGCAAACCGCTCGACCCCTCAGCCTGGTGCCGCGCCGACTAATTTTAACGCGGCTAGTCGGCAGAGCAGCAACTATACTTAAACGTTACACCCTCATTACCTGTGAGCTCGATGGAGTGATTATGAAAACCCGTATTCTGCAATGGCCCGCTATCGGTTGCCTGCTACTTTGCCTGTTCGGGCCCGCATCATCTGCCATGGCCGATGACGAAGCTGCAAAAGCGGCCGCCGATAACGCGGAATTGCCACTCGAAGAGCTGCAAACGTTTACCAACGTGTTTGGCCAGATTCGCAGCAAATATGTCGATGAGGTCGATGACAAAACACTGTTGCGCAACGCCATCCGGGGCATGCTTGACGGACTCGACCCACACTCGGTGTACCTCGACAACGAAGCCTTTGAAAACCTGCAGGAGCACACCAACGGCGAATTCGGCGGCCTGGGTCTGGAAGTCGGCATGGAAGACGGTTTTGTACGCGTGATTGCGCCCATCGACGACACGCCAGCAGACAAAGCCGGCGTTTTAGCCGGCGATTTAATCATCAAAATCGATGACCGCAGCGTCAAGGGCATGTCCCTGCCGGAAGCCATCACGATGATGCGCGGCCCGGCCGACACGAAGATCAAGCTCACCATCGCCCGCGAGGGCAACCCGCCGTTTGAAGTGACTATCGAGCGTGCCGTAATTGAGGTGAAATCGGTGAAGTCTCGCGAGATTGAGCCAGGCTACGGTTATCTGCGCATCTCCCAGTTTCAAAACAATTCCGGTCGCGCCGCCAAAAAAAGACTGCAAAAGATGCTGAAAGAAGATCCTGACATGAAGGGATTGGTGCTGGATTTGCGCAATAATCCCGGCGGTGTCTTACAGGCCGCGGTTGAAATTACCGATTTGTTTATCGACGATGGTCTTATCGTCTACACCAAAGGGCGGGTTAAAGAGGTAGACACGCGCTATAACTCGGAATCACCCGACTTGACCAATGGTTTACCGTTGGTGGTATTAATTAACGGCGGTTCGGCATCGGCCTCGGAAATTGTCGCCGGCGCGCTGCAGGATCATCAGCGAGCACTGATTGTCGGCACCGAAACGTTCGGCAAAGGTTCTGTGCAGAGCGTGCTGCCATTGTCGAAAGAGCACGCCATTAAACTCACCACCGCGCTGTACTACACGCCGGACGGTCGCTCGATTCAGGCGCAGGGCATTCTGCCGGATATTGAAATCAGACCGGCCAAGGTCACGCCAATCAAGCAAAGCGTGGTTGGCGTAACCGAGGCTGACCTGAACAAGCGGCTGGACAACGCCACCGGCGGCGAAGACCACTCCTACAGCAAGCGCATGAAAAAGAAGCACAGCGAGTTGAGCAGTAAAGACTATCAGCTGTACAGCGCACTAAACTTACTAAAAGGTATTAGCCTCGCGACCAGAAAGGCACCTAAAGCGACAACCGTCAGCAGGAAATAAGTATATATTTACGTTGTGCCAGCGTATTGCAAATGGTAATTTTTTGGCATTGTGAGTGCAGTACATTGATTTTGAGGAAAGGAAATCCGATGCGACCCAGTGTATTAGCACTGTTAGGCTGTTTGGTTCTGGGACTGGCCGCAGCTAGCGGCAATGCCGCCGCGGAACAGGACTTGCCCATCGTCGTGATCGTTATGGACGATCTGGGAAATAATCAGTCCGTAGGTATGCGAGCGCTGGACCTGCAGGGCAACTTAACCTATGCCATTTTGCCCAACACCCCCAGCGCCGGGGTGCTTGCACGCTATGCCCACGCGCACGGCAAAGAAGTTATCGTGCATGCGCCTATGGCGAGTGTGCACAGGCTTAACCCGGGTCCTGGCGCGCTCAGCGACAAGCTCGGCCACAGCGAATTCCTTGCCACGGTGCGTGGTAATATCAGAGCCATTCCATACGCCCGCGGCCTGAATAACCATATGGGTAGCGCGCTCACACCCATACCAGAATTTATGGGCTTACTGATGGCGGTGGTTGCGGAAAACGATCTGTATTTTATTGACAGCCGCACCAGCGCTAGCACGGTAGCCGCCAGCGTTGCAGAACATTTTCAGATCAAAAACCTAAGCCGCGATGTATTTCTCGATCACGACCCGTCACTAGCAGCGATAGACGCGGCATTTCAGCGCTTGTTAACGCTGGCGCGCCGTAACGGCATCGCCGTGGGTACGGCGCATCCCTACCCTACGACTCTCAAGTATTTGGAAACCGCATTGCCCGAACTACACGCTAACGGGCAGGTGCGACTCTTGACCGGCTCCGACGCTATCGCTGCGCTTGATGATGATAAGCATGGTGATAAAAGCAGCTCGGCACCGCTTGCTACCGAGCGAAATAGCGGCGCATCCCGCAGCAGCGCCGGCGCAGTTGTTAACGCAGCGTTCTAATCGTTTGATTAATAAACGTTTTATATTCCTTTATAAGCAAAAAATTGGTTATTGCTCAAATTGATTACATTTTGTACTATGACTGGCAGCAACTGCTAGTGGCTTTACACCAAAGCCGCTGCAATGACTACAGGATGAGAGCTATGCGAATGAACAGAGCCGGGGAACGTGGCGATCTGCCAACCCGGGAAGAGCGATTTTTTATCACCGGCGAAGACTGGTATTTTTCAACCCGCGAGGGCTGCCCGATCGGGCCTTATAAAAACAAAAATTTGGCCGGCAAGGGGCTAAACGATTTTCTGGAGTTTCTGTCGTTGGCCAGGCCAAAAATGTTGACGAAATTCTACTCTTCGTTGGCAGAAGACATCGCCTACTAGCGAACTACAATTCCGGCGGCAGCCATATGCCGCTTCGCTTCAGCAACCGTATATTCCCCGAAATGAAAAATGCTGGCGGCCAACACGGCGTCGGCGTGCCCCTCCGTAATACCCTCAACCAAATGCTGCAAGTTACCGACGCCACCCGACGCTATTACCGGAATGCGCACGGCGTCGCTAATGGCGCGCGTAAGAGCCAGCGCGAAACCGTCTTTGGTGCCGTCGCGGTCCATGCTGGTAAGCAAGATCTCGCCGGCACCATAGGCATCCATTTTCATGGCCCAGGCAACGGCGTCGAGACCGGTCGGTTGGCGGCCGCCGTGAGTGAAAATTTCCCAGCGCGGCTCACCGTCGCGTGACTCGACCTGCTTGGCGTCTATGGCAACCACAATACACTGCGACCCGAAATGCTCCGCAGCCTCTTGCACAAATTCAGGATTATCAATTGCCGCGGTATTAACGCCTACCTTATCAGCGCCGGCGTTGAGTAAACGGCGGATGTCGTCGACGCTGCGCACGCCGCCGCCAACTGTAAGCGGTATAAACACCTTGCTGGCCATTTTCTCGACGGTGCGGTAGGTTGTGTCGCGCTGTTCGTGGCTGGCGGTAATGTCGAGAAACGTAACTTCGTCGGCGCCCTGCTCATTGTAGCGCTGGGCAATTTCAACCGGGTCGCCGGCATCGCGAATAGCAACGAACTTGACGCCTTTGACGACGCGGCCCTGGTCGACATCGAGGCAGGGGATAATACGTTTAGCTAGTGTCATAACGGTTTAACTTTGTTGCGTTTTGCTGGCTTGCTGGTCGCACCACAGCTGTGCCGCAGCAAAATCCAGCGTGCCTTGGTAAATAGCGCGGCCGGTAATCGCCCCCAGCACGCCGTGTTGGGCGATGCCCTGCACCGCTTCAACGTCACCCATATTGGCAACGCCGCCGGAGGCAATCACCGGAATATTAACCGCCTGCGCCAATTCAGCGGTGGCGGCGATGTTTACGCCTTGCAGCATACCGTCGCGCTCAATATCGGTATACACAATGGCCGAGACGCCGGCGGATTCAAACTCTCGCGCCAGCTCGATAACCGACTGACCGGAGTCTTCGGCCCAGCCCTCGGTGGCCACCATACCGTTTTTCGCATCCAAACCGATGATAATATGGCCGTTAAACTGGTCGCATAGTTCACGGGTAAGTTTGGGGTCTTTTACGGCGATGGTGCCCAGGATCACGAACTCAACCCCGACGCCCAGATAGCTTTCTATGGTAGCTGCATCGCGGATGCCGCCGCCTATTTGAATCGGTAGATCGGGAAAGCGCCTGGCTATCGCATGGACGATGTCTCGATTTACCGGCTCGCCGGCGAAAGCGCCATTCAGGTCAACCAAATGCAAGCGCCTGCAGCCTGCCTCCACCCAGCGTTCGGCCACGGCCACCGGGTCATCGGAAAATACGGTGGAGTCCTGCATACGGCCCTGGCGCAGGCGCACGCATTGACCGTCTTTCAAATCGATGGCGGGGATAATTAACATTGCCGCTGTTCCTTATAAACTCGTTAAAACCAGGTTAGCGCTCGCACTGACACACTTATCGGCACATCATTCGCGATTAAAGTCGCGGAAAATCGGCGTGCCGAAAACTTGTTTCTGCACGTACACTAGTTAAGCCCCGACTAAATCTACGCCGCGCCGTCCCAACACATAAAATTCGCCAGTAATTGCAAACCCAGGGTGTGGCTTTTTTCCGGGTGAAACTGGGTGGCAAACACATTGTCGCGCGTCACGGCTGCAGCGAAATTGTCGCCATAGCTGGTAGTAGCGGCGATGATGGACTCATCCCGAGGTGCAATAAAATAACTGTGCACAAAATAGAAGCGACTGCCGCTGGGGATATTTTCCCACAATGGATGAGGGCGCTGCTGGTCGACGCAGTTCCAACCCATATGCGGCACTTTTAAGCGCTGGCCGTGAGCATCTTGCGGCGCGCGAAAAAGTCGCACCTCGCCGGCAAAAAAGTCGATGCAATCAACACCGTCATTTTCTTCGCTGCGTGTCATGAGGGCTTGCAGACCAACGCATACCGCCAACAGCGGTTTAGTTTTACTCAGTTCAACGACCAATTGGTCAAAACCCATGCGTCGAATTTCTGCCATGCAGTCGCGAATAGCGCCGACGCCGGGGAATACAATCCGGTCGGCGCGGGTGATCACCTCAGGGTCGGCACTGACCACCACGTCGGCATTGGGCGCAACAGTACGCAACGCATTGGCGACCGAATGCAGGTTACCCATGCCGTAGTCGAGCACTGCTACGGTGGATTTAGTTTCTGTAATAGTCACGGATGAAGTCGTCTCGACAAGCGTTAAAAATCAGCGCAGGTTAATGCGACTTTTGTTGGTGCCCTGGTGCGAGAGCACCAGCGCATTCACTACAGCACGCCTTTGGTAGAAGGCATCTGCCCTTCGCTGCGCGGGTCCAGGGTCAGCGCCATGCGCAGCGCACGCCCGAAGGCCTTAAAAATTGTCTCCGCCTGGTGATGCGAATTGACGCCGCGCAGATTATCGATATGCAGAGTGGCATTGGCATGATTCACGAACCCGTTGAAAAACTCCTGGAACAAATCAACGTCGAATCCTCCTACCGAGGCGCGTGTGAAATTTACATGGTAGTCCAACCCCGGCCGGCCGGAAAAATCGATCACCACCCGCGACAGCGCCTCATCAAGCGGCACGTAGGCATGGCCATAACGGGTCAGGCCTTTCTTGTCGCCTACTGCCTCGGCCACTGCCTGGCCCAGCGTAATGCCGATATCCTCCACCGTGTGATGGTCATCAATGTGCGTATCACCCTGAGCCTGTACACTTAGATTAAGCAGGCCGTGGCGTGCGATCTGGTCCATCATATGGTCCAGAAATGGAATGCCGGTGGCGAACTCGCTGCTGCCGTCGCCGTCGAGATTTACGCTCACGGTAATAACGGTTTCCAGCGTGTTACGAGTTACTGAAGCTTTGCGGTCTGGCATGAATGAGTCCTGCATGCGGGTGGTCGTATGCCATTATAGAGAAACGCTTGCTGCGTATCACCCTATCGAAAAATTATGTTATGTTTGCCGGCGTTTCAGGCACATCATCCAGTAGAGGAATCGCGCGTTCATACTATGAAATCACTGCTTAAATGGGTAGCTATTGTCGTCCTGATCGTCGTATTACTGCCGGTAGTTATCGGCGTAATGGTCAGCGTTTTTATTGATCCGAATGACTTCAAGCCGCAGATTATCGCGCTGGTTGAAAAGAACACACGCGGCGCGCTGAAAATTGACGGTACGCTGGACTGGGCTTTCTTCCCCAGCATTGGCGTTGACCTGAACCAGGTGCAGTTTCGCTTACCGGAAGACGGAGAGAAACCATTCGCCAATCTGAACACGGTAAAACTCGGCGTTAAAGTGCTGCCACTGCTGCGCGGCGCGGTTGAGGCAGACGGGCTGGTAGTCGACGGCTTGCGTCTACAGCTCAAGGTCGACTCGAATGGCGTGAGCAACTGGCAGCAAATCATGCTCGAAGAGGAGGCTGCCGCACCAGCAGACACCAAGCCGGACGACGCGGGCAGCATAACCGTCGCCCCGTTAGCGATAGATATTGCCAAAATCAGCGTTCAAAATTCAGCCATCCACTATGTTGACCAACAAGCCGAAGGTAGTACCTACGCCCTCAATGACGTGAACTTCGAAAGCACTAATATCAATGTTGGCGGCAAGCCGTTTCCGCTGGATATGCAGTTCAATGTAGAGCTGGGTGATCCCAAATTACGCGGCGATACCCGCATTAAAGGCGAACTCAGCGCTAACGGCAGGGCGCAGCAGTTCACCATCAATGGCCTGGACATAGACCTGGTGCTGCGCGGCGAACCGTTTGGCGACAAGACGGTGAACCTGAACGTGGCAGGCATAGGTCAGTTCGATGTCAAAGCAGACACCCTGGTACTGGACCAGTTAAAAATTGACCTGGCGAACGTGCTCAAAGCCAACCTGCAACTCACTGGCAAACAGGTCACCAGCAAACCGCTGCTTACAGGGCAGTTCGATATTGCCCCTTTTGATGCCAACAAGCTGCTGGCAGCGTTGGGCATGGAACCGATGCAAGTTGCGAACCCGAACGCGTTGACCGCCATCAGCCTGAACAGCAGCATCGCCGGACCGGCTAACAGTTTTATTATGAACCCACTAACCTTTAAACTCGATGGCACAACGCTAAAAGGCCAGCTTGGTATCAAAGACCTGGAAACCAGCGAGTATGTGATTCAGTTGCAAGGCGACCAAATTAATCTCGACGATTACTCGCCGCCTGCGGCAGGTGAGGATGAAGCAACCGCGACGGCAGAGAGCCAGCCTAATGCCGCGCTGCTGCCGCTGGCTACCTTGCAGCCACTCCTGTTTAACGCGCAGTTAGGTTTCAATAGCGTGACTGCCAGCGGCCTGAAGCTGAGCGACTTGAACATGACTGCTGCCGGTAATGAAGGCTTGATCAAACTTAAATCGCTGGCGGCCAAGCTGTACGGCGGCACTACCGACAGCAACGCCGTGCTCGACGCACGCAGCGATTCGCCCTCGATAACAATCAATTCCAAACTCAGCAGCGTCAATCTGAAACCCCTGCTGACGGATTTTGCCGAAGTCGATACACTGGCCGGGAAGGCCAACTTTAATGCCAAACTGGCCATGCAGGGTAATAGCGCGGCAGCGTTACAGAAGTCTATCAACGGGCCGGTGACGTTTAGTATCAACGAAGCCGTGCTAAGCAAACTGAATATGGACAAACTGCTATGCCAGTCAATCGCACAGGTGCGCGGTAAGAAATTAACCAAAACTGATTGGCCAAAGACAACCCGGTTTGAAAAAATTGGCGGCACAATGCAATTCGTCGAGGGGATTGGTACTAACGACGACCTGAGCGCTGCGCTGGCGAATATGCAGATTACCGGCAAGGGAGCCCTTGATTTGCCGCAGCAGGAAGTCGATTATCGTATGGGTTTGCGCATCAGCGGGGATCTGAGCGAGCAGGATTCTGCCTGTGAAATTAACGAGCAGTACCGCAATATTGTTTGGCCTATGCGCTGCAAAGGCAACTTTGCCGACGAGCCCGGCGATATGTGCGGCATCGACAGCGAGGGCCTGGTTAAGATAGCGACCAAACTGCTAACGGGCGACGCGAAACGCAGGCTCAGCGATAAGCTGTTTAAAGAACTGGGCGGCGATAAAAAGAATAAAGATGGCGACTCTAAAAAGAACGAATCGGACCAGGAAGACCTTAAAAAACTGTTAGATAAACTGTTTTAAAGTGTCGGCATAGATGGACAACATAGAGTTTAGCGATGCGTTACTGAACTGGTTTGACCAGCATGGCCGCAAAGATATGCCTTGGCAGCACGACATCACGCCGTATCGCGTGTGGCTGTCAGAAATCATGCTGCAACAAACCCAGGTCACCACCGTCATCGGCTATTTCGAACGCTTCGTATGGGCATTTCCCGATGTTGGCGTGTTGGCAAAAGCGCCGCTGGACGACGTGCTGCACCTGTGGACCGGCCTCGGCTATTACGCACGAGCGCGTAATCTACACAAGGCAGCGGTGATAGTTGCCGACACTCACGCTGGCAAGTTTCCAGCAACGGTTGAGCAACTGTGCGAACTACCCGGCATAGGCCGCTCCACCGCCGGTGCCATTTGCGCCATCGCTTTTAAAAAGCGTGCGGCTATTATGGACGGCAACGTCAAGCGCGTATTAAGCCGCGTACATCGCGTTACCGGCTGGGCCGGCCAAGCCAGCGTCAGTAAAGAATTGTGGCGACTCGCCGAACGTTACACCCCCTCACAGCACGTACACCATTATACGCAAGCCATTATGGACCTGGGCGCTACCGTATGCGTGCGCGGTCAGCCCAGGTGCAGTGTGTGCCCGGTGGCTGACCACTGCGAAGCGCTACAGCACGATTGCGTGCGCAGTTTTCCGCAACCGAAACCGCGAAAAATTATCCCTACCCGGCAAACGAAAATGCTGCTGATCGAAAACTCGGCGGGCGAAATCTGGCTGGAGAAACGCCCTGCGCACGGCGTTTGGGGTGGATTATGGAGCCTGCCTGAATTAGAGGTGGCACAAAACGCGGTCGACTATTGCGAGCAACAGCTGCAAATAGCCGTCGACTCCTGCACCGAACTGACGCCACACCGACATACGTTCAGTCACTTTCATCTGCAGATCACACCGTTACACATCAAAAGCAGCCAACAATCCGCCAGTGTAATGGAAGACCAGCGACAGCTTTGGTATAACGTGCGCAAACCTGCTAGCGTCGGCCTCGCCGCGCCAGTGAAACGACTGCTGAGGCAAACTGACAGTTGAACGTTTGCATGCTAACGTGACGATTAAGGCGCTACGCACTATGAGTACAAGAGTATGAGCAGAACCGTATTTTGCAAGAAGTACCAAAAAGACCTGCCAGGTCTGGATCGCCCGCCCTTCCCCGGCCCCAAAGGCCAGGAAATTTTTGACAACGTATCGAAACAGGCTTGGGAAGAATGGCAGGCCCACCAAACCATGCTGATCAACGAACGCCAGCTCAATATGATGGACACCGGCGCCCGTATTTTCATCCAGGAAGAGATGCAAAAATTCTTCACTGGAGAGGAATATGCCAAGGCTGACGGCTATGTACCGCCTGAAAATGACGACGAGAAAAACGGCGCTTGACTCATTTCTAGCTAGGCGGTTTAATACGCGCTCTTTTTGCGGGCCACGCCGCAGATTATAGAAATGCCCAGGTAGCTCAGTCGGTAGAGCAGTGGACTGAAAATCCTCGTGTCGGTGGTTCGATTCCGCCCCTGGGCACCAATGCATTCAAAGATTTACGGCCCTTCCTCTTCTAATTTAAGCAGAAAAAAAGTAGCTAGTGCCCAATTGGTGCCCACTAGCTTTATTGCTTGCGCAGCACAAAACAACAAAACACAAAACACAAAACAACAAAACCGCGAACTATAGGGGATCAAGCAGAAACTGATCCCTGCCATCCGTTCGTTTCGGGGCCGCTGATAGCACGTGAGTTTGACCGGACTGCTATCACCGTTAAGTCTGTGGTGGTCAGTATTGCTATGATTTTAGATATCGGAATGGTTGTTGGAGCCATAAGTATTAACTGAAGGTAAATTTAATTTTTGCGTATCACAATATACTAACGTGGTATGACGTACGCAGACGAAAGCATCAACTTCTATCAGTTAGAACATAATGAATGGTAACCAAGAGGACTATGTATTGCTGTTGAGGGGCTAAAGCTAATACCCACCAAGCGGTTAGAGGAAAATCTCGCGTTGGCTGTTGCTGATATTTCCGCCAACTACCACCAACTTTAAAGCCAGGAAGCCGACCTTCGGCGGCAAGCCTATAGGCTGTTTTTTCAGCCAGCTTCAGGTACTCAGCGACTTCTTTTAGCGTCAGAATTTCATCTGCCATGAGAACGCTCGACACACCGTAAAATTGAGAGAAGAAGGGAATATTGAGGAGTCGACGATATAAAACCTGTTGTCCCTTTGCTTGCTACGTCCTCCGCGTTAAAAAAAGCAACACATAAGCCTCTTTTTCTATAATTATGCTTCTCTACCTCTAAAAGCATCTTTTATGTTTCAATAAACTATTAAGCAACTAATATATTTCTATAATGATACCAGGCAACTAATATAGTTCTTTTAGGTAGTTACATGAGCACAATACACGAACAACTCAAAAAGCGACGCAAGGCGCTCGGTCTCAAGCAAGAAGACATGATGCTGCGTGTTGGTATGTCACGTCAGCAATATCAACGTCTTGAGTCCAAGGGCAATCCCCGACTGGACACGTTAGAACTGATCGCCAAAGGGTTGAAGATGGAAGTCATGTTAATCCCGCAGGAAATACTGAGGGACGTACGTGATTTTCTGGACGGCGAGGAGAGGATTGGCGGTGGGAGCACACTGACCGCCGACGGTTCCGTCACCAAAGCAGCAGTAGAGGATGACCCATGGGGCGACTTGCTGGAGGATGATCATGACTAATGGCAATACCGTTAGTGCGCTTGAGCTCACCCTTCACGGTGCCATAGTCGGCTATCTGGCAGGCTATCGGGACGGACGTACCGTTCTGACATTCGCACCTGAGTTCACGGCCAATTCCGCCCGGCCAACCTTCAGCCTGATCACAAATCCCATTTTTCCCAACGCAGCAACGATAATGGCTGAGCCCTGGGTCAAGCGCCAGAAGCTCCACCCCGTGTTTTCCAATCTACTGCCCGAGGGCGCACTACGGGATTATCTGGCGCAAGCCTTAAAAACCCATACCGATAATGAATTTGAACTTTTCGCCTATCTGGGACGGGACTTACCTGGTGCCTTGATTGCCACGGCCATTGCACCCGAGAACATCCCCGATTACGCCCTGGACGGTACGGCCAAGGCCAGCGCCATTAAATCCGACTCTCAGGACGAGAAGAGACGCTTTTCACTGGCGGGCGTCCAGATGAAGTTTTCTATGCGGGAGCAGGACGGGCGATACCGAATCGCCGAGACGGGCGCATTGGGTGACTGGATTATTAAAACACCCTCCACCACCCACAAATACGTTCCTCTCAATGAATTTACAGCGATGAGCCTCGCCCGGTTGGCGGGCGTCCACATTCCCGACATTCGTCTGGTGGAAATGAATAAGCTGGAGCAGCTGCCTGCCATCAATTTACCCAATGAGGAATACGCCTTTGCCATGCGGCGGTTTGACCGTCATGAAGGCACCCGTATCCATATGGAGGACTTTGCCCAGATATTGGTGAAGTACCCGCAGGATAAATACCGCTCAGCCAGTTATCAGCAAATTGCCAAAGTGCTCTACGCATACGCTGAAGACAGTCTGGGGGATATCCAGCAATTTGCTCGCCGCTTGCTGGTCAATATTCTGCTCGCCAATGGCGATGCGCATTTAAAAAACTGGAGCGTCATTTACCCCGATACTGTCACGCCTATCCTCTCCCCCGCCTATGACATCGTAACCACGCGTGTCTATATGGGAGATGAGCGTGACTTCGCCCTCAACCTAGGGAAGGGCAAGGATTGGTATCAAGCTTCGATAGCTCAATTCGAATACTGGGCTAAAAAAGCCGATATCCCGTGGCGCGCAATCCGACCCCACCTGTTCGATACCATGGACAAAGCCCGAACGGCGTGGCCAGAAGCCTTAAAAGACCTTCCCATGGACGATGAACACAAGGCGGGACTTGTTGAACATTGGAAAAATCTTCACCCTGATTTTCGGGTTGAGATACCGTGACCAGAAAATTAGGGTCTAACATTCCAACAAAACAACCCATAATCAATTTATAGCGAGACTCTTAAGACTGGGATTTGCAGGTGAACTGTATCATGTCACCTACAGAAGCGATCGGCGCGAGTCTATCTTTCTAAATGATGACGATAGGGCGCAACGGCTGGAAGTTCTTGACTACGTTTGCGTTCGGTTTAACTGGGTAGTTCATGCATACTGCCGGATGAAGACTTATGCTAAATACCCCTGCTAGTTAAGTGCTTGTTTTTAAATAAGCAGGTTTGTTCGATTGGATGGCGTGTAGTAGAGCAACGCAGGAGCCGTTGCCGAGGGTACTCAGCTTCCCTTACCCACTGTCAGTGAACTAAATGCTCTGGTTGCGACGATCAGCCAGCGCGTTGCACGTCATCTGGAGCGCCAGGGTTTCAGCGAGATATGATGAACGCAGTTATTTAACGCTGGATTTGCAAGACGACGATGCGATGAACCAGCTTCAAGGACATTCCATCACATATCGAATTGCAGTGGGTCCTCAACAGGGCGGCAAAGCCTTCACGTTGCCAACGATCCCATCCTGGGAAGATGACGACTTTGGCACTAACCCGGTCGGCAAGATCGCCGGTTTAATGCGCTACCTCCTTGCGGCGCCCACTACCGGGCAGCCTTCGGCTGTGTAAATCGGCTTTCCTGCCGATCTATTTCCCTGTGTGCAGGTGTGGCTACAAATACGCGTGAACGTAACAAGCTAGAACAGTTGTGCCGCTATATTTCTCGCCCTGCGGTATCAGAGAAACGACTGACAGTCGCCTCCCGGGGTATGGTCAGATACCAATTGAAGACAGCGTATCGAGAGGGTGCAACACATGTCATATTCGAGCCTTTGGACTTTGTGTACAGGACGTACGCTATGCCGCGGGCGCATGGATGCGCTGGAGCGGCCATTGCCAAACTGGCTGCGCTAGTGCCCAGGCCCAGAGCAAATCTGACGCGATTTGATTCGGAACATCCGTGTTCCTCACCTTGCAGGCAACCTTCGGTTGTCCATATTCATTCCAGATGAATTTGTCATGGGGTGTTGGCACCAAACAGTAAGCACCGCATTACCGCATTAATGTGACGGCAGCCTCAATCGCGGTAAGCGATTGCCGGCATCATGTTGTTCATAGTGAATTTGGCAAAAATGAGTGGTTAATGGTCCCTATACTCTTGTGCGATTTCTGTTTATGGTTGAAGTCGTATCATCCGTCCAATGAGGCTTCCGCCATGCGAGCTACACAATACGTTGCTGCGTTTTAGCTTAGCAACGACAATGCTGATGCTCGCCGGTTGTGCAGCACACTTGCCATTACATGGATCCAGTTCGCCTTGGTTCGAGAGTGCGCAGACGCTCTATTTTTTTTGATTCGAGCGGCAATTGAATCGACTTGCCGCAAGATCGCTATAGCGTCACCGCAAAAGATGCAGTCATCATCATTAAGCGCCCAAGCCGCAGAAAAGCGCCTGCGCTGGAGCTGACCGGCAAACCCATGGTGCATTCGACAACTCTCGATAGCGCGGTAGCATTGCTGTTGCGTAACCCGAGGATTGGATTTCGCTTGCGCTTCTTCTCCAAGGCGGCAAAGGCGTCGAAGTGGCGGGTTCGCAAAATGCTGCTGCAACCCGCGCGCCTGAATACGTCAGCTCGCCGGCGCACTTGAACATCGCGGCACGCCAGCATTATGCGCGCCTGGCTTTTGATCAATCGCCACATAATTCACAGCTGCAGTGGCTTCCCTCCGATTTCGTAAATCACATAGTGACGCCTTTCGATTTTGGGCGCAGTGGCACGTTGCTCGAAGAGCAAAATATGTTGATCTATAAAGGCACGACGGTGTCACCGCAATCGCAAGAAGTACGCGGCCTCGTGGACGTCTTTACGATTGGTAGTCGCGCGAGTTGTTCGGGTCTGTTGCTAATCCGTCAGATTGTACTCACGGCCGGACATTGCATCACAAACATGGCCCGTCCCGATTTAGTCAACGTGCATGCCGCGTGGGATTGGCCGGGCGAGCCGCTCAACGCCCTGTATGCCGATGCGCTCTATCAATTTAGCGATGGGTTCGATCTGCGCGGACCGGATCTAGCGCTCATTCATTTGCCCTACCCCGGGATTTACGCCAACCTGTTCTTTGTGAATGCGCTGTACAAAGAGAAGCTCACCACTGGCATTAAGTTCACCGCCTTCGGTCAGGGTTTGAGCGCAGTGTACGACCCGACGAACGCGAGCGGTCCGAACGGCACCGAAGTGTGGCGATCAGGCGATTTCGTTGTTGACAGCATTATTCAAACGTTACTTTACAGCGACGAAAAATATTGTTTCAAGCCAAACGCCTTTCAGCAGATCACGATGCCGGGTGACAGAGGAGGCCCCGATTTCACCGTCAAATAAAATGGGAAACGCTTTATCTTGGGTATTCACTCGCATGCATCGGGCGGCAATGGAATCACCACGCTACCCACTGGTAGCGAAAGTGTTTCCGTGCCGCTTTTCCGCGACTGGATCGCACATGTCCCGCCACAACTTGCAAATTCATGGTGGTCGCCAGCCATGAGCGCATTTCCGAATGCAGCGCCGCTTAGCGAAGCAAAGGGCATTCGATCTGGTATCACCGACGTCAATCACACCACCTGGGCTCAAGCCAGCGCAGCTGGAAATACCATGTGCTTCAATCGCGGTTTTTTCACTGGATATCTGGATGGTTACCAGGACGGTTGGCATTGGGGTGATGACTCAAAGAGATTCGGTGTTCTCTGCAGCGGTCCCGGCGTTACATGGCGCGACGTTGAGTCACCGGAAATCGCTAGCACGACTTTCCCATTCACGAATGTTGCGAACGTGCACCGGGCGCAGGCAAATCGCGCCGCGGACGTTTTAATGGTTATCAGAAGAATGACAAGCATGGTCTGGTGTTTTATCCGAAAGACATGGCGCAACGGTTCGATGCCACGACTGCGGCGCTTGCACGCCTCAGTCATGAACTCGGAGACTTAAATAACACGCCGTGGGGAGTCGCCGCCCGCGCTGCCAAGGATTTTTGTCGTAGTCGTGGCCCCGATATTTTTAAAACTTATCAAGGAGGATTCTTCAACGGCCAGCAGAGTGGCGACAAACTCGGTGTGATCTGCTTGCCTACGCAAGCAACGTGTCTTTATTGCAGCTTAGTTAAAGACACTGTCAGATTGGGGCCATAGGCCAGGCAAAGCGGACTAGTGCCGCAGCCTGCTGCTCAGTCAACAACTTATCGATGTCAAACGTAAATGGCATAGTCGCAAAGCCTCGGGTTCCCTCAGGCATAAGCTTCGCACATAGTGATGATGGCAATTACGAGACCGACCCTTAGTGCGCTTGGACTTTACCGCTTCCCTGCCGTTCTCGCACTACTCGCGTGCGTTACTCATGCGCTTTTAGGATGCGCCGCTTGGCTTCGTCGTAGTGTTCTGCGGAGAATGCATGCTGCTCGTACAAGCGCGCGTGCTCGCGCGTTTCGTTGCGCAAGTACGCCTGACGGCTCTGCTTGAACTGTTTTTGTGCATTCTTGACGTGCGCAACCAGTTCCGTTGCGCATTTTTGAGCGCGTCGCATGGTTCCCAAACGACCGACAATGGCAATCACCCGCGCACGTTAAGCCTAAACGCGCTGTATCCCAAACGGAACCTGAGTCTTGTAAACCAGACACACAAGGTGTATCCGTACTCGCTACGGGAATTTGTGATTGACAGGCCAAACCAGGTCTGGAGAACATGAACCGATTAATCCGCATCTATGGGCTGAAATATCGCCACCGCCTACACGAGCTAACAGGCGGTATGACGCTAAACCCCAAGTATATGTAGGGCTTGGGGTGCCAAATATCTGAATAACAGGTATGTATTCAGAAAGGGATAAACACACTGCCTCAACTCTGTGTCTTTGCGTCATCACCTTACAGAACGATAAGGTCAAAGACTGCGATCGGCATCCACCCCACTCTGTTCGAGTTCAGATAGGTAAACCGGGGAAGGCCTGGTTTGAATGCTAAGGGAGCATGACCCCGATGACATTTACGGGCGTACTGAAAGCGCATAGCATCCGCATCAGCATAG
Source organism: Pseudomonadales bacterium (assembly GCA_037969395.1). Taxonomy (GTDB): domain Bacteria; phylum Pseudomonadota; class Gammaproteobacteria; order Pseudomonadales; family JAUIET01; genus JBBKXJ01. The sequence continues at coordinate 22,385 of JBBKXJ010000088.1, forward strand.
ACGGGAAAGGTCGATGGGTTGAGAAAGGCGACATCAATCGCTCGACCGGCAAACACCGGATCAGGTGTACTATGAAAACGTAGTCAGAAAAGCTGCGTAGACTAACGGAGAACACTTATAGCGCCGTCCAATAATTGGGGTCGATTTCTTGCGTGGCTGGCTCGAATTTGACCTGAACGAAATCGCTACGCTGTCGCTGTCGCTGTCGGTGTCGGTGTCGGTGTCGGTGTCGGTAAAGTATGGAGACGGCCAGTTCGACACCAGCGGCATGAACACCCAGATAGGTTTTGCTCCGCCGGGTTATGTGCCCACGTTTGTTGCCGCCGATCCGGCATTTAACGACCGATTGGATGATGAGATGTCGTATGGCGGCACGCCGGTGCCGGGAAATTTTGGCGGCCAAGATGCATTCGACAACACCGATACCCGCAATTTTGTCGCCAGGCTGGATTACCAGATCGGCGACTATGCAAAATGAGTGGGTAATGCTGCCTATACTCTTATTTTAGTATGCCACCAGCTTGGCGCTGTCTCGATACTTGCGATGGATCACCGTTGCTTTCCGCGACATGTTGGCGGCTCGGCGTCATCGGCTGCGGCTAGATCGCCGCGCGCCAACTATTTGTCACCGCCGATGGTGGCCCGCATCAGTCAGCTTCCATCTCTTTCTATAAAATACCACTAAATATCAGACGATTATCGCTATAGCTTCGACGTTGGCACGTTATCTGCTTCAATAAAGTTATCCAGTTATTAACCGTCAACAGAGACAATGACCGCAATCACGCTCAGCACCATCAAACACGACAACGTCGTTTTCGTCGGCACAGGCGGAGTGAGCGAAGGAAATCGTGAGCGCGGGTTTCGCCCGGCATTTCTAGACGCCGAAACCGGACGTATCGAGATCGCCCGGTTTGCCAACGGTAACCCCGCCCCGATGCACCTGATCGAGGGACTCCCCAGGGATTGGGCGATGAAGTTCGATCCTGCTGGACGGATCATGGCTATCAAAGCGTCGGTGGTCTCGGGATTCGTGCGCGAGGGGTTGTTTTTCACCCGCGAGGAGGCGGCAGCCGCAACGGCCCAGTCAGTCAAACTCGAAGCGTGTGAAGCTAGTCCCATTCACCCCCGAATCAAAACCCAAAGCAACCGTCGCAGATTATCGTCGAGGAGATGGTCTGTGAGCCGCGACCAAAGCTCATCTACAAGACTGGCAAGTTGATTTTGCATCGCCGGTAGCTTGCTGGTGATGTTTGCCCGCAAAGTTAAAGGCTCGAATATGACCTGTGTTGTACCCTCTCGATACGGGGTCTTTAATTCGTACCTCACCATACCCCGGGAAGCGACTGCCAGCCGTTTCTCTGATACCGCAGGGCGAGAAATATAGCGGCACAACCGTTCCCGCTTCTTACGTTCAAGCGCTTTTGTAGCCACACGTGCATGCAGGGAAGCAAATCGGCAGGAAAGCCGATTAACACAGCCGAAGGCTGCCAGGTAGAGCTCTTCACGGGAAAGCTGCGGGCTACTTTGGACCGGGCAATGCCGCGCGATTTGTTTGACACAATTCGCTTACCTCAGTATGAGAATCAAGTATGGCACTCTCGGAAAATGCGTCGGGTTCATGTGGCACTAGCGGTTACGCTGCCGCATCCACTTCCCCAATATGGGCAAGACCGCTTTAATCGCGTCACAGAAAGAATGATCCGGGAACAACTCCTTCCAATGCTTCACAGTGGGTTCCGCACCAACTGTCTGATCGAGGCACCCTCATCCGCCAGGGTGTGCAGCGCTGCGGTAAGTCGATGCTTCTAACACAACTGATCAAACGCTATCGACTGAAACGCAAAAAAATGCGCGTGTCTAAACTTCGAAGAGCCACGCATTTTCTGCCGAGCGAACTATCAGCCTTGCTGACGGGTTGCCACATTAACGAGGAATTATTCTCCTTCAATTTTGCTAAATATCATAAAGTCTTACCGGCAACGCTCATCTAATGCTGACGCGGTACCGACAGGTTAACTTGAAACAGTCGTAAAAAACAGAATTGTTTCAATCGCTAAGACAACCCGCAACCAATTCCAGTTCGGAGGCACTGTTATATATATGCGGCGATAAGCGATGCCCGCTGGCTCGGGTGTCGAATCGCACATTCGCCTGCTCCAATCGCTGCGCCACCTCGGCTTGCCGTGCACCAAAGTTCAACACCAATGTGCCCCCTCGACATGCGGGGTCTTCGGGAGAGACTATAACGTTTGGATCGAGTCGCTCTATCACGGATTGAGTGAGCGCGAGATTGTGCTTGCGTAGCGTCTCAACGCCTATGTTATTTATCAACGCGATGCTGTTTGCCGCTACCACGTAGGGTAATACCGATGGCGTACCGCCCCAGAATCTTATCGCTCCATCCGCAAAACGAAAATCATTGATGTCGAATTCGAATGGGTTCGCGTGGGAAAACCAACCTACATCGATAGGCTCGCATTCCTGAATTCGATCGGGGTGAGCCCACAGGTAAGCCGCACCAGGGCCGCCGCATAACCACTTAACACAGGAGCCAATGACAAAGTCTGCATTCCATGCCGCCACATCGATTGGCACGACGCCAACCGATTGCGCGATATCCACGATGGAAATGATACCAAGCTGCCTGGCTAGCCTGGCAATTTCAACAACGGGTGTGAGGACGCTGGTGTTCGAATGTACGTGGGTTATCAATACTATGCCGATATCATCGGTCATATATTCGTGCCACGTGTTAAGATCTTTCGGGTCTGCGTCGGCAGAAATTATGGTTAGCTGGTAGCCCAGTTTTTCCGCGCGCTTTAGCACGAAACCCATCGATGGGAAATCTTGCTCATGCAGCAGGATTTTATGTTTGCCTGGTCGAGTTGCCAGTGAATGAACGATTTTGGTCAGTGCGCCAGACAGATTCGTTTGCGGGCACAGGTCTTTGGCCTGGGCATTCAGTAACGAGCCCAGTACATTACGAAATAGTTCGATCCGTTTCAGCCAAACAGGCCAGACTTCTGCATCACCATTTTCCCAGGGTTCAAAGTAACTATCCAGCAGCTGCTTACGAGCGGATACGGGCGGTCTTCCCACCGAATGGTTTAACAGATAAATACCGTCGTGGGGTACAAATTGTTCTTCAAACATGCAGTGTCCTATGAGGCAACTTTACGTAACCGTTGCAGGTCGGCATGGCGGGTGGAAATATCCTTACGGTCAGCAGCGCAACGCATATCACAAAGCTTGCGCAATGAACGCAATAACACTGGCAGTGGCGGGCCACTGGCCGTCATATCACTTTGTTCTGTCAGCCCCTTATTGATTGCGGGATCTTCGATAAATTTTTTCACAAGCTGTTCATGGTGTTGAATCGCGGTGTCACCATGAGCCCCGCAAACCTCAAGGAACAAACGTAAGTTCTGCTTGAAGTATGGCGAGCTGTTGTCGGCATCCAAACCTTTAAGAAAGCTATCCAGCAAGCTCTCTCTGCGCATGCAGTCGCGCAGCACCAACTGATCTTCGGGGACCATAAAGAGGAACTTATCCACCAGCAGTTGCGAATAGTATGCATCGTCGGCACGGCACAGGCCGAGCAGCAAGTCTATGGCATTGATGCCGGCAAAGTCACCCGCATTGGCACCGCGATACTCGTGTAAGCCGACTCTATGTGTCTTGTAGTAAGTTCTAACCGAGTAAAAGAAGCGCTCAACGTCGAGTTTTTCAAACAGCTCTTTGTTCGAAGTGATGACATCATTCAGCGCGTTCCTGGCAACCACTAACAGGTCAGCCGTTACCGGGTGCGACACGCCCAGCGGTAGCACGCGCAACAGCGCTTCGGATGCGCGAATATAAGCGAGCGCTGCTCGGGTGTTATAGGCAATGAACAGATG
>JBBKXJ010000089.1:0-40377 GCA_037969395.1 Pseudomonadales bacterium
GGTGCCTAGCGTGGCATTGAAGTCGCCCACCAGAACGACCGGCAGCTGCTCGTTGGCGAGCGCGGCTACCAGTTCTGTCGCCTGTAGATCCTGACAAGTCTGTAGTCCGGTTGCCGTGAGACAGGGCGTATCTTCCACTTCAAGATGAGTGTTCACAAAGCGGATGCCGGACTCGCCCTTTTTTAACAGCACGTCAACCGCCGTGTAGCCACGGGTAAATTCCAGCGGTTGACCGCCAAAGTCTACAACCAGATTGTTGGTATAGTTGACAGACGTGGCGTTGCTGGTGGTGATGTCCTTGGTTCTTACCAGGATCACGTCGCGGTCGAGCAGCCGGCCGAAGGTGCCCGCTTGCGGGTCAATTGGCAATGTGACATCGGCGTTGTTGACGACCGCTGCTACCGTATAGTCTGACTTCTCCGCTAACTCATCCATTAAAATGGCAAGATAGTCGAGCTCCAGCAGCACGTTACCGCTTGAATCGAACAGCTTAACTAGCGACACCTCTTGCAAGCCGATCACATCGGGTTTGAAGTCGTGGATCTCCTTGGCGATTTCAACGGCGCGGGCCGCAAAGTCGGTTTGCTGAATAGTTTGCAGGATAGCTGCCGGCGGCTCACCTGCTAACAGCCGGCCCAAATCGGCACCAATATACAGATTCTGCGACATAACGCGCACGTCAATTTTCTCGTTGAATTCTTTGCCAGCTGATGCTGCAGCGCTAAATAACATGAGTACCGTTAGCGTTTTGATAATTAACCGATTCACAAGATATACCTCTAATCACTCGTCAAATTTATGACGCAGAGGATAAGATACTTGTATACATAAAACCAGCATCATCTACGCTGACACAGTGGGCTAATAACGCAACTTCATTATCTACGGAGACAACTTATGACGTCTTTGTACTATTGTCAGCTAGCACAATAAAGTCATGTTAATGTTATGAGGCGATTTTGCAGCTCGTTGAGTAATGACGCGCACTATTCAGCCGCAGAGCGCAGGCGTATCTTCAGTTTTTACGGCCTTTTATGTGGGGCAGGAGAGACGCCGGTGAATGGCTTCCTGGTCGGGCCTGGCACGACCTTACGTTACTTCCGGTGTTCGTTAGCAGTTTGTCTGGGTGTCGAGCGAATGGTCTTGAAAGAATTGCGCAGCGATGCTCTAACCCTGGGGTGAAGACAATACGCTAAAAAATAAAGCTGAACCAGCATGCTGACCGCTACCAGCAAACTGGCATCGCTAAAATATGTAACGCCAAAAAAGTCGTGCAGAATTAGATAAACTCCTGCTAACACCGCAAGGTAAAGCACAGTAATGGATGCAATGACTTCTATTCTCCGGCCGCCTGCGCCGAGCACATGTTCCATCTCGCTATTTTTGCGCCTCAAGGTAACGATGAGTACTCCCGTGCCAAGCGTAATCACTCCGCTAAACGCCAGCAAACGTATAGCCGCCACCTCTGTAACAAGCGCTTCGCTCAGCAACGCTCCCAGGTAAATCATCAGGACCAGCGCCAACAACGTATAACAGAGATACACTGACCATAGCGGCATAAATGACGAAAGTCGCCGATCGGCCAGTGACGCCTGCCTTGTCCCGGGGGCTGGAATTGTTCGAGTCACTGCCAGGTAGAAAATAGCAATATACACAAGATACCCCACAACCCAGGCCATTAGCGGCGCGACCAGCAGTAGGGAGTAGCAATCGGGAACAGACGTAATAAATACGTATTTGACGAGGGCAACAGCGCTCACGGCGGCGATAAGCCAGGCAATGCCAAGCGCGGCCGTATTGATTACTGTATGACGTTTAAATTCCGGGTGTGTCGCGACCCAATCAGGATTTCGTCTATGACAATAATAATTTGCCAGCCGTAAGCCTGTGCGTGACGTAAAAAAAAATGATGGGGATCTGGGTGCAAGCCAGCGCTACTAACAGGAAGTCAGTCATGGCTTCAACCCTCAACAAGATTCAGCTGGGTTTTTAACAGCGCGTAAATGTCGGCTTTACTCATGCCCTTATTTTCGAACGAGCTCACCAGTTCCTCGAGTTGATATTGCGCATCCTCGCTGTTTTTCTGCACGATATACCGGGCTGCCTGTTTGTGTATGAACGTGCCGTTGCGGCCAGCCGTTATAATGACTCGCTGGCTTTCCAGCTTTTTGTACGCTTTCGCGACGGTGTTCTGGTTTAACTCCAAATCACACGCCAGCTGCCTGATTGACGGCAGGCTGTCACCGGCGGCAAGGTCGCCCTCCAGAACGCTTTGTGATATCTGCTGCACGATTTGCTCGTATGCAGGTACGGGGCTGTCAACATTAATCTCCATACAGCGAAGCTATGCAACTTTTGTTCTAATGTCAATTAGCACAAAAAACTGTTGCATCACCCCGCCGCTGCTGACGGCGTCGCGTTATACCACGCTAACGAACAGCTGCAGTTACAGGACTTAACCGGCAACCTCTATATCGGTTTCGAGCTGCACTTCAGCCTTCAAGGAATTAGTGATCAGGCAATTCGCCTCGGCCTTTTCGAGTAAGCTTTTGGCCTTATCGGCAATGCCACCGGCAGGTAATTGCAGTTGCGCTTTCAGCGTAAACCCGGTGAAGCAGGTGGTACGTTCGACCTTGGCCAGCGTGCCGGTGACATCGCAGCGCAGAGCCTGCCAGTCAAGTTTGGAGGCGCGCGCTATCGCTTTGAAAGTGAGTATAAAACAATCGGCAACGGCTGCCGTTAGCAAGGTTTCGGGCGACCACTGATCGCCCGGACCGCCGTACTCCGCCGGTGGCGCCGATTGCAGTGTAGGTAAGTCGTTCGACTCCAGACTGATCAAACCGTCGGGGTTCGCATTGGCGCTGACTTGGTAATGATGGGGCAGGTCTTGCATCGTCTAACTCCTCTTAAATACATGGTAGCTTTATGTGTCTTCTGTTATTAGATTTATTATTGAGGAGGCACTTCAGCTGCGGCGAACGCGTTTTATTGCGTTAAATTATCCTGAGAGCAATTTAAAAACCTCGCTTGATCATCTGCACCAGATCGCAAACACGATTCGAATAACCCCACTCGTTGTCATACCAGTTCAACGCCTTAACGTGGCGGCCGCCAATGACCGAGGTAAAATCAGCATCGTAAATTGAGGAGTGATAGTTACCGATAATATCCGACGACACCACCGGCTTGTTTGAATATTCCAGTATCCTTTGCATTCTGCTGGTGGCTGCGGCCTCTCTCACGGCAGCGTGAATATCGTCTACCGTCACATCGGTCGCCAGTTCCACAAACAGGTCGACAACCGAACCGTCGGCCACCGGCACCCGCGCGGCGATACCGTCGAGCTTACCTTTAAGCTCGGGAAGCACTTCGCCTACTGCTTTGGCGGCACCAGTAGAGGTTGGAATAATATTCTCCGCGGCGGCGCGACTGCGGCGCCAGTCGGAGTGTGGCACGTCAGCCAGGCGCTGATCATTGGTGTAGGCGTGTACTGTGTTAATAACCCCCTCGACTATACCGAAGGCATCGTTCAACACTTTCACCATGGGCGCGAGGCAGTTGGTGGTGCAGCTCGCGTTGGAGATAATCTTGTGCTCGGCACGCAAACCGTCCTCGTTGACACCTAACACCACGGTGTAATCGATCGCATCCTTGGCCGGCACCGTGAGAATAGCGCGCTCGGCTCCAGCAGTCAGATGTTTGGCAACCGCCTCGCGGCTGCGGAACACACCGGTGGCCTCAATGACCACATCGATGTTTAACGCTTGCCATGGTAAAGCCGCAGGATCACTTTCTTTCAGCAGCTTGACCTTATATTCAGGCGTTACCAGAAATTCATCCTCAATTTTAAGCGGTTTGCCGAATGGGCCCATCACGGTATCGTAATTCAACAAATAGCGAAGGGCGGCGTGATCACCGAGGTCGTTGATGGCGACCACGTCAATATCTTCCAGCTTGTCGAGAATGCGGAAGACGGACCGGCCAATACGACCAAAACCATTAATTGCTACGCGCATTTTTCATCTCCTGAAGCGTCTATGGCTGCGTAGTGGCGCACCACATCGAGCATACGGGCGGCGTGCCCCAAACTTTCATACCAACTCAAGGTCTTGATAATTCGCTTACCAGCTTTAATCGTACCCGGCGCGTCAAACACCACCGAATGACGGTTGCCGATTACATCGGAAGACACCACGGGGTCTTCAACTACATCAATAATGCCGGCATAGTTGTTTTTCGCAGCTCGCATGGTGTCGTTAATTTGTTCGACGCTGATACCCTCGTTAGCAAACACCAGGTTGAGGTCCAGTAACGAACCCTTCTGCACCGGCACGTTCAGCGAGTGGCCGCTGAGTTTACCGGCAAATTGCGGCAGCACTTTCTCCACCCATTGGGGCGACGCCAGCGCGTTGGGAATCACGTTCTCTGCGGCCGAACGGCTGCGCCGAAAATCCTTGCCGGCGTAGTCCTGCAATGGTTGGTCGCTGGTGTAGGCATGCACGCTGGTCACGCTGGCGCATTGCACCTGGAATTTATCGCTAATCACCTTTAGCATCAGCGCCAGCGCAGCGGTGGTCGCCGAGCCCACCGAAATCATGCGGTCTTCCGCACGCGCACTGGCGTCGTTGACGCCGGCAATAATCAGCCGGTCAATATGGTCGATAGGCAGTGTCGAGATCAGCACGCGTGGAGCGCCGTTGCCAAGGTGCGCCTCCATATCAGCGCGCGACTCGAATTTTCCCGTGGCGTCGATTACGGCATCGACATTGAAAATATCCCACGGCACTTCCTGTGGCCGGTCGGTTTGTAGCATACGGGTTTCGAACTTGCTGTTAACGAGGTAATTTCCCCGCAGCGTATTTTCAATTCCCTCGATGGAGTCGCTAGCCAGCAGATAATGCAGAATTTCCGGCTTGCCAATATCGGCAATCGCCACAATATCAATATCATCGCTTTGGGTTGCCAGGTGGTATAGCTGCCTGCCGATGTGGCCGAAGCCCATCAGACCAAGGCGGAGTTTTTGGGTGCTCATAATTACTGTGTCTCCGAAAATTGTGAACTAGCCTGGTTTAGCGCCGACCAGCGGGGCTCTGGCCAAAGCTGCGTCGTATTCAACCGTTGTCATACTCGATATTATCATGCCTGTTACTCAATGGCTTACTGCGGCGAACTCTGCGAGAACATCGCCGTAGCCGGAGCTCTCACTCGTCTGCCATAGAAGTTCTTCACTGACATACTGCATGCCATTTGATATAACTATTCACCCAGCACTAGCCAGCAGGCGATAGCGTATGGATCAACAGCCGCCCATCTCCCCCACTGCTGCAGCGCGCGAGCCCTGTCTCAACTGCGGTGCAACACTCACTGGGGAGTATTGTGCAAATTGCGGGCAACGCGGCGGTGGCCGCATTATTGCCCTGTGGACTCTGCTGCGGGAATTCACCGGCGACTTGCTGAACCTGGACTCACGGCTATGGCGCAGCCTGGCGCCATTGCTAATACGACCGGGATTTCTGACCACCGAGTATTTGGACGGGCGTCGGGTACGCTATTTCCCACCATTCCGGCTGTATTTGGTGCTCAGTTTGATTTTCTTCCTGTTGAGCAATAGCGGTGATGAGAAAAAGTTTGAACTGTCGATAGCCAATGATGGCGGTGCGCAAAAAGCCCGGCAAGACAGCGAAAAAAATAAAGAAAGCGCCCAACAACTACTGGAAAAAATGTCGACCGAAGCTGATCAGCAGGCCGATATAGTCATGGCCATCGACGACTTGTCACTGGACCAGCTGCTGCCACCAAGGTTGGCGACGCGCATTGAGACGAATCTGAAACACAATCCGCAAGCTATTGCAGATAAGGTTGTAGATAACCTGCCGGTGGCCATGCTGCTGTTTCTACCGCTGATAGCCCTCTTTATGCGGCTACTTTACATTGGCTCCAGCCGTTATTTCGTTGAGGATCTACTGTTTTTCACACACTTCCATGCGTCGGCATTCCTTTTACTAAGTCTCCAACACGTGGTGACGCTGGCTGTGAGTGATATCGGCGCACTGGAGTCAGCCGCAGAAGCCCTGGGCATAATTGTCACACTGTATGTGCTGGTTTATTTATTTCTGGCGATGCGACGCGTGTACGGCAAACGACTCCTGAAGTTACGCTATCTGTTGCTCGTTTTTGCTTACGGCATTGGTTTGATCACGACTTTCGTCTTCACCGCCGCTTTCGCCGCTTTGCTTTCATAGCGCGACAGCAAAGAGAGCGCTGCAGCCATTTTGCCCCCGCCGCGCGCCGCACTGATGGCTCAGGAGTTTTTAAGATTTTCCTTCAGTTCGGCGAGCTCCGCTTCAAGTGTGCTGACTCTCTGTTCCAACTCCGCCACGTTGACCCGCGTTGCAGTCGTGGAGGCCGTGGCTGCCTGCGCCCTGGAAGCGTGTGCCTCTACATCGATGGGGCCGCTGAATAAATGCATGTACTCGGCGTCTTTACGTCCTGGCGTGCGCGGCAGTTGTACCAGCAGCGCATCACCTTCGCGCTCGATTAAACTGCTGAGCGCCCGTACCACGGCTGAATTGTCAGCGAAGCTATGCAGCCGCCCGCTGCGCGCCCGCAGTTCACCCGGCGTTTGTGGGCCGCGCAGCAATAGCAGACAGACGATAGCAAACTGCGCCGGGTCAAATTGGTAGTCGCTAAAGGCCGAGTTGCAGAAACGCTGGTTGTATTTTGCTATCCCGCTTTTAAAGCTCTCGTCCTCACGGGCGAAATTTTTCTCCGCCAGGTCACGAGCAGCACGCTGAACCATACCCGGGTCAAGTGACATCACCGGATCACGCGCCGATTTCTGATTGCAGGCACTGGTAAGCGCGTTCAGCGTTAGCGGGTATTGATCTGGCGTAACCACGGATTTCTCCATCAGGCAGCCGAGAACGCGGGCTTCGTTAGCGGTAAAATTGGGCAGCATGAACTTATTCCTGTTGTTAAAGCTAGTTGGTCCATTTTGATGACCACAGCGTAGCAAACTTATCCGATGAACTGGTGACAGCACCTATGAAACTTCGTATTGCCGACCTGGCCTCGTACCCTTCATTAAAAAAAGTAATTGTACATTCGATAGACCAAATGCTGTACATCATTACTGTTGTTATCGACGGTCATGAGCACTTGCTGTATGCCAACGACGGTCGCCCGTTCCGCACCAGCCGGATCTCAGAGGTTCATCAGGCGCTGGCGCAGGCCAACGCCGAAGAAACGGTGTTGCGACAGCAGAGCCCGTACGACGAAATGGTTGGCCAGCCACCACGGGAGGGCGACAACACCCTTGAAGTGCCTTTTACCGTGCGGCGTCAACCTGCTGCCGCGTTCGAAGCGAGACGTGCCCGCGTGCTGCATTAGGCCCAACGTGCGGGCTCGCGATTGAGCGTTAGCCGCACGTCCACTGAGTAATATTTCAACTGTTCTCAGCAGCGCTTCTCTTAACCGCCGTTTGGCCGCCATCGATTACCAGTACCGATTCCGTTAAAAATGTGCTTCGTTTGCAGCGAGATATACCACGGCTGCGGCAATCTCGTCCGCTTCGGCGGCATACTCGGTCAGCGGATACATGGGTTGGAACAGGCTCATGTCGGCACCTTCCGGCGCTCGCGCGTCTTTGTTTAACGGCGTTTTTACCGAGCCCGGGCAGACCACATTGACGCGCACTCCGCGCTTGGCGTATTCGACTGCCAGCGCTTTGGAAAGCTGCTTCTTTCACATGAAACCTCCTAGGTGCCTGTCCGAGAACAGCCCTAGCAGTGATATAATTTCAGCAACAACAAATCCAGAGACTAATGCAGATGTCCGGCCCTTTCAAGTCCGACCCGATTGACGCCAACCAGCGCCAACTGTTTCCCGGCAATGTCTTTGACCTCCTTCCAACTGACCATGATTGTTACCTGTTTAATGATCTGTTTCAGCAGCTCGATACAAGCAGTATCGAATCGCAGTATAGCCCGCTGGGGCAACGCGCCTATCATCCGAGAAAAGTCGTTGCCATTCTGATTTATGGCTACAGCCATGGCGTATTCAGCTCCCGGCAATTGGAAAAGCGCTGTAACGAAGATCTGTCGTTCATGTACATCGCTGGCAAGGACTGCCCCAACTTTCGGGTTTTAAGCGATTTCCGCCAGCATCACGCCGCGTTTTTTCACGAATGCTTTATGCAAACCGTCAAGCTTACGATGGAGATGAAGCTGGCTTCCCTGGGGCACGTCAGCCTTGATGGCTCTAAATTCAAAGCCAACAGCTCCAGACACAAGGCCATGACGTATAAGTTCCTGAAAGAAAAAGAGCAGGTACTGGGTCAGGAGGTTGATGCGCTGCTCAAACAGGCCAATGCCTGTGATGCAGAGGAAGACGCTGCCTATCAGGAAAAGACCGGCTACGAGTTGCCGGAAGACCTGGCCTTCAAGCAGCATCGACTGAAGACGATCAAAGCGGCGAAGAAAGCCCTGGAAGCCCGCGAAGAAGCGTTGAATCCAGGTCAACTGATCGAAGCCAAAAAACAAATCAGCTTTGCTGATACAGAAGCTCGGATCATGGGGAAGAAAGGCGATTTTGATTATCGCTACAACGGTCAGATCAGTGTCGACAGTGACCATCAGATTATCGTCGGCCAACACCTCAGCCAGAACGCCAACGATAAACAGGAAGTGAAGGAGGGACTGGAAAGTATTGAGAAAAGCGCCGGGCAGTTACCGGAGAAAATGAGTCTGGACAACGGTTATCAGTCGGGCAGCAATCTTGACGCGTTGGCGCAGGCCGGGGTTGAGGCTTATGTTGCCGTTGATCGTGGAGAAAAAAGTCATAACGAGCCGTTGGATGAAACGACGCGCCCGCTGTGCAAGGCGGATTTTATCTATGACGAACAAGCGGACTGCTTTCATTGCCCCGGTGGCCAACGCCTGCCCTTGAAGAGCCAGGGTAAAAACGGTGTACAACGCTATCAGGGAGAGGCTGAGGTTTGTGGCCGTTGCCCCTATTATGATCGCTGCTGCAAATCCAGACAGGGAGAAGGACGGACGATCACAACGGATAGTCATGAAGGGTTACGTCGACGCATGAGAGAGCGCATGGAGCAGGCAGACTCGAAAGAGATTTACAAACGGCGCAAAGTGATTGTTGAGCCGGTATTTGGTCATATCAAGAACAGCGGGTTTCGTCGATTCAGCTTACGGGGAAAAGCTAAAGTGGCGGGTGAATTTTCATTAGTCTGCGCGGCGCACAATATAAAAAAAATGGTGCGAGCGGTAATGACGGGATCAGTGTGCCCGGAATTTGGAAATACGTCGCCACAATGGGGATAGTCGGGGAAAAACTGAAATAGCGGCTTGAAAAGGTGAATAGTCAGCTGATAATTGGGCGATAAACGACCAATTATCAACTGACGATGAAACAGTCTCCCTTAACAAAATGGAGCGACAAGGTACTCATCATTACACGCGAGTTCTCGGACAGCCACCTAGTACTGCTGTGTTATAAAATAATGTATTATAGCGATCTCTTCAAGTGTTTTGTGAGGTTGCTATGGCACAAGGTCTGGAAGCACGGTTTGAAAAATACTGCGACACCCTCGTGGAAACGTTGATGCACGCCGATCGCGAACAACCGGCTCGCTGGTATATGAAGGGGTTAATGCTGCCTGGCAAACGCAAGAGTGTCGAACCGATGGCTGCACGCGTGCAACCGGATAACGTGCGCTCGGCGCATCAGTCAATGCACCATCTGGTGGCCGAAGCAACGTGGAGTGACGAGGCGATGCTGTCGTCGGTCGCGCACAAGGTGCTACCGAAATTGGTCCGCGACGCGGCGCCGGTGAGCTGGATCATCGACGATACGGGACTGCCGAAGAAAGGCAAACACTCGGTCGGTGTTGCGCATCAATACTGTGGTCAGACGGGCAAGAAGGACAACTGCCGGGTGGCAGTGTCGTTGTCGATTGCGACGGCCGAAGGCAGTATACCGGTAGGATTTCGCTTGTATCTGCCGAGCGAGTGGACCGACGATGCGGAACGTTGCGAAAAGGTCGGAGTACCCGAAGACATTGAGTTTGCGACCAAGCCCGCGTTGGCGCTGCAGCAGATCGAGGCCGCGTTGGAGGCGGGCTATCCGCGCGGCACGGTGCTGGCGGACGCCGCCTACGGTGACGAGACAGGCTGGCGCGAGGCGCTGGCAACGCACGGCCTGGCGTACGCGGTGGGGGTACGACCGGGTACCACGGTATGGTGGGGCGGGCATCAACCCCTTCCCGAGTTGAAAGCACGCAGCGGAGCCGGCAGACCCCGGCACCGTCTGCAGCGCGATGCCGATCATCAGCCAATCTCGGTGGGAGAGCTGGCGCGGGAGCTGCCTGCCAGGAGCTGGCGCAAGGTGACATGGCGGCAGGGTGTCGCCGAGCCGTTGAGTTCGCGTTTTGCGCGGGTGCGCGTCCGGGCCGCCCATCGCGATCAGCCCCGCGATGAAGAGTGGCTGATCATCGAGTGGCCGGACGATGCCGATGAACCAGCCCACTACTGGTTCAGTAATCTTTCCGGCAACATGGGTTGGCAGGACATGATCAACACCGTGATGGGGCGCTGGCGCATCGAGCGTGATTATGAAGAACTCAAACAGGAACTGGGGCTGGGCCACTTCGAGGGGCGCAACTGGCGAGGCTTTCATCATCATGCGAGCCTATGCATTGCCGCCTATGGGTTTTTGATGCTGGAGCGACTCAGCAGCGATAAAAAAAAAGCCCCTCGATTCAAAACGCCTGCCTTACCCGAAGGCTTCCGCCCGCGCGGGGCTGGGACCGATGCAGCGCCATATGCCAACGTCGATTGCGACGTGCCGCTTCCGACTGGGTCGCGTCATCGCTAAGGCTTTGATACGCTGCCCGTGTTGTGGGCAAACTCGGGTGAGGGATCAACATTAATAACACAGCAGTATTAAGTACCTGGCTATTCATCTTTCTATTAGTCCTTTCTTAATAGTTCCGTATATAGTCAAATCACCAAACACCCAAATTTTCATACTGCTGTCTTTTTCGAATCAACTCGTCGTCATCTTTAACTACCTTCAATGCCACTCGCAAGAAGCCAGCCGCAGCTTCATAGTCTCGTTCCTGCTCGCATACTAAGACCAAACGTCGGAGCACAACAGCGGTCATAGGGTATTGCAAATTAAGCGCCTCCAATTTAGTTCTGGCCTTTTTGAATCGAGCTTGCATAGCGTCAATTGATGCTTCACACATCAGAAGATCAAAGGAGGTATCACCGAGACTAAGTGCCAATCCAAGTAGCTCCTGGGCTTTATCTAACTGACGAATTTTCATGTAAACTTTTACAGACAGCTCACGGATTTGCTCTAACATTAAACCCGAAGCGGATATATCATCAATATTCAATGCCGAAAATACACGCTCAAAGTCAAACCATCGTTCTGAACGATAGAGAGCATTTAAATGCTGCAGCAATGCACCTGGATCTTTTGACCTCATATACTCATTATTAGCTATAGCTGCCGCCTTGTGGTATTCGGCTTTATCTAAAGCCTCAACCACATCGGATGACCAATCTCTGGATGGAGACGAAGGAGGCGCTAAATGAACAACATTAGTCTGATGGCGCTGTTCCTGCGCGGCTTTCGTAAATGCTTCCTGGAGATCAGAAACCTTGGAAAAACGATCTGATGGATTTTTTTCCAGGCAACGAAGAATCACGCTTTCCAAATTAGGGCATATAGTAGAATTTATTTCTCTCGGCTTTACGAAAGGCTCGTACCTCAAAACCTGCGCCTGCGTATCATGCGGAAAGCTGCCCGTCGTTAACTGATAAAGCAATACACCTAAGCTGTATATATCCCCTGCTAAAAGTTCCTGAAACGTCCCTTTTCGCGAGATACAGTCGCAAAATTCAGGCGCTGAATACAATACGGTTCCACCATTTTCTCTTGTACGAACATATATTTCATCAGGTAGCGCTGAACTACCAAAATCCGTTAGTTTAACTAGATCATCCTGCCCAATTAATATGTTGTGAGGCTTTATATCACCATGAGAAATCGGTTGATCACGGTTCGACAAGAACTCTATAGCTGAAAGTACTTGCTCATAAATATTAAACAAACGGTTATATGTATTACCAAAATGGTGAGAGCGTCGCTCGAGCTTCTGAGCAAGGCTCTCAGAAGGAAAATATTCCATCTCAATGGCATACCATTCCTTCTCGGGAGGTACACGACCCATCTCGTATATTTGAATAATATTAGGATGAGGATCAATTCCTATCAGTTCTTTCCCTTCAGCTAAGGAGCGATCTGTATTACCCACATTTTTCGGTATTTTTACAGCCACAATCTCGTCATCAGACAAGCGTTGCGATCGCCACACCCAACCATGGGTACCATCGCCCAAACATTCCAGCAGCAGATACTTATCACCTAACTGCTTGCCGTTACCGGGTAAAAAATGTGCACTGTAAATTGCCATTACGACCACCTAAAACTCATGTGCTGTAATTGAAGAAGCCCCGACTGAGATTTTCCTAGCACTAAACGATGAAGTAACAATTTGCAGTTACTAGGGGGAGGAATACTCGCTCCCTTCGTATTCGAAAAGCCACGTCTAAACATTGTTTCCAACGCATCAAAATCTGGCGCCGAAACCAAGCCTGGGCTCCATGCCGATAGAACCACCAACTGAGGCCGGTCCTTCCAGCGCATCGAAGCCTCGATCAAATTGCCAAGTTTTTCCTCAAGCTTTGCAAAACCTCTTTCGGTTCTGTCGTAGCGTTCAAATTCGATTAGCACCACTGGCTCATGATCGGTCTTATCAAACCAAACAGAGTCCGTGCGAATATCATTTCCACTCGCAACGGGTACTGGACCTTCGACGACTGCCATATAGCCCAACTCATGCCCCAAAGTATTCCAGATACTGCAACCCAGGCTATGGATCATGACATCCTCATCTTTGATTCCTGGAGTACGAAAGATCGGAAAGCTACGATCAATAAAATCTCCCTCTAGAGCATCTTGAAGCGCCGCGGTATTAATCATGGAAGGTATCCCATACCTTAAGCACCTCTGGTGATTCACCACCATGCACTAAAGCTTTACTACCCACTTTCACCAATAGTGGTGCTGGAATTGATCGACCACACACCAGGGCTTCACCAGTAGATAAGCTTGGCAATTCTTCCAAGTCAGCCTTACTAACCATGTCAGAAGCTTTGGAAATAAAGCGCTGATCATCAGGGTTTTTCAAGCGCATCGTGATCAAGGTATTGCACTGTGAGGTTACATCTGCATCAAGCTTAGAAGGTCGCTGACTAACAATGGCGAAACCGACACCGAACTTACGCCCCTCACCGGCAATCTTCTTAATGATTCGGTGACTTACTGCATTGCCACCCGCTGGCGCGAAGCTATGACCTTCTTCATAGACAAGGAAACAAGGACGCAGCGGATCTGTCTTGCTCGATGCTGCGCGTAAAATTTCCGAACTCAATAAACCGCAAACAACCTGCTTGGCTGTATCACTCAAGCCCTGAAGATCGACAACAACGAGCCGACCTTTTCGGTTCGATGGACGACCCATCATCTGGTAGATATCCGTTGGCTCTTTAATTGTTGCGGAATAAAAACTTTGAGCTTCATTTAGCACCCGACTCAATTTTATCGACGCTACAGCTGCACTGCGTCCATTGAGCGCCTTAGCCTCTGCCTCGGATAGATCATCCCAGGCACGAATTTCTTCAATTCCATCACCTAAAAAGTATCGGAGGCGGTTAATATCACGTGGTTCAGTTTTATCGACGCTACGCCAAAAACGAATAGCAACATCTAACACGCGCTGCTGCGGTTCGGTTAAGCCTGGTAGAATTTCAGATATATCATCCATTTCAAATCGATCAAACTGTAGAGCAAGCGGCTGATTCTTACTGGCATATTTATGCTTGAATGAATCATGCTGCGGCGTATACACTTGAATGCCTGCATTAGCTGCCTGAAGTTTTTCAAACATTTTCTTAATTTCCGGCAAGGCCTTTTGATCACGTAAGTCCTCTACATCAGCAATATCATCACTAAAATGCAACTTCCCTTTCGCTAAAGCACGACCGTATTCACCATGAGGATCAAATACCACAACGGTACCGTTATTCAGCGCCACTAACCGCTCAATAATCCGACCCACCGTGTAAGATTTACCGGAACCCGTCATTGCAAGTATCGCCATATGTTCCGTGACAAGCTTATTGACATCCAAAAATACTGGTACAGTATTCTCACCATGCTCATAACCAATCAGGTTGCCAATATGCAAGCTGGTATGTTCATTAAACTCATAAAAATCAGATAAAAACTGAAAGTCTACCGTTTCAACACTGGCACCCGGGTCTAACGGTCGACGGGGTATTTTTATTTGCCGGGTCACCGGCTCTCGATAACCAACCAGTTCCAGGTTGGCATAAAGCTGTTCACCCGTAACATTCGCGCCCGGCAATAGCTCCAGTTCAGTAACACCATCACCAAAGCCGGAGTTATAGAGCATGTTTGAGCGATGTATTTTCGTAACCCGTCCCAAGACGGCAACTGCAGCCTCGTCCTGGCGTTCTTTATGCATGATTCGGACAAATTCACCGCGACGCACCGAGAACGAATCCTGAATGACCATGGTTAATTTTGATGATTCCCCAGTGTTACCAACCAGCTTTCCCAAAACCTTATGCTTCATTGCTATTCACCTTCCATCTTTAATCATTTTCAAAAAGGCCTGACAACCAGGTCTCTTCAACTTGGTTTTCTTTCATCGCAGCAGCTAAACCCTGTCGATAATAGGCTGTAAACTTATCCAACATTTTTAATTGTTCTTGACCAAGCAACTGCGGCAACGGTGCTCCTTTCTTGCCATTTTGCATATCCAGCACCATTAACTTCCAGGCAACTGCATTTAGCGCGTCTGAATCCCAATCGCCCTCTTCACCGGCAAGTTGCGCCATTTGTATTTCACTGCTGCGACCCCCTTTAAAGTGAAAACCTATCACTCCTGCGGAGACGGAATCTTCAGGCTCCATACGCGCTCTATTTTCGGTCATACGAAATGCAATAGTTCGTGTAAAAGAGCCTAGAATTCCTTTGATAAATCTGTAATCACCTACCCCCGATAGACGCTCCTCTAAATCAACTAACGTACTAGCTTTTGACTGATCAAACCCATCGGAAAGAAGTAAATGTTTTCTCCCTTCATCGGTACGTAAATCCTGCCTAGCAATACTCACAATGGCACTAAACCGCTGCGAAATAATACTTGAAAGAATCGCCCCATTAGGATTCCAAGGGAATAGTTCTGATCGAAACTCTTTCCAGAATTTGCTAATGGCCTCAACCGTTTTTTCATACTCCGCCCAATGTTTCACATTTCGCTTCAGCGGTATCATCTCCCGGGCGATAAACAACGGTGTATCCAATAGGATGAGCTGCGATGCGTTACCGCGGTTTAGCATACGCTCAACCAATACATAGGCTTGACGCATTTCTACCAGATCCAAACGCTTTCTCTGAGCTTCAAAATCGATATCGTCCAATTCTGAAACTGAATCACTACCCCGAGTACTGATCCTATTATCATCAATCAACATATCCGTACGAACGGCTGCAGAAGCATAGATGAATCCACCTAATGCCTTTTTGATAGAAGACTTGGTTGCGATACCTGATGTCGTCAGATTAATAGTCGCCGGTCTGTCTACCGCTCTTATTAAACCAGCATCGCGAAATATGGGTGCCACCGTTTCGATATCTCGAATTTGCTTGAGTAATCGCCCCGCGCTTCCCGGCAATCGAATCTGGCTTTCCACCGCCAGAGATTGTGCCAAACTGCTTTCTCTCATTGCTGCACTTCCTCTTGTAAACTTTCCGCATACACCCAGTATGGCGATCTTTGAAGCCTAAACTCCCCCGCTTCACTCAACCCATCATCGCTTAATAGTCCCGCTTTACTGAGACGAAGCACACTTTCTGTTATCTCATCAGCCTCTAATACAACAATCGTTACTGGCAGCTGTTTAAGCTTTTCCATTATTTGACTCGCCGATGAAACGTCGAAGGCGAAGCTACAAACCAGCACGGTATAGTCAGTGGGTGATAACTCAACCTCACTGTCACCCACCGTCCCAACAACATTCTCACCGGGGGAGCCTGAGATGTCTTGCAGCGATTGCAGCCATAAGAGGCAGGCATCAACATCATCCATTAGCGAAATAGACCATAGCGGCAAACAGCTCACTGCAAAGATACCGCTAGCAGAGTGTTTCTTGAAATAGCGCGTATTAATCGAAAAGTCAGACCACTGATGACCTGAGCTACGTTCAAACTCGCCGTCTTTACCAATAATGTGCGCAGTCACCTCATCAGCAACAATACTTGCAATACTACTCTCTTCTGATTCGAACACTGAGGTACCTAAAGCGATCGTCCAATCTAACGGCTGACAAACTTTCCCCGTATCAAAGGGTGGTAGTAATAATATGCTGCAACCGGGTTGTGAGGACCACGCCCACCACTCGGCTTGCTTAGCCTCATCAAAGCTTTTAAAAATTTTTCCGTGCACCATTACCAAACCGCATTCTGGCAGAATTTCTGTCGCCACGGCATTTAACTGCGAACTAAAAAACCTTCCATGACGGTGCTTACTCAAAGCACTCTCAAGGAATATTTTCATGATTTTCCACCAAAGGTTACTTGAACCTTCAGAATACCCTTAGCAACCATTGCCTTTTGTTCTTCAGCACTCAAATCAGGCTGCCGATTGGCTATTAGATCTAAAGAAATAGCTCGCCAACGGTCAATATCTATACCTGTACCAGCCAGAGCGGCTTCAGCCTTTTTACGCCATTGTTGTTGGCGAATATCTAGCTCAACACCTAAATCGTGCAGTGATAGGTCGTCAGTGTCAGCGCTTAAAATCGCCTCGATTGGGCTCTCACCCACGGCTGTTAGCAATGGGCTAATCCATGGACGCAGACCAGCATTCACCGCATCCAATTTAGACTTACGGTAACGGCTTAAGGTATTTTCACAACTAAGTAATTTGCCACCCAGTACATTGAGACTTTGTTGTATCGGTTTTAACAATCGATCCGGCACATCGCGAATAGCAACAAACTGTCCCTTATGAGTCTGATCAATAAATAGCGAACGAATATCATCGATCTCTTCATCCATATCATTAAAACTATCCTGCACTAGGGCCAATTGATTTTGTAGCTTAAGTAGCGTAGTGGCTTGCGTGGGCTCAGGGTAATCGGTAGGTAACGTGGCGCCCAACTGATCAAGGCCACGCCGTATGCGGTGATCAATGTCCTTAACACTACTTACAGCTTTATCAAACTGCTCAATAAAATGCCTATAGGTTTGAAAGATATAACCCGTAATTTCTGCTATCTCCTTTACGGTTCCACTATGCATGTCATAGCCAACCTCTTGCCCCAACCGCTCTAATCGTTCCGAGGCCTTATCCAATTGCAATCTGCGCAAATAGTGCAGTAAAGTTTCAGAACCGCTAGAAGCCTCCTTTTTCTGTGTTGCGGTTGCGGTACCACCCTCCAATGCTCCTTTTAAAATATTCGCGATTGTTTGAAGAGACAGAGTAAATAAACGCCGTGGGAACGGTGATTGCGAATTAGGGTCGTTATTTATTTCAACAAGCAGATAATCCACACGCTCCCGAATCTTTCCTGCATACTGATCAACATGCACCGCAAATAATCGTGCTCTCTCAATTCTTTCATAGAGAGACACCCGCTCATCTTCTAATTGAATATTGCGATCATTATCAATAGTGACCCGCGGCGTGGGGTGTGGGTAAACTCGCTGTAGTTCGCGTAGTACGTCGGAGCGGTGTTTTAGAATACTCGGCAACGCCTGCTCACACTCAACCAGTGATCCATCTAAATTTTCCTCACGCAGCTTTAGCTCTGCAAATGTGGTATCAGCAAGAGCCAATGCATCGAGTGCTTCGGTAGTGTGTGTTCCCTGTTGCGTTTTTCCCTTGGGCGCAAAAAGACTATTAATACGATTATCGCCATAGACCTGTGATAGCTGAGCAACAATCTGGGGATAGGCATCAGGCTCTTCACCCTCCAGCCAGTTTCGCGCCTCAGTAATAGCATTTTCAAGTTCAGCGCGTGGCACTGCAATAAATTTTGGTTTACTCGCCGCTGTATCCTCTATTTGTAATAGATGTAGCTGGTGACACCACCACATCCAATCCTCAAATACAGTTTTTTCGCCTAAGCCACTACTGGCTCCAGTCCATAAATAACCCCAGTACCACTCCTGCTTAGCTTTCTCCAGAGTCCAATTAGCTGACTTACTAGGGTCCGCAATACGTGCTAAAAATGCGGGTATTGCCGCTGAGGCGTTTGAGGGTTGGTCGACATCTAAAAACAAACCGGCATGCTCATTATGAGCATAGCCCTGAGTCATCACCTTATTGCTAACCGCCAGGCGGTTAAATAAATTACTGACGTCTTCGGCGTCCAAACTATGGTCGGGTACCAATCCGTGCAGACCACCTAGTTTAGGTTGATCAATCGCCAACAGCTTCCAGGCTTTAAAAAGCAACTCGCGATCTTCTCGGTTTATTTTCCCCGCCGGTCTCAATGGCCACGCTATCAAGCCGCGCTCAGTTAACCGTGTGCGCCAATCGTGAATGCGCTGATAGGCAAAATCACGAATATTATTGAGGCGCGTTTTAAACTTGGTGGTAAAAGCTTCTTCTTTCAGGCTAAAACCAACACTAAAACCCTGCTGTAAACCGATACGTTCGAGCACATCTACTTCAGTGGTATTTAAGTGGTACAACAGAATATCGTCTTTCAGCTCTTCACTGGCGTCCCCACTCTGGGAAACATACCAGTCATTTACTGCCACTGAACCGGTAAACGCCATCACCGGAATCCTCCCATCACCATCGGCGCGACGGGTACCTACCAATTCATGCAGCTTATGGAGCTCATCACTATTATTCACCCAGGCAAACCAGGCTTGGCCCTTGGGATGTAACTTTAAGCCGTCACAAAACTGCAAGCCGCCAACGCGACCTCGACCGGCAGCACGGGGTGCCATTTGTATCGCCAATCCCTGCTTATTGGGATAAGCCTCTTCGTTATAAAACCATTGCTTATCCAATAGACGAAATAAACCCATCAATCGGGTTTGAGCGCGTAATAACGGATTACCTGCCCAGGTTTTTCCCGCCTCTTTCATCGCCTCTTCATGTTTATCGGCAAAACTGGGGTCACGGAATATCATCGAGTTGTGTTGCTGGCTACGGTAACGAAGATCAAGTCGCAACAGCATCGCCACACTGGGGCCAAGGTGGGTGCCATCGGTATCAGGCAACTGTAGTTCCGAACCGATAAAACGTGCCCACAGCGCATCCGCAGCAAACTCTGATGCAGGATGGTTGTATAACAAACCCAGCAAATGTCTGAATTCACTGTGAGTCAGAGGAACCAACAAACCCTCGGCACTAATACCGGCCTCTGCCACGGCAAAGGTTTTCAGGTTTTGTAACAGCGTCTGCAAATTTAAACCCTGTTCAACACTAGGGTAAAACCATTCATCCTTATCGCGTTGAAACTTGGCCGTTTCTAGTGCCTGCCGGCAGTCGATCTCTGCCCATTCAACCAAGCGGTATAAACTCACCACCTTTTCATCGTATTCATTCACCAGCGGCAGTAATTCCAACGCACGATCATCGGCCTCACTAAGCGACACCGGCAACTGCCCAAACAACAACGTGCGCGCTAACTGCTTCAAACTATTATCGGTGGTTTGAATACCGGCAATGGCGTTGTGATCCAATACATGCTCGGCAACACGGCCGGAGGCATCAAGCACCGAATCAAAAAGATCGCCCACTGCGGGGATTGCTTTGTCGGCATGGCTAAAACTTTCCAATACCGAATCGACGTTAGCCATGATGACGTTAAACCAACCAAAGTTAGCGCCGCTCATGGCGTAAGCTGCCTCTACTAAACCTTTGGGGTAATTAAACCGCAACTTACTGTCGGCCTGCAGCTGACCAACATAATCAGATACGTCCGCAAAAGCGTTATGTTCCAACTCAACCAATTCAAAACGTCTAGCGGTGGATTGTATTTCTCTAAGTTGCTGGCCCAACAAGGGCGAACAGAGCGCCACATAACGTAACCAGGGCAGTTTTCGGCGTGGGTCTTCTTCTTTAATAGCCTTACCAATCAGCCGTATCGCTTGGCCATCTAACTGGCTAGCTTCGTCTCGCTCAAGACCAAAGGTGGCCGCCTCAGCCACGGTTTCTAACTCGTCCAACACCACCAACACATATTTAATGCCGTATTTCTCTAAGTATTGGTAAGCTGACTGAACCAGGCTGGTGACCAACGTAGCATCATAATAAAGCTCTTCGTCACTGTGGTTTTTTTCCAACTCAAGCGCTTGCGCTAAGGTTTCGTGCTCAAACCCCATCGGTTCAAGGCGCCGCAGTGATTGTTTTGCAATCTCACTTTGAATGGAGTTGTCAAAGGCTTTGGTGGCTAAAGGCAGCAGTGCCTTATACAAACCATACCCAAACCAGTTATCTGAATTTTGATATTCGGAGGCGACTTGTGAATAGCGGATATACAAGCTTAAATATTCATCCCGCTTAATATCATCGTCAAACAGGCTCGCTTGCTCCAGGCCGCCTTGCTTGTTGCGTACATACCAACCCTTTGAGCAATCGTTGATTTGCGCTACTAGCTCGTGACCTAAACGGGATTTACCTTTACCCCATTCACCCTCTACTGCAAATACGTGGGCGAAATTATCTTCATCGTGGTCGACGGTTTTAATAAAGGTCTTATAGCGATTAAAAAAAGTGCTTTGGCCCACCAGCGGATCGCGCGGCGGGTAATCAGACACACCTGTCGCCGCCCAGCGATGTTCCTTGATGGCGCGATTAGCGTATTCTTCAATGGATGCTTCATTCACTTCATTCATTCCTGGCTTTCTCCATTCGCTGAATACAGTTTAGGCTGCATCCGCCTCCTCAAGTCGTTTACTGGTCGTGGCTTGTACCTGTCTGTCGTTACGCCATTGCACCGCCTGGCTACGTATCGCCTGGCGCAGAGGGCGAGCGTAACGAGAAAAACTCGGTTGACCTTTCAGGCCATAGCAAGCATCGGAAAAGTCTGGGTGGATCTGGTAGTAACCTTGCTCACCAGAAAGCCCTTCGACATAACGCCATACTTTATGTATAAGTAGATCACTGATCACGCCGGCTAAGCCTGCATTAAAGTGCGCCAGCGAACAGCC
Organism: Pseudomonadales bacterium; assembly: GCA_037969395.1. Taxonomy (GTDB): domain Bacteria; phylum Pseudomonadota; class Gammaproteobacteria; order Pseudomonadales; family JAUIET01; genus JBBKXJ01. Next base: position 21,352 of record JBBKXJ010000089.1, read on the forward strand.
AGCGGGAAAGACCGCCATATCCAAACTGCTTAACACTTTGTTAACAAAAGCCCCAAGGCTGCCACAATAAAGTTCATCGCCATCGGCGTTGGCCACCAGCACTTGCACTTCCGACGGTAGTTGGGGCAATTGGCCGGCCGGTAATTCCAATAACAAAGCACCCGCCGCTTCAACCTGCCAGACATTCTGTTCGTAAACAATCAGCGCCAATAGATAGGCCCAAGGGTTGGCTAGCACCCAATCCATTACCGCCAGAGTTTTAGCCTTTTCATTCATGGCAGACGTAATGTCTGCTATTACCATATTGCTGGTGCCGTTTAGCAAATATTGAAACTCACTGGCTTTTACACCGGGCTGCTGAATTAAACGGCCACCACACCAATTGATATCCGGGCGGGTACCATCGATATTTACCGCCTTGATTGAATCCAACGGCTGCCTTTCAGGGACGGGTTGAGCTGAAGATTGCGAGATCACAATCTGGCTGGCAGCAGCCAGCACTCGCACCACAACCGGAGTTGCCTGACTTTGCTCTGCGGTGCTGGCCAATAAGCGGCGTTCCAAATCGGCATATGCCGTTGGCTGCAGGCTCGCAGAGTCTAGGTATGCCACCACCCATTCAGCCGCAGCATCCAGATGCGAAATCAAGCGCAGCAATACCTGAGGGTCGGCAAGCTCACCGGCTTCAAGGCAGCGCGCCGCTATTAATTGGCACCAGGCTTTACGCAATTCTTTATCGGCGGCCAAAATAGCGGCGACTAATTCGGAATCATCATTGATTTGCTTGCGGATGGATAATAGACGCTGGCTCACGACCCAGTTTTTACCGCTATCGCAGGGGTGGGCAATGCCGTTTAAAAATGGCTCTAGATTGCCATCACCGGCCAGGCAGGAACCTTTTTCCAGTAACTGACTTAGCGGTTTTATTAATGTATCCAAGGCCATAAACAACTCCTATTAGGCTCCCTGTTGTTGGCTTTGGGCCAGTAAGTCGTAGAGTTTATCTAAATCAGAGAAAAGCGGATCACCCCCAGCGTCGAAGCCTTTGATAGTTAAGCGGGAAAGAATATCTTGGTCTAGGGAATTATCACCGATATCTAGGGCCTGTTGAGCGGAGACCAGTTGTTGCTCGGTGATTTGACCATCAATAAATGATTCGATTATGAGCTTCGCCGCTTCTGTTAACCTCCCGGATGTTTCACTACAATCACCAGCTAATACAAAAGTAACATCTGCAGTTTGTTTAATCTTTTCCCAGACAGCACCTTCCTTAGGGGTAGGTATTCTAATTCGCCCGATATCTCCAGGATGAATACCAGCAGAAATCCCTCTAACAATTGATTGCCACTGAATATATCCCGCATCAGACATTAAGTATGTGTGGAGATATGACGCCGGAATAGTACTTTCTTTCAACCTGATTACTGCTACTTTCGATGAGGGTAAGTTCTCATCATCGCTGTGATAAAATGAAACATCTTTACCAATATACGCTTTATCGTGAGCAGCATTTGTCAACAGTAAATCTTTCTTTCTCAAATACCTTCCTTTCTCCGGTTTTACGACCTGATTAAAAGGCTTTCTGAGAAACAAACGATTACAACTACGTGACGTTGCTTGATTAACAGCAACGTCTTGATCGGTTGCATTCGACTTTGTGCTTCCAGTGAATATAGCTTCGGTAATATCACCTAAATATAGAAAGGGGTTATCCTTAAAGTAAGCATCAATATTAGGAGGATAGCTTCCAGGGGTAATAACATCGTAAACACTTTTAGGCTTCAGTTTGTATGCTTTTTTGTCAAAGCTGTCATATGCATCTATTGGCTTATATTGCTGCTTGAATAAGACTTGCAATTGACTAGTTGAATGCTTTGACCAAGTCATTAGCCGCTCAGCCTGTCGGACTTTTTCGCCTATGTATTTTTGAGCTAAAGGGTCGATATATATATAATTAACAGCCCGAGCATCATTAATTCCAAGGTACTGAATAATGCTACCTAATGAGTATCTCTCCAGTTGTTTCCGGCCATAGTCGGAAACAAGAAACGCAGAAATGAAATCCATATCAACCGAAAGATTCGGTCTAATAGCAATTATGTGCTGTGTGATATTGGCCTTTCTTATTGTTTCAGGGACACGACATATTTTCTCACCCACACTTGCCTTTACAACAAGTAGATCTCCAGGAACAACCTCCGATGAAGCAAGTTCGGAATGAACTTCAGGTGCTAAATATGCGAAACCGTCTTCGTTAACTTCAAAAAGACCAACATTACTAACTCTAAAGAGAGGGATGCCCTCGGAAAGATACAAGCTACTAGGTAATTTAGAACCAAATGGGCCCGCAAAAAATTTTCCAGAGCTACCTAGCGTCTTCAGTTCATGCGCTTCAAGAATCTTGTCATTTTCAAGGTAGTCTGGCCGATAAAAATCCGAATCCAACCTTTTTGTAGATATATCAGAAGGTAGCACTTTGGATATATGCATCACTCACCCCGCTTATAAGCACCGACAATCTTATCCAGATCATTAGGTACACCGGCAGAGTAATCTTCAATATTATTTTTCACCAAATAACCCAAAGTATCGGCGACAGCCATAAACACATCCGTTTGGGGTTCAGGCAAAAAAAGCTCAGGATTAACTTCCCGCGCAGCACGTTTTTGCATATAAAGAATCGAGGTTTTAGCCCCCGTACCAGAAAGCTTAAAGGTATCTGAAGGCAGCGATATCACCGCTTTAACAATCGCCTTCCCCCCCACAAACTCATTAGTTTGTTCATCCTTTTTCCCCATAATGTATTCGCGCACATAGCGATCACCAGAGTTACACAAAATACCATCGGGTAAAACAATCATTAAGCGACCACCTGGTTTAAGCAGCTGCAGGCAGCGATCGATAAATAAAACAGCAGGGTCTATTGAGCCGCCTTTAACCTGCTGCCACTCACCTTTCTTATTGGGCTTACTACCCAGCGCCAAGCCAGAGGTTGTGGGGTACATTTCATATTTGGCTTTTTTACCGGTGGAGACATTGCGAAGATCCGTCCGGTAACCCGCCCATACTGGCTCGCCATCGTCATCGGTATATAAATCACCAATATCCTCCCAGGCCATTTTGGTGTGATCGTAGTAGGCGTTATATGACTCGGCTTTTAATTGCGTATCGCGAAAACCACCTAGGGTTTGCTCCAGCATCGTTTCATACTGGGCTTTGGACTCTTTCCCGCGCTTATCAGATTTAAACTTTGGGGTACCAAAGGGTGGATTGGTGCAAATCAGATTGAAACTATTGGCTTGCAAGGCCTTTGTCGTCAGCGAATTATCGGTGTAAAAGATCTTAGCTTTGGGCGCACCCTGCAGCGCCATATTAACGCGCGCAAGCATCACCATACGCGGTGCTGCATCAGCCCCTACAAAGGCCTCGTCGCGCATTTTTTGTTTTAGGTCTTCACGCTCCGTATCAGATAACCCTCCCATGGTATCAATCACCGTATCGACACGACTTAGCGCAACCGAACCAAAGCCAAAGGATCCGCAGGTAGGATCGGCAAATCGAAATAAACCGGCCACCAATTCTTCAATGGTTTTTTGATCTTGCTGGATGTCGTGAAAGGCGATTTCCAGCATCGCCTGCTTAACCGGGTTTGGCGTGAGGTAAACACCCAAACCACCTTTAGATTCAAAGTTAGCGCGAAGAAAAACATCAAAAACGCGGCCAAGCATATCACCAGCGACATCACCCAAGGTGCCCTTGTCTTTAATCACCTTGCCTTCATTGGTGGTAACAGGGCCGAGGTTTTGAATAGCTTCTAATAGGGTTTCGTAGTTTTTGGGTTGCTCTAGTCGCAGATGGGTTTTTTTATCAAAGATAGCGTTTTCGCTGCCGTCATCGGTAATAACGATATAATCGGGGTGGGATTTAAACTCATCAAAGGCGGCCTGAATTTGCTCAATTGCCAAGTGACCATGCTCTGCAACATACTGGTAGTTAAACACTTCACGAAAATTTAGCTTTTCGCCATTAAAGGTAAACGGCAGGTTTTCATCATGGTGAACGCGAAATCCTTCAAGAAAAAGAATTTTGGCCACCTCTTCAATAATATCGTTTTTGTCGGAGACACGATCTTTTACCGTTTGATAAACCTGCTCATGAAATGCATCCAGGCTATGCATCAAGTGGGTGTAGATTTTCATCGACCACTTGAGAGTGGTGTTTTTATTCAGCCGTTCGTATTCTCGAATTAAGTTAATGCCCGGCACTTCATCTACTGAGTGGGTGCCATCACTACCATCCAAACCAAACAGGGCAAAGCAGCGGGAATTATCCGGGTCTGCCAAGTGGGCAAATACAGGCCAATCATCAGCCGCGGTTGCCAATAGCTCATAGGCCAGCTCGTCTAAGCGCGCTTCGTTTGAGTATTCCCAATGATCTTTGTCTAAAGCAACCAATAAAATGCGCGGTGTTTGGTTGCCCTCACTTTCACCCCAAACCAAACCGGCATTAACAAAATCGTGCTCCGATTCCAACTCTTGGAACTCGATATATCCCTGATGCTGATACTGGTTACGCAGTTGACTGAAACGCTTTACTAGCTCTTCCGTTACTTCAGACACGTGATTTTTCCTCTGCTTTTATTTACTGCTGTTTAATCATTTGATCTGCCACAGATAGAAATGCACCGCTACCGCAAGCAGGGTCATAAATAGGCATGTTGAGCTCTTTAGGATGACTCTTTTTATCTACTGGCTTTTTCTTACTCATTCGCCTGATCCCTTTAGTTTAATTTCACCATCGGACCCATTAGAGCCAGCTGAGGATGTTGATTAATTGCCGCTTTTAACATGGGCTCGGTGACCACCATGCCAGCAGGAACTTTTGATTTCAGTTGCGCCATCGGTACAGGCTTGCCCGCCGATTGCACAATATTGGCAATAATCTCGCCGAGATCAGGCTGATCGTTTTCATCGCTTTGACTGTATTGACAGTGCAGCTGACCATTGACCGTGCTGACCTTGATACCTGGCTGGCAACACAACCACAGACGTAGTTGGGCTTGTGACCAGTTCAGCTCCTGCCACAATGTCGGCTGCGACAACCATAAATCTTCCAGAATAGTGGGCTCGGATACCAGGTTTGTCTTAAGGCGGTTTAAGCCTGCTGCCTGTTCTTCGTCAAGCACGCGCTACTCCCTTATGATGTACCCGCTCATCCAAATCACTTGATGGGTGAACCTGCCGATAGATGGCATACATCTCTGATTGCAATCGGTTCATTGTTGTCTGTGCCTGTTTTTTTTCGTCGATCAAATCGAGCAACTGGTAATGCCAGCGGTTGGCCAACTCTCTATCGGCTTGGTCCAGAGCGGGCACAACCAATTGATCTAGGGATTTGGGCTGCACAAACCGCTGTACGGTACCTGTCGCCAACCCAGCGATCTGCTGTTTTATTAAAGGCGACTCCATAATCAGGGCATAAGCACCCGGAGTGCGGTGAAAATGCAGCACCGCCAATTGCTCACTAGCCCTCACTTGTTCAGCGGGCTCAGTTCTGACCATGGCCACTTTAGGCTCATGAACGAAGCTCGATACCAGCACATCAGACTCACTCAGTGGGCGCTTGTGGGTTCGCCAGCCTTCAGCGGCTTTATTAGCTTCCCCGCCTCTCTTGCCAGTGCCTTCTGTTGCTGCAACCTTGGATTGGCGAAAGGCAAGCTGACCATCGAGATCACCAATTTTGATCACCCGCCCCTGCACCAAGGATTCTTGCTCACACATTGATGCTTTTGGGTTAATTTCCGCCACTTCAGCCAGCTTCACAAACCCTGCCTCTTCGATCAAGCGGCGCGCCAAAGCCGATTGCTGGGTTGCCGAAAAACTCAATTGCTGCCCCAAATCACGGGCAGCAAAGAAACGCGCGGATAAACCCGGTACATCTTCATCGATTAAGCCCTCGGACGAGCTAAGACCATTGGGCAGTAAAGCCTGCAACCAGGCTTTTACCGCTGTACGCAGCCGGCACAATTTGTCTTCTGCTCGCATTAATGTGTCATAGGCCTTCAGGTATTCGTCGGCCAGACCATAAAAAGCCCGCGGACATTTGGCGACAGGCATCGCGGCCAGCTGCTTTAACCCCACTCGCACCAATGATGTAATACTAGTGCGTTGCTCCAAAAAGCTTTTATACAGCGGCTGGTTGATACAAAACGCCAGCCAAACCCTCTCCCGAGAGTTTAGACCACGGATGATCGCCATATTGGCATCCACCGGATGACGGCGATGGTAACTGGATACCAGTGCTGACTGAACATCACCCACCCGCCGTAGAACAATATCACCGGGGGCCAGGCACGCCTTCAAATCATCCAGCACGGGCTGCTCCATGAGTTGCGCTTCGGGCTGAACCCTCATCTCGCTGATATGTCGCATACGGTATACCAGTTCCCGCTCCACTACCGCACGATACTGACTCGCTCGCCGTCGATCCGCAGCATTGCAGACTAATTGGGGATACTCGTCGGTTTCGGGATCTCGTCGAGATAGATCCAGCAACAACACGTGCTCTATATACCACCTGGAATCTTGGCTGTCGCTGAAGCGCCATCCATCCACCAAGCTCACCCCTTGCTCAGCAAGGCGCGGCCATTCAGCACCCAGGCGCTGCAACTCGGCACCTGGCGAGAAGTGGTAGTCCGGGCGCCAATCATCGGCTAGCGCGAGACTATTTACTGACATGCTCCGAAAGGGCAAGGAAGTCTCCTTTGGGTATACCAAAGCGACCTTACCTCCCAAGAACAACGATGTCAATTTGACAATTTGCGAGTTTGGACGCGTTTTTTTATGCTGTTGGTCTCTCGGGTTGCCAGCCCACATTTGCATGGCTAATATTTATGCAAAATCGCAATCATCTATTTTTTCGTTTGCGAGTATAGATGCGTATATTAATCTATATAACGGAGAATGACGTTGAAATTAATTACCGGTATCGGTGATGACGGCCGACAACCCAACCAACACACTCCAGAACTAAGCAGCCTGACCTGCGGCGAAAAAGGCCTGTTCGCGGAGCCTGCCTTTAGGGCAGGGCTACCGCCGAAAACCGACAACAAAACCAGCCGAGTTATTCATTACCTTAACACCCTGAAACCTGCTGATAATGGGCAGCGCTTTTATGGCGATTCACTGAATACCGATCCCATTGCCACCGCAGAGACCCTACTGAACTGACCTGCCCCTTCAGTCCTTCACGGCTGGCAACAAGTAGCAGCCAGCCAAAATCCGGACCGACTGGAAGACCTGAATGCTGCCGAGGCACATTTTAATACCAGGGCGTCGGTGCGAGTAGAACGGACGCCTTCGTCAGACGAAAGAATCAAAGGTCTCCCGATATGTTTCCCGCGCTTCTTGGCGGCACTCATACCCGCTGTGGTGCGTTTACTAATGAGATTACGCTCGAATCAGCAAGAGCGGCTATGATGTGAAACACCAGCTTGCCACTACTGGTATTGGTATCGATCCCATCTTGTAAGCAATAAAGCCCCTACCCTCTTTTCAAATTGCGCGATGAGTGTGGCTAGGAAGCCCAAGGGAACGACCCAGACGATCAAGCTTTCATGCCACGAGCTATCTCCCTCAACGATTGCCCCAAGGGATTGTGTCAGACCATCGCGCTCTATGGCCGCCCCAGAAATGCTGTGATCGGTAAAAATCTGATCGCACCCTGCCGCCTTGAGTGCATCCAGTTGCAGATCAAGATTTTGTTCGCCGATTGAAACACGGGCATAACCGATTTTTTAACCGTTTTTCATACCTTACTTTTTAACCACCCTTTCTATGCTGTCAACGGCTTTGTTTATCAGTGACTTAGTGGTGTAGGTTTTTGCGCACAGAAAGCCACCCTTTTTTGTGCGTTCGATCCTGCACGAAAACCGGCGGGGTAGCGTCTTATTGGTCGTTCCTCGATCAACGATGGCGACGCTAGCACTAATATTATTTGGGAAGCTGTGAGTGCGAGGTTTATCATAAAGTTTATGCCTAGTTTTTAATCTTGATGATCCGCTAACTTGTGATTTGGTCCGACTAGCGATCTGGCGAAATTGTTTTCAATCTCCCGACCGATGATCGCACCCTCGCATGCAATGCTAGTTGAAAACAATCTCAGAGGGATAACCGCCGACTTTCTAAACCGCAACCTCGTTGTGTAATCGCGCACATCAAACAATCCACCATTGGTGTGGATATGTTTGTGAATAGCTTGCCCAACATGCCGGTTTGGCTCGCGTAGCTTCACATGATTAGTTTGTGACCTCATGAGCCAGGTGTTTCAGGATTGCCCTTTTTGACAATGGTCTTTGATCCTCTATCGGATACAATCGTCAGACAGACAGCCCCATTCCAGTAAGCTGACGATCGATGTAGCATTGGGCGACAGGCTTTTGACGACCCCATAAGAGACGTTCATGATTTTCGCTAGCTGTGCATCTCTAGATTTCGCCGGCTGGTGGGTTCCCACTAACTGCTGACGGTCGATTTTCAATCGCGCAACTGACGCGGTAGATTCGAGGAATGACAGGAATTGGCCGTGGGTTGCTTAGGTACCGGAATAACCATCGCTTTAGCTGGAGATGGTGTATACGCTGTGTCAATCGAATATTATAAGGGTGATATCCAACGAATAATTATCAGCATGTAAAATCTTATAAACCCGGGTTTTGTGACCATCCCGCCTATTTTATTAAGTGCCTCTGCAGGCCACGTGGTGACTGGGCTGTAGCGGTGTATAGAAATCAATCAGTGGTAATTTAGCTCTAAAAATCTCCATATTCAGGCATAATCGTTTGCTTTTTGAGCAGGCCGTATTATGTCAGCGATCGATAACAATCGAAGAATTATCTTAACACCGACCGAAATCAACGCACTTTATGCACTACCCCGGCTGACGCAGCCGCAGCGAGAACAATACTTCAGCCTCAGTGAGGCTGAATGGGATGAAGTGAATCAGCTCGAACAGCTGAAATCCAGACTCTACCTTATCCTCTCAATTGGCTATTTTCGGGTAAAGCCAATGCTGGTCCGTTTTCGCATGAAGGATATTAAAGAGGACATGGACTACCTTGTTCAGCGCTACTATCCCGCCAGCAAAACCCCTCGCACGCTGCCTTCACAATCCCATTGTTACTACATCGATAGAAAATTGCTATCGATGATGAACTATCAACGCTTGCGATCTGATGAGATCAAGTCAACGCTCCACAGGCACCTTGCCGATGTGGCAACGATTTATGCTGAACCGCGCTATTTGTTTGATGAATGCTTGTCGTTCTTATCGCGTCATCGGGTGGCACTGCCACCCTATACCTCCCTTCAAAAAATAGTGGGTAGCGTACTGGTAGGCGAACAACGCCGAGTCGAATCGGTATTGGCTCAGCATCTCCCCGAGAAAACGAAAACGCAACTGGCGGCGCTACTGACGCGTGACAATGGCATCTCCGATTTGGCACGCATCAAAAAGACCGCCAAAGACTTTTCCAATGCTGAACTACAACGTGAAGTGAACAGCCATCGTCTGCTCAAAGAGCTCTATCGTCAGGCAAAGAAGGTGCTCGGTAAACTGGCGTTGTCACCAAAGAACCTGGAATACTACAGCAGTCTGGTGCACTACTACAGCATCACAAAGTTACGGCGCTTTCCACAGGAACAGGCGTTTTTATATGTGCTGTGTTATGTCAATTTTCGCTATCAAAATATCAATGATAATCTCGTTGCCGCCTTTGGTTACTGGGTACGAAAGCATCGCGAGAACGCGAAGCTGCAAGCAAGAAACAGCACGCTCGAACACGCCGATACTTTGTTGGATAATGCCAGTCGCATCTTGCCACTGCTGAAGTTGTTTACTGACGACGCCATTGCGGACAGTACGGTCTTTGGGCAGGTGAGAAAACGAGGATTTAAAGTCATTAAGCCGCTGGATCTCGTTGATTTGTGTGCATCCCTGGAGCAAAGCAAGCAGGATAAAACCGAATCACGCTGGGCCTATTGCGATAAGCATCATGCGACCCTCCGGAATCATCTGCGCGACGTCTTTCTGTGTTTGGATCTTGACCTGACCGATGCCGATCCTTCGCTAAAAAGGCAGCTCGAGCACATGAAAAATGAGTTAATCGCCCACCGCAACATCAGGATGGTTGATCAACGCAGCCTACCCCGGCGGGTTAAGCCCTATCTCTGCCGCGATGGCGAAGTGAATGTGCACCGCTATGAATGGTACCTCTACCAAACGCTCAATCAAGCGTTGAAGGATGGTAAAGTGTATGTTGTTGAGAGTGAGAAAAACAAACAACTCGAAGACGACCTGATTAGCCGAAAAGACTGGAAAAACAGGGATAAACTGATCGTAAAGACCGGGCTCAGCAAGCTGGTCACACCGATAGAAAATACCTTGGATGTGATGGAGAAGCGCATCAGCGATCGTATTGGTGACGTCTGCAGCAACATTACCCAGGGCAATAATCGTTTTGTCACCCTGTCTGACAAAGCGGGCGATGTGAAATGGTCTGTTGCGGTGAATAAATCCAAAAGTGCAGCGAATAATCCGTTCTTTAATCAGATGCCCATCAGCAGCATTGTCAGTGTCCTGAATTACGTGGATCGCGAGCGTGGCTTTCTGGATGCCTTTCGTCATGTCGCCACACACAAAGAGAAAAAGGTCGTGTCTAAAACGGATTTGTTGGCGTGCATTCTGGCGAATGGCGCCAACTATGGGGTTGGGCACTTTGCGCCGATTTCTGATCGCTCCTTTGCTGCGTTGCGGAATACAGAAGACAGTTACGTCACTCTTGAAAATTTCCACAATAGTAATGATATTGTCGCCAATGCCATCTCGGAGTTGCCCATATTTGACTACTACAACGTCGAAGATGATCGCGTGTATGCCAGCATTGACGGGCAAAAGTTCGAAACACGCATTAACACGTTTAAGGCCCGCTACTCGTCGAAGTACTTCAAGGACAAAGGGGTCTCTGCGATGACATTGTCGTGCAATCATGTGGCGTTGAAGACCACGATCATCGGTGCCATCGAATACGAAGGTCACTACGCCTTTGATCTGCTTTACAATAATACATCGTCTATCCAACCCCATGTGTTGTCCAGTGATACGCACGGTGTGAATCAAATTAACTTCGCCTTGCTCGATGTGTTTGGCTACACATTTGCGCCACGGTACGCAAAGTTTAAAACGGTGTTCAATGACATCTTCGCCATTGATGCGAATGGCAGCGAGGGTGAGCTGTGTTTAGCGCTCAAGAAACCCATTAACCGGAAACTCATCATCGAGGAATGGGATGCGATACAGCGCATCATCTGCTCGCTGAGCCGAAAGACCATCACGCAAAGCACATTGGTGAAAAAGCTCAGCAACTTTAGCAACAGCAACCGAACCCTCGCTGCGTTAAAAGAATACGACAGGCTCGTTAAAGCCAACTATCTCTTGAACTACGTCGACAACCAGGAGCTGCGCCGCTATGTGCAACAGGTATTGAACAAAGGAGAAGCGTACCATCAGTTGCGGCGTAAAGTCGCCTCCGTCAACGGCGATAAATTCAGAGGGGGCAATGACACCCAGGTAGCGATGTGGAATGAATGCGCGCGGCTGATTGCCAACTGCGTGATCTACTTTAACTCCGCCATCCTGTCGGATTTACTGGCGCGAGCAGAAAAGCGCAAAGATGAAACGACCAAAGAAATATTATGTCGGGTATCACCCGTGGCGTGGCGCCGAATCAACATGAACGGCACGTATGACTTCATTGACACACACTCTATTGAATTAGAGGAACTGCTACGCAATGTGTCTACCGACAGTCAGTACTTTGAAGAGGCTCAAAATAGCGCTGAAATAGTACTATAAATGATCGATTAACCTGCTTGTTGGTGTTGGGTGAATATTAGGCTCCTCTGCAGCCCAGTCACCACGTGGCCTGCAGCGGCACTTAATAATATAGGCGGGATGGTCACAAAACCCGAATTTACCAGCCTTGATCTGGGCGATGAAAGACTGAATCGGCGTTTCAGGTACATCGTTACGCGGTTGGCCAAACACTGTGGCAAGACACTGAGCAGCAGTTTTAATCAATGGAAAGAGATCAAGGCCAGTTATCGGTTTTTGCCAACCCAAAGGTCAAAGAAAGTCAGATGCTAGCCCCGCACATCGAACAAACAGTGAGCCGGATCAGAGAGCATGACACCGTCTTGTTACTGCAGGACACTACCTACCTGGACTACAACAATCGCCCTAAAACACAGGGCCTGGATCTGACTTTCAGAAGCAAATTGTCCACCGAATCTGAAGGCCTGTTGCTGCATAACACGCTGGCGGTAACAGACGAGGGAGCTCCGCTGGGCCTGCTAGATCAGACCTTTATTGATCGAAAATTGTTCCACGGAGACAACCATTACGAGGGACGCAAAGCCCGCTACTGGAACCGGCCGGTCGAGGAAAAAGAAAGCATTCGCTGGATCAATGTCGTCAGAAAGTTACATCGATTTGATTTTGGCCCGACAAAAACTGTTCATGTTGCCGATCGGGAGTGTGACATATACGAATTCTTTCGAGATGCGACCGACCTTGGGGAACACGTGTTAGTTCGAGCCTCGAAGAATCGTTCAATCAACAAACGCGTTAGACGCGAGGTACCATCGATTTTTCTATTTGATCACCTGAAGGAGAAGAGAGCACAGGGCAAGGTGGAAGTCACCCTACAGGTCAATGGAAAGAAGAAATACAGGAAGGCTGAGTTGTCTATCGTCTACCGGCCAATCACCATGCCACCACCGCCGAACAAATCCGTAAAAAAAGACGGCTCGAATTTACCAATGGTACCTCTGTACGCGATCATGGCAATTGAAAGACACCCACCCAGGAATCAATCTGCCATCTTCTGGGTGCTGCTGACCAACATGGACGTTCACAGTCTCGATCAGGCCATTGAAAAGGTTCACTGGTATTCACGGCGCTGGAATATTGAAGTGTTCCACAAAGTACTCAAATCAGGCTGCGGTGTGGAAAACGCCCAACTACGACATGCTGATCGGCTGAAGAAGTACATTGTGCTCAAAAGCTTCGTCGCATGGCGACTATTCTGGTTCGCCAGAGCCCATGAGCGCAACAAGGATGACAGTTGTTCTACCGTGCTCTCCAAAAATGAGTGGTCAATTCTGTACCGAAAAATCAAGAAGGCGAAGGATCTTCCGAGCACTCCCCCGACCCTTGGAGAGGCTCTCATATGGATAGCAAAACTGGGCGGCTACATCGGGCGAACTTCAGACCCTCCCCCTGGAATGATAAGTTTGTGGCGCGGGTGGCAACGATTGATGGATATGGTGGAAGATTTTGATGATGTTTATGGGTAAAGCTAAGCGTTAAGTGCGTTCTATTCATTTGGGGCTCTGTAGAAGAACCTTAGAAAATGACGAGTTTGAGCGATATTGCGCGCTTTTCAGGTGTGTCGAAACCGAAATAGTCAGCGTGCATCGTTCGACCGCCCTTGATCGTCAAGTATGAGAAGATCGCGGTCTGTTAATCTATTATGTATAACACCTGCAATCCGATCGCTCCTGCGAAAAACCCTATGACCAATCAACGCTCCATGACCATGCTCTGTCTTCGCAACCACCGCCCTCCATGACCCGCCTGATCCGATCTCTACGACGATGAAACCAGGTTCGACTCCATCCGGTTTGAGTGGTGCATAGCTATCACCGGCCATAACGATTTCATCAACCCCATCGCCATTCAGGTCCGCCGAGTGACCCGGACGAAAGAAATTAAGATTCGGCCGATCTTGTGCGCCTGATCGCGCAGCGCCATGCACATGCTGATCAGAGGTTGTTTCCAGGGCTTGGCCGGCTGGAAAAAGTTCTGCGCGCGACACAAACGAGCCGTCTGCACCCAGATAAGCAACCCATGTCCGGTACGCATCCACACCCGCGTCTACACCTCTCCGATCTGTTTGCCTCGTGATTGTTAGGCCATCAGCGTCGATAGCCCTGTCGTAACGACCGGCGGTGCGGATTGTGTAGGTAGGGTTAAACCCACCAAATGGCGCAGACACGTCCGATTCATTTCGATAACGTATCACACCAGTCTCAATGATCGTGTGGGTTTGACTGTCATATTGAAGTGCCAAAACTCCCCTGCCTACGGTGGGCACGAGGAATTCCTCAATGCCATCACCATTGAAGTCTCCAGTAGGGAGCAAACGTCCGTTACCGCCCGCGAGTCGTTCGGAAAACGTAGCTCTTAGTGTGGTAGACGTTAATCTAGCTGAAGACACGGTATAAAGAACAGATATAACTGCAACGGTATGATCGTCAATTCCTATCACATACTCGTTTCCGGCGGCCGGCGTCAAGTCGCCAATGGCCAACGCGGTGACTAAAGCGTTAGCGTTTACGGTAATACGGTCTCGTGCTCGCATCGTAAACACTTGACCGTCTTGAACGACAGGCAGGGCGAATCGCCACGCGCCCTCACTGTGGATGAAAACAAAAAGTGCGCCGCTTTCCCTTTGAACTAGTAATGCTTGAAGGAGGTCCGTTGGTTCTCCTAGGAAGCCAAGTATTTCGTCGCCTTCTTGCAACGTAAAGTCCAAAGGCGTTCCACCGGTCCCAGGCAGCCGAACTCCATTTTCGGCCCCGCCAAGCAACCGCACATTAGGGTAGATTTCCTCCCCATCCCACGCCAGAATCTTGATACCTCCCGGAACGCGTACTGGAAAACGTCGTGTCGCTGTTCGGACAACCATGTATGGCGACATGTTGTCCGTCTGCCGACCAGCGCGATCAGAAGTTGCTACCACGCGATCACGACGAGAAGGGCGATACGAAAACCTGCCGAAACGTGGCGTTAGCGTTTCTGTCCCACCAGCGATTAGGCGTAATGGTACATCGGGAACCTTCCTTACAAGCTCTTCGTAATAAGCTCGATTGGTATATTGATGAGAAGAACGGTAATAAACAGGCACGCTATGTAACGCGCCATCGATCTGCGTGAGCCGTGACTCTCCAGGGCGCAGACCAATAAGACCCAGGCTGCGGCGCAACGGATCGAATGCCTTAGTGGTTTCCGCTCCACGCCGCAAGAGAATGAATCCGAGCTCTCGACATTTGCTAAGATTCTCGCATCCCTCCGGAAGACCCGCGGTGCCGGGATCAACCAAATCGTCGTCTAACACATCCTGCAACGCCTTCCTCACAACCTGATTCATACTATCGTTATATTGGTCACTGCCGTGGAGCTTGTGGTCGTAACTCCAATTATGGAAAATCTCATGTAAAAGCGTTCCCGCGCGACTTATATAGTTTTGCCGCATCGTCCCGTTCGCTTCAAAGGGATCTTTGATTGTGTCAGTTGCAATAGTGACCTTCTCATCGAAATACCGCAGGCTAGGACGGGTCTCAAACCCCGTCGAAATCTGATCAAAGGCTCGGCCGTTTCCACCAACTAACCATCTGTCGCAGTCTACCGTGAGAGGATTAATACTTCGTGCTGCTTCTAGCGCGCGTGCATGCTGGACGTCCTTAGATCTCGTTTTATACGGCTCATTGCGTAGTCGGACGTCGCGAGGAACATATTGGTCATCAATACGTCGGCGCAGTATAGTAGGGAATCGATCGGACGTGACTCCGATACGCATTAAAAAGGCGATATCCCTAATGTTATCACCGTCGCGCCGACAATTGTCTCTATCAGTGATGCTTAGATCGATGATGCCCGCCAATGCCGCCGGTGTAGCTAAAAAGCAGGAGGCGAATAACGCCGTGACTCCGCTACGCAATTTACAGTTGTGAATGATAAACATCCTCATCAGCACAAAACACAGTTTGTGCGTAAACGTGTTCATAGGGGCACCTATCCGTGATGCCGTCTGCGCCGTTATTCGGCTCAAACCCTCAGCTTTCGCAGCGCTGTCGATCTCTTCCAGATTCGTATCCGCAAACACAAAGTAGTTGTCTTGACGAACCGCGTGCGGAACTGCGCTGACTCTTGAGGCGAAAGCTTCTGCTTCCTTTTTACGTTGGCGCTTTTCGGCGATCCTTTCCTTGAGTTTCAGGCTGGTTTTTAGCTGAGACCTAATGGCTTTCGCACGCAATGCCGGTGCGGCCACTGCGTCAGAAAATGCATCGGGCTCCACAGCATCCTGCTCCGAGATCCCGTGTCGCTCTAATGTGACTGGCGACAACTCGATCAAAAAATGTTCATTCCTGCCGATATTGCGTGCTGGGAACAGGCTGATATGGAGAATCCGCATTACCTCTGGTGTTCCCATCGGAAATTCGGATTGATCTGTTTTCCCTAGGGGTCGGTCAGGTGCAACTACTACTAAGACGAGATCTGGGCGCTTTTCTGCATCATGCAATGTGAACGCTTCATCGTCGAAATCTAATGAAAATCCACCGAAGCTATCCGTTACAACTGAACCTAGTTGGTCTCCATGAGGCTGACCTTGAATTAACGAATCTTCTTCCGCATCACAACCGCCATAGAGCAATTGAACGTAAGCATTATTGATATTTGAAACAACTGGATTATCACTGGCAGGTAGATCCCGGCGATTGATCGTTTCAATATCTATGTCTATGTCATATAAGACGGCCATGACATCCTTGACGCCATTTTTGTTATCACTACGACATATTCTTCCTGAGATCCTGTTCATTTCTTTCTCCAATGTATCGCTCTGCAACTTCGGCATCAAAAATCAATCGACGTTATCTTCTGAGGGTAAGGATAAGAAAAATGTAACTATCTGGTCGTCTGAGTTATTAGTCGTGTTGGTATATGTTCACGTAACAGCAGAAGTAAAGGTTTTGGGGGCCGAATACGGTAGGGAGAGTTGCACCAGCGTTACCTCATTTGCGTGATGATGAATTCACCACACACCAAGTTTGACAATAACTACTATTCGTGCGGTTCCAATATACGTCGACGGAAAATGTCGTTGCGTGAGTGTTGTTCTATATAGTCGTAATCATAAACATATTTTTCTTAGTGTGACAATTTGCGTAACAGATATTTTACAAAGTCGGTCGGATTTTGGTCTTGCATTGCTCTAATAGGGCAGGTTTAAACAAATCAGATTGGCTGATGGTTCGAGAGCGGGCTCCTTTGGCCTTGGCATCAATACCTTAAGGAGGCGGGGAGGTGAGTCCTTGGCGGGGTATTGTCAAGTTAATGAGCTCAGCGTAGAAGATTACCAAATTGAGTCGTCATATCAGACCAGCTCCAACCAACGGGCACAGGGATCCCGCTGCCAGATTGCAAAGGCTTGGTCGCGTAAAGTGCGATAGTTTGTTGCGCTTATGTGGTGGCGTTGAAGGCGAAAAAGATTGTTCACCACACCATGGAAAGCGAGAAACTGCTGAGCTTGTCTTCGAGATTTGAAACGCCGCATCTTTCTCTCTCGTTGTCGGGTAGGCTGGTGCGAAAGTTCTGCTCGATTGTTTTCATACCTGTCCCTTCTATAAATAAGATCGCCTTGAAATCCTTGACATTTTTCTACTGTAACCATCCCCTAAAATAGGTGCATTTCATCTAAGCGTTTTCCATCATAAACTACATTTGTATGATAGGTTTTTTACGCGCCGTTTTGTGTCTTTCCTTAAGCTCAATATCAACATATTTATCCGTCGTTGCGCTTGAGCTGTGACCCGCATCGTCTCTGACGTGCTCTCTCGGCCTAATCTTGACGTCATCCGAAATACCGGTATGGCGTAGCCAGTGCACGGTCGCTTCCATCAGTGCATCGGCTTCTTCGCGGTGATCATTTTTGTAGAGAGACTGGACGGCGTTGTCAAAGCAGCGCTGAACGATGTCTCGAATGTGAGAGGTATCAGTGAGTGGTTTCCGACCACGCCGTGAAGGGATCAGCGGTGAGTCGTCGGCCGGGGCGGGGAGGGCGGTAAGTCCCAGGAATGTACGCCACCGCTTTAAGGCGGACAACATCGTATCGCTGACGGCAATCTGGCGCTCCTTATTGCCTTTGCCGACCGTCGTTAACCACCAATGCCCATCGTGGTCCTTGTGAAAGTCGTTCATGGTGGGCACCCAACGCTCACTGGCGGTTAGTTCAGAAATACGCAAATACAAGCTATAGAGTGCGGTCAGCATGAACAACGTTCGTTCGTGCACGCCCGGATTCTGATCGGCCATGGCCTCAGTCGTCTCAATCACCGTTTGCCATTGCTGCTGACTGAGTCGTCGCACCGTGGGTTTGCCTTGACGCGTCTGAACGAATTTGCTTTTCTGGCGCATCAGCGCGACGGGATTGGTATATGTGTATTCTTCGACTGTAAGCGTCTCGGCATCTACCTCTACAAATTCCGTCCTGGTTCCTCCATCATCAGTGTTTTTCACCAAGGGAAAACACAATGCCCAGAGTCACATCAAAACAAAAATACTGGTCTGAACAACTTCTAAAAGCCGATGCCTTCGAAGGGTCGTTGGGACAATACGCACAAACACAGAATATTCCCGTACAAACCTTGTATTACTGGCGCAGCTACTTCAAGCGCTCATCAGCTATCGAGACTAAAACTAAACCGGGTTTTACACAAGTCGTCAGTGCTCCCGTAACCGATGTTTGTGTCAGACTGCAAATGGGTAACATCCAACTGCAGTTTGCACGCCTGCCAGATCCACAATGGCTATCTGAGTTTATTGCCGCGAGTCACGCCTCATGATGCGCCCCGCCCCGGGGCTTCCATCTGTCTATTTGTGTGTTGAACCTGTCGATTTCCGAAAAGCCATCCAGGGGCTCTCATTATTGGTCGAACAGGATCTTGAACTCAATCCCTTTGAGGCTACGCTGTTTGTTTTCATCAACCGCCGCCGCGACAAACTCAAGATTTTGTATTGGGAGGTATGAAAACATTGCCATACCTCCCACTATGCCCGGCTTGAAATTATGCCCAGTTTGTAGCTATTCTTAGTCCTGGACCGCAGCATGAAGCTTGTGTTCGACCT
>JBBKXJ010000090.1:0-19459 GCA_037969395.1 Pseudomonadales bacterium
TCGGCAAAGGTTATTTTGTCGCTGTTAGTAAGCGCCACTTCGAAACTATGAGAGACCGGGATTCCATTAACCAGGGTGGGATTGCCTGCTGACTTGCATGCGATGATTGTCCACGCGTCGCCATTAAAGGAGAGCTCTGCGTGTTGCTTGGAGATAAAGAAATTTCTATCCCACGCTGTCAAGTCAATGTCAGTAAGCGGCCCACGTCCAACCTTATGCCGCTTTTTTTTGTTTTTGAGTTGAATTACGTTGCCTTGATCGTTTTGAAGAATGGCGAAAGGCGGGCCGATGATCGGCATCCGCACAGTTTCTGTTATTTGCGTGAGATCAAGGACCAACGATTCAAGTTTTTTGCCGCGCAAGTCTGAATAGTTCACACGTTGTAGGCCAACGAGTTGGTATTCCATGTCTTTTGATAATGGCAGTGGCTCGGAGTCCATCACAATAGGCAGAATAGACTTACTCTTGGCGCGTGCCAGGTCCAATTCTCTGCGTACGTTGTCGGAAATAATTGAATTAGCGGTGAGCACTATTACGTAAAGCTCACATTTCTCTATCCCCTCCACGATCTGGCTTCGCCATAAATGACCGGCCTGTATATCTTCACGATCAAACCATACCGAGTAGTTGATTTTCCTGAAGCGCTTATTCAATTTATTGGCCATCGCAAAATCTTTTCGCGAATAGCTTATAAAGATCTGATCCGGGGGATTTTTGTATATCATTATTCACCTCCTGTCATTCCTTCAACAGAATTTAGCTCAATCTTCGCGCTATCGAGGCTACGCGACCTGCGTCGAAATAATTTCACCTGTTGAACGTCGATCCGTGCCGCCCGGATGCGGTGCGAAATCCGCAAATATTCAAATACCAATTCGAGCACGCTGCCCTGCACTCTCCCGGGCAGCTAAAGCTGTTCAAAAACGCTACAGATGATTTTTTAATGTTTGCGTATCGTCCCGATTGGGCCCATCAACGCCCATATATGTAAACTCATTTTACGCTAATTCCAGGTTAACAAACCTTAAACCTTAGTTCGAAACGGATCAAGCGTAAGGCAAACAGCCACCCCACAGTCATGAACAATTATTGTTCGGCTTTGAGGAGCAATATCACGCCAGGGACCATGGTGAGACTGTTGGCAGCAAGTAGAAATGTCAGGCGCTGTGGCACATAGGTTGTTCACTTTGTATGGTGATGCCTGGTGGCGCTGTTCGCAACCAGCGCATCACGCAGCGCCTCGGCGAGCACCCTGCCGCCTGCGCCGGACTGGCGCGACATTGTGACAAAAGGCACACTCCCAGGTTGCGGAAAGGCAGCGGCAATATCTTGACTTACGCTGGTTTTTGCGTCGATGAATTGATCAACCTTCTGTATCGTTTTCATTTTGTTCCCCCTGATCAGCTGTTGCTTGCCAAGCTGTAAATATGCCAGCAGCACTAATCCTATAGAGGTTAGTAAGAAATAGCCTAGTCACGGCTGTACCACCCATTTGTGATTGTCCTGCCATTGCTTAACCTCCCGGCAAAAGGGTAGGTGATCCGACAATGAAAGTGTTAAACAAATTTTGCTGCCTTGCTTGTACAATGCCCGGATCTGGCCGCTCAACCCAAATGCAGCCCCCGCTGCTGCCAGCACGGAAACCTGACATGAATAGCAATGACAAAGAGCACACGGCAAGCGCCGCCGGTTCAGACCCCTGGACTACGCGAGACGCAGCAGAACTGTATTGCCTCGACGGCTGGAGCGACGGCTTCTTCGTGATCAACGATGAGGGCCACGTGGCCGTGCGACCCTATGACGACAATCCACTCACCATCGATGTGATGCAGGTCATTGCCGAGGTGCGCCGGCGCAACATCAGCTTTCCGCTTCTCATTCGTTTTCAGGACATCCTGCACGCCCGGGTAAGGAGGCTCAACCAGGCGTTCGCGGCGGCGATTGAGAGCTCCGGTTACGAAAACGTATACCGCGGCGTGTATCCGATCAAGGTTAACCAGTTACGCGAGGTTGTCGAGGAGGTGCTGGATGCCGGTAAGCCGTTTGGGCTCGGGCTGGAGTGCGGCTCCAAGCCCGAATTAGTTGCCACGCTGGCGCTGCTTGAAAACGATGACAATCTGCTGGTGTGCAATGGCGTCAAAGACGCCACCATGCTGTCGCTTATTGTGGCGGCACAGAGTCTCGGCAAGAACGTAATTCCCGTGATGGAGAAGTATGTCGAGTTTGAACAGCTGATGGCCATTGCGAAAAAAGACCACGCCAAAGCGCAGTTTGGGGTACGCATCCGGCTACGCACAACCGGCGCAGGCAAATGGGCAGATTCAGGCGGTTATCGCTCAAAGTTTGGCATTTCGCTGCCGGAACTCATGCAGATAGTCGAGCAGCTTGAGGCGACTGATTCGCGCGATACCTTCGCGCTGCTGCATTTCCACCTCGGCAGCCAGATCGCCGCGATTCAGCAGTTGCGCGAAGCGGCCCGGGAGATGACTCACATCTATGCGGAACTGCGGCTGCGCGGCATTCCAGTTCGCTACCTCGATGTGGGTGGCGGCGTCGGCGTGAATTACTGCGGCGGCCTTGATGAGAGCAGCATCGATTACAGCCTGCAGGAATATGCCAACGCCGTGGTGTCGACTGTTCGGGATGTGTGCAAGGCGCGCGAAGTACCTCAACCCATATTGGTATCCGAAAGTGGCCGCGCAATGACGGCCCATCATTCAATGCTGGTGGTAGAAACACTGGGAGCGTTTCGCAAAGATCGCGCCGAAGAAAATTTTCAAGTGCCTGCCGGCGCCCAGCGCCTGGTAAAGCAATTAAACAATACGCTGAGCTGGCTGCGGGGCGACGGCAGCAATACTGCATCGGTTGCCAGACTGATGGAAGCGTATCATCGCGTGGAGAGCATTCATCAAGAAGCGTCCACCTTGTTCAGCATGGGCTATATTTCTCTTGAGGACAACGCTTCGGTGGAGCGTCTGTATTGGAGCGGCTGCGCGGCGGCATTACAGCGCCTGACGGCGGCTGGTCTCGATTCGGTGCAGCCGGAAATGCAGGCGCTGGAAGAAAAACTGGTAGACCAGTACCTTTGCAACTTTTCGGTGTTTCAGTCGATGCTGGACCACTGGGCTATCGACCAGCCGTTTCCCATTATGCCGCTGGCGCGGCTAAATGAACGCCCTACCAGGCGCACGATGCTGGTGGACCTTACCTGCGATTCGGATGGCAAGGTTAACCGCTACGTAACGGCACATAGCGACAAAAAGTTTTTGCAACTGCATCCGTTGCAGCCTGACCAGCCTTATTACCTGGGAGTGTTCATGATGGGCGCGTACCAGGACATCATGGGCGATGCGCACAACCTGTTCGGGCGGGTGGCAGAAGTACACGTGTACGCCAACGCCGAGGAAGACCACAATTTCTGGATTGAAAAAGCGATTGCTGGCACGTCTGTGCAGGACATTCTCGCCCATGTGCAGTATTTTCCGAACGACCTGAAGCGCCGTATGCAGGCAATTATCAAGCAGAAAATCGATACTGGCGCGGTGCGGCCAACGCGCGGCATGGCCATTCTTGATCAGTATATGGCCTGTTTCGAAGCACAAACGTATGCCGATGATGCCAAGGGAATTAAGGACTAGCGGCTGCTTCTCCATTCAGCAAAAACCCGATCGCGCAACATACGGCAGTTAATGGCGCGTATCGGGTGATGGCCAGGTCGAAACAGGTCGCGCACTTTTTTCCTCGCCGCGTTAGGCCCAGCCCGGCGAGTCCGGCGATCAGCAGGCCTATGCTTGTGGGCTCAGGTGCCGAAGTGATGGTTGCTGCGAACACATTAAGAATATAAGCGGAATTAACGCCCCTGTTGCGCCGATCTATTATGAACAACGGGCGGTTGGCATTCAGCTTATCGCGGCTGAGGCGGCCCCTGGGCCTGGCTATGCCGCTTTGAATTTATGACCCTCGTACTTTTCAGGGTTTTCGATTGCTCCAGAAATCGGCATTTTTGATACCGAGCGCTTGCGGATCAAAAGTGTAGTTTTTGACGCCCGCTTTCTTCTGTTTCTCGTAATCTGCCAGGGCTTTTAATGCGGGCTTGCCCATAAAGAAAAGGATCAGGATGGCCATGATGTTCAGCCATGCCATTAGTCCTACGCCAATGTCGCCAAGCCCCCACGCCAGTTCCGCGGTTCTGACAGCGCCATAGAAAACTGCACCCATCATAACTAACTTTAATATCATCATCTCGCCGGGAATCCTGAAGAATCGCCGGAGATATGCGATATTGGTTTCCGCAATGTAGTAATAGGCCAGTACCGTGGTGAAGGCAAAGAAGAACAACGCAACCGCAACAAAGGGTTTACCGACGCCGGGCATAACACTTTCGACTGCCGTCTGAGTGAAAGCGGCACTGTTCGGATCCGTCGCTGCGGGCAAATTCTGAATGATGAATCCGCTGTCACCGCCGTGCACGTTGTACGCACCGGTAATCAGGATCATAAATGCCGTCGCGGAACAAATGAACAGCGTATCGACATAGACAGAAAAAGCCTGCACGAGACCTTGTTGTGCCGGATGCTGAACTTCTGCGGCCGATGCGGCGTGCGGGCCCGTCCCCTGACCGGCTTCATTCGAGTAAACACCACGCTTTACACCCCAACCGATGGCTGCACCAACGCCGGCTATCGGTGAAAACGCGTCACCAACGATCATGCTAAAAATTCTCGGCAACTCGGTGATATTCATCGAAATAATTACAACGGCGGCAAGGACGTAACCCAGCGCCATAAATGGAACGACAACCTGAGTGACATGCGCGATTCTTTTGACGCCTCCGAATATGATGAAACCAAAAACGGTTACAACGAAGATTGCCGCAACAAGTTTCGTCACACTGATGGAACCGAGAAAGGTTTCTATCATGCCATTCGTGCCCAGGGCGATCTCCACGCTGGTGCTGATTGCATTCGCCTGAACGGTCGGCAGCAGCATGCCGCAGGCAATTATCGTAGCTACTGCAAAGATCCACGCATACCATCGCTGGCCCATTGCTTTTTCAATATAGAAAGCAGGACCGCCGCGGTACTGACCCTCGTCAACTTCTTTGTAAATCTGACCCAGCGCTGCTTCGACATAAGCCGTTGATGCGCCGAGAAACGCAACCACCCACATCCAGAATACCGCGCCTGGCCCGCCGAAACCTATAGCGGCAGCGACGCCGGCAATGTTACCCGTGCCGACCCGGCCGGACAGGGAAACCGCGAGCGCCTGAAAAGACGAAATACCTTTTTCCGATTCTTTACTCGAAAATAACAGGTGAATCATTTCGCGGAACATTCGTAACTGCACGAAACGAGTCAGCACCGAAAAAAACAGACCTGCGCCTAGCGCGAGGTAGATAAGTGCGGGGCTCCAGACCCAGGCATTGATACTGCTGACAATTTCTTGCATAAGCTCGACCTATAGAATCTTAATGTTCTTGCAGAGTGGCCCGATAGTACAGCAAACGCGGACGATCCGGGGGCTAACGCAACCATTCGCAACGGTTACGCCGCTACAGCTGACCGTCGCGCAACCGAAAAACCCACTCAGAATGCCCGGTATTAGCAAGTCCTTCCGTCCTTTTGTGCCCGCCAATGCCGGCGCACTGGAAGCATCACCAATGCAAACGGCGGACGCCATATACCAGACGACCGTCGCATCGTTGTTCACGAAAAATTCGAAGTCAGGGAAAGAGCGCTATGCTGTTTGAGGATACCGACGGCGATCTCATTAACTTTGAGCTGCGTGCATACGCTGAGAAGAGAAGAACGGCGCGCTGTAACGTTACTGCGCGCCTTTGAATGAATACGCCTGCGACGTGACAAAAACGTTTACCGATGCCGATGCTATCGGTGCGGCGCTCGTCAAGCTGCAGCTTTTCGCCGTCTGACGACCATCCATAGCGCACACAGTCCTGAACTGAATAACCACGCTGCAGCCGGTAAGGGAACGGGTGAAAATGTCAGATTGTCGAAGCCCTCCGCTCCGCTTCCCGTGACCTGAAACAGCGCGACGTCAAACGGCGTACGGCCTAAATCGACCGAGAGAATATTATCCGGTGCGCTTACGGCATCGGAGGAGCCCTCGTCTAACGCCAGCACCGTAAACACATTGGCAGTGCCGGTCGCTTCAAGCGCCAGCAGGCGGACTAATTGCGGTGTTTCATTCAGTTCTACGTCGGTGGCCAGACTCGCAGAAGTCACAGGGGTTGTAAACCTGAATAACATATCGCTTCGCGCTACCGTCGTGCCGATGGCGTAATTCGGTGGCGAAACCGCCCCTGGCGCGCCTGGACTTAATACATTGAAGGCGTTGGTTACAAAGGTCAGCGTGATATCGTCGCCGACGCTGATGTCGTCAGGGTTAACCGTGGCAGAGTTGAAAACTACACCCTGCGACGCCAGGCTGTCGCCGGCAAACGTTCCGGGAGTTAAATCATCAAAGGTAATCGTAGCAGCCCTCGCTCCAACACTCATGCCAACGAGAGTCAACAATGCTACAGTCCGAACCAGGCTAATCGTTTTCATATTGTCTCTCCTCGTATGATTTTGCGCCGTAAAAGTCGTTGATTTAGGTGATTCTTTAACTCAGCGGCAGCCGAACATCAACACCGGGTTATGATACTCCCGCTTTGGTTCTGGCATGGCATATTTCTTCATTTAGAGCAGCGCCGGCACGCTGGCTGCGAATCAGACCGCCGCGTCTACTACTCTCCAGACACAGTCACGGCAGACTGATTCAAAACCAGTCTGCCACTGCTGCTTTACCCGATTCGTAACCGTGAAAGTACGTGCTAAATGCCAGCGTGTGGTTGGGACCCGCTGGCAGTCTCCCGGATTTTGCGAATCAAAGTTACCTTACTTCGTTTATGGGGATAGGCTCAGCATAGATGAAGTCATCCATAACCACCGTGTCCACCTTTATGCCCTTTTGAATCAGCGTACGGTCGCCATTGGTGAGACGCACCATGAACACTTGTTCACCCTCGTCGAACGCGACTCCCAGAAACGACAGGCTCTCCCTGCGCTTTGGACCGGGAAGTACCGACTGACTGAACAGCACATTGCCATTGATGTCCAGATATTCGATCCTGGTGCGGTTTTTCCGGTCAACGTCGGTGAATACCGCGCCAAAGCCGCTTGTTGTCGCGGGATTAGGATTGCCCGGTTCGAAGAACAGCACTTCAATAATTTCACTATCCAGAGCTGAGAACAGCCGTTGCGGGCTAAAGGTCGCAAATTGTTTCGGAAAAATCCGACTGATGTCGCCAAACTCGACTCTGGTGTGGGTCGGGTTGTCTTCGTTGGCGCTGACCAGCAGTTTTGATCCGGGTGTAAACAACACAACACCGCGCGGCGAGGTATTGTTGAAGAAGTCCGGCGGGAACGCGTTGGGATCGGCCGCGCTGTCTGGAACGCCGTCCCAATTGATTTCGCGGCGGCCATCGCCGAATGATCCCGCCACATTCGGGTTGAGATCGCCAAGACGTGTTCGAAAGTCTTCGACCGTCTGTTGGATCTCGTCCGCATTTTCCCCGGAAGCTTCAAACACTTCTGGACTTGCCATCGCCACCATCGGCGCCAATAGCAGGTACATTACACTTAGCAGTTTGTTCATTTCAGATTCCCTCTGTATGGATTAAAGTTTAAATGCTACAGGCGACGCCCTTGCGGAACGTTAATTGCTGTAACGCAGATAAAGTACAAGGGACAAGCGCTGCGGTCATAAGGATTTGGTAATGATTCGGTAAAGAAGTGGTAACGACGGCGGAATCTAACAGCGCCAGAAACCGCGGCAAAAGGCCGGACTCTCAGGCATAGCTGACGCAAATACGTGAGCAGACCGGTGTTTTATAGCAGCTTTAAGCACGCAATACAGTTTGCTCGTTAAACCGTCCTTCGTGGCCGGTAGGTCGCAGGGGGGTAAGAGCATTCAAACGGCGCCGCTCGCGCGAGAGCTCAATCGGATGAGACGCTACGACAATGCTAACTGTCCATCCCGGTCAGCCGTTGATAACCGCGTTCTTCAAGCAGTTGCAGCGGTGCAACTGGTTGCCCGGTCTCGCTAAATCCGGCCAGCAACTGCAAGCCGCGTGTCAGATATTCGAACGCCATCCGATTGGCGCTATCGGGCAGCGCGATGTTGCCGACTTCCAGAAGCGTGTTGATGGCCTGTTGAAAGTCCTGGTTGGGCGCCAGCGACACATCCGGTTCAGCCGCCGTCTCGATAACGTTGCCGGCATGTTCTACCGCTTTCCGGTCACGCAGCGCGCGCTGTCGTTGGTCGCATATTGTACTCTGCTGACGGCTCCGCACCACATCCCGATACAGGCCGTGAACAAACTCGTAGCGTTCCGTTAGCGTACCGTCGTCTGTCTCAACGACACCTGACGATCGTAAAAACTGCCCCTGCCGCGCCAGGCTCGCGCAGCACACTCCGATAGCGGCTACGTTCAGCGCGAGACTCGTCGCGAGCAACGCCGGGGTGAAATCGGTACTTGAGAAGCTGGCACTCGCAAGCAGTCGTTGTTGCTCGTGGCTGAGCTGGTCAAGCTGATTGCCGATCATTTGCCGCAAGCTTTCCGGCATAAGCTGCTCGACCGCTGCCAGCGCGGTAGTCAAACGCCAGCAACCGTCATGCCGCGCAAGCATTCCCTCGCTAAGCAAATGATCGAGCAGCGTCAACAAAAATAGGGGATTACCACCGCTGCGTCGGTGCAAGGCGGCGCCCAGTTCGGTGGGAAAGGCGTGCTCCGCATAGCGTTGTTGCAGCAAGTCGCTCACGTCGGCACTGGTCAAACCATCCAGCGCGTACACCGTGCATTGCCGATGCAACTCCAACTCCCGTTTAACGTCAAGCAGCGGATGATGACGCGCAGCGAGTTCCACTGGCCGGTAAGTGACCAGCACCATTACCGCTGCGGGTTCTCGCTGTTTGGCAAGCCATGCGAGTACATCCAACGTCGCGTAGTCGCTATAGTGTAAATTTTCCAGTATCAGCAGCAGCGGCGCCCGCCGCGCCAGCGCCATACATAGCTCGCCCATTTCGCGCAACATGCGTGCGTGGCTGGGGGGTCGAACAGCGAGGGGCGGTACAGCTTTATGGGAAGCTTCGATTAGCCACGGCAACAGCGTCAGCCAGTTGGGCGCGTATCGCTTTAGCAAGTCGGGTAAGTAATCGACGCCCGGTTGGTGACGCAATCGGCTGAGCGCTTGTAGCAGCGGAGAATACGCTTCATCCTGACCATAATGGTCCACGCACTGCCCACGCATTAGCAGCAGGTTTGGTTGCTCGTTGGCTTGCGCGAGAAACGCGTCAACCACTGCGGATTTGCCGATGCCTGCTGCCCCGGTCAGAAACACGCACTGCCGCTGATTTTGTAGCATAAGCTGCAACTGATGGTGTAGTTGCGCTAATACCTTGCCACGACCTAAGAGAAGGGACGCATTATTTGGCCGATGGGTTTCCTGATTCGTTATCGCGGCAACCGGTACAGCAGCTAGCGCAAAGTTTGATGCTTGCCTGATGTTGGCAATGAAGCGATAACCACGCCGATGCATGGTCTCAATAAATTGCGGCGCCCGCACGTTATCACCCAGCAGCGCGCGCACCTCTCGTATACGTACCTTTAACACTGCATCAGTGACACAAACATCGGGCCACACTGTCTGTAGCAGTTCTTCCTTGGTGACCAGCCGGCCGGCATGAGTGATAAGACAACACAGTACGGCAAACGGTTTCGGCGCGAGGTCAATCCTGTGCCCGGCGCGCCACAGGCACTGGTTGGCGGAGTCAAAATGAAACGGACCGAACCAGAGTTGGTGTGCGTGGTCCTCTGTGCTCGATGCGTGTTTTATTAACGGTTGAGCCGCGGGGGAGGCAAAAGCTACCCGCTGACTATTTTCTGCGATTAGCACGGCGGCGTTCATTGCGGTACTCCGACGCAAATAACGCTAGCCGGCAATTGCATTGTACATTTCCCTGACATGATCAATCTCTCCTCCCTGGTTAACTGATAGTGCCGTGCCTGCTTACCCGAATTTAGCGCGACATTAAAACACCTGAAATGGACCACTGTCGTGAGGCTACAGACCCATAACGGCGAGGAAAGTCGTGGCAATGACTCAGGAATGTGGGCTTCTGGCCCTAAAGCGCAGGATTTTGCCGGCTGTTTCGCCACCCATTCCGGCTTCCCGTGCCTTGACGATGGCCTGCCCCCGGTTGTGTACGTCGAGTTTGTCGAAAATATGGGTAATATGATTGCGCACTGTTTTGACCTGCACCCCGAGTTGCTGCGCTATGGTGGAGTTATCCAGCCCGCAGGCAATCAACTCCAGCACATCGCGCTCGCGCGCCGTTAGCAATGCCAGCGGTGCAGCATGATTAGCGACCGGTTTCTCCACCCCAAGGAAGGCTAAAACAGTCGCCATAAAAGCGTCCCAGGCCTGGTCTGCCAGTAGCACGTGGTTGGCCGACTCTAACGGTACGAACTGCGCACCTGGAATCTGTGCCGCTAACAGGCGCCCCTCATCGAAGGGTACGCGCTCGTCGCCGCGGGCGTGTAGCACCAGCGTCGGGCAGCGTACATGTGCCGCTGTTTGCAACTCGTCGATATGGTTAAATTCGTCTAAAAAACGCGCAGCGTTGGCAGGTGAACAGGATAATCGCTGCAACTCGTTGAAGGCGTGTAGCTGGTCGAGGCTGCCGCCAGGGATGAACTGGGCGGTAAACACCTGCCGGAACGCTTCACTCTCTCTGCCCCAGCCCAGTTCGATCAGCTTTCGCATGGTTGCTGCCTCCTCTAGCGCTAGCGCCGACTGGTCGCGCACCAGGCGCCCACGGGCATAGGCGCCATACAGAATCAGTTTGCTAACCCGTTCGGGATGGCGCACCGCGTAAGCGATTGCCACCGCTCCTCCCTGCGATACACCGAGGAGAGGAAAGCGCTCTATCCCCGCCGCATCGACCACGGCTTCCAGATCATCGACCCATGCCCGAAACGATAAATCAGCGACGTCGCGGTCAGACAGACCGCAGCCGCGTTCATCGTAGCGGATCAGTCTGACGTGGGCGGACAGGTCATGTAACCAGTGCCGCCATACCGGGCTATCCCAGTCGTATTCAATGTGACTGAGCCAGTTTGCCGCCTTGACCAGTGGTTCCCCCTCGCCGCTGGTGGCGTAGGCAATGCGCGCACCGTCGCCTGATTTTGCAAAGTGAATTTCCTGGGTGGATTTCATGTTCACTGCCACTGTCGCACGCTGTTACCGGGATCTTATGACTGATTTCACCCACTCGGCCAACAACGCAGTGCTTGCAGCCTGAAGTATGAAATCTTTAGCAAACTGTTACCACTTCTTTATAGCTACTTGCGTACTATTCCCCAATTAGGCCGGCACGCACTGCATCGCGCCGGCTCGCCACGTCGCCCGTGATCAATGTCGGATGCGAGCACTACGGCTGGCTATCGGAGAGCTGTAAATGAAGTTGTTCGACCATGGGGTTTTCTATTGCGCATGGAACACCATCAAGCCTATAAATTGCCGGAACGTAGAGTTGCTTTAGTTGCTAAAAAACGTCCAACCCAGTGCGCGAATCCTCTTAAAATTTTCACACTCGCCGATTTGTCCATAGAGTTTTTTGATCACGATCAGCCAAGTTCTTTTGCGATATGGCGCCGTGTTTGGCGTTTAATCGTTCCTGGCGAGATAGAGACCGGTGTAGCGGGGTACAGCACGCTCGGGGTGGAATGGCACAAAACAGGAGATTGATTCGAGCTGCCACTCGTCGATGACACGGTAACCCCGCTTTGCCAGCGCGCCCAGGAACTGGCTACGGTTAAAAGCCCTTTGTGCGATGAAGTGGACACCGCCGTTCTGTAGTGTGATATAAGGCTCGCCGTCGTAGAGAGGTAACTTGTTGATCAGTAAATGCCGCGGCGGGACGGTTAGAGAGTCAACTAACTCTGACAACCCCGGACTGTCAATATATTGTAAAGTTGCCGAATTATTATGACTTTTCGCTTTCAGCATGTCAGCTTAGTTAGGCTGGCGCAATGCGCTTTTGAACTGACTGCATTAGGCAATATCACCTTGAAGGGGTACTAGCCTGAGGGGCGCTATAAGAATTCCGAGAGCTGAGCTGTGTTGCACGGCGACCATCGAGTTGCACAAATTATTCAGACGAGCCAATTATTCAGTGCAACGAGGTGTCGCCGCGTATTCTCGCTATACAGTCAACTTCTCGCAATCCCACGACGTTACCAGTAAAACCGTGAAGATATCGCCGAATCGAGCGCGCCGCTGTCGCCTGGATTCTTTGGCCAACGGTTTGCTACAAAACGGTATCTAGATACGCGGCAAGATCGCTGTACCCTGATAGTAAGTAACGTACGGTTCAACCCGGCACGGTGGTTTGCCAAAGAACAATCGGCGCATCCCGCGAATTGCAAATGGCTGCCATTGCCCCGCCGGTTGCGCTAACCGGTCGGCGACCGCATACATCACCAGCGAGTTCGACGTCATACCTGAATGGCTGCCGGGTACGCGCAGGTTTTCGGTGTGAGGCCCCTCCCTGTCGGTACAGAACTGCCAGCGGACGACCCCATCACTCTGGCTGTAGATCGCCGTCGAAGGAACCGGCGGCGATGTTCGCGCACGTTCCGGGTCAGTCACACCACCCGCTGCCGGTCTATTGTTGAGCATCTCATACAAGCGTGCGACGGTGCCATTGACGTGCTCGGGACCGCTGATATTGAAAGGCGAGCCCAGCGTAATCACCTGCCTGATCAGTTCCGGATGGTAGGACGCGAGCAGGCGGGCGTAAATTCCCCCCAGACTGTGCCCAACCAGACTTACTTTTTGCCCATGGCGGGCTACCACCGTGCGCAACCTGTGCTCAAGCTGGTAGTAGGTATTTTCCCTGAGTCCGCGGTTGCGGCCCAAACCCCACGGATAGGCGACGTAGCCTAACGCTTCGAGATGTTGCCGCATTTTGGATGTGTAACCATCAGCGGCCAAAAAACCGGGTAATATCATCACCGGGTGGCCGTCACCAGGTCGCGATAGTCTCTTCAGACCCGCGGCGGTCGAATACAGCGACGCCATTTCGGCTACTGCGCGCACCTCGAGCAGTGCGTTGCAGAACGAGGGTCTGAGCGCCGGAATGGGAAGGGTGGGAAGGGTGGAAATGCTAATCACGGAGTTACTCCTGTAAATGTTGCTCCCGTCAACAGTCTGCTACGATGCTCCCATTCCTCTCAGTTAATACCTCTTATTGTGAGATTCTCTCCAGCAACGCAGCAGCGTTAATCACAGGTACAGCTGCTCGCCCAGTTTACAGGCTAGTGCTGGGAGAGCCGGGTGGCTCGCCTTTTTCGTTATTATATGGAGCTACACTCAGATGAAACACGTGGGAAACGAAGCAAATGTCAGCCGCGTAAGTCCGGTTGCACTGCCGGGAATAGGTAACGTAACCATGAAGGCCGTGGCAGCCACTGTCATGCTGTCGTGCATTCAGCTTGCGAATGCGGACGCTACTAACGTAGACGACAATATAGTGTTGCAGTGGAACAACGCTACCCTGGAGGCCATTCGCGCAACACATCCGGGACCACCTATGGTGGCGCGCATGCTGGCGATTGAAAATACCTGCATCTTTGACGCCTGGGCGGCCTATGATCGCAAAGCACGAGGCACACGCTTTGGCCGCTCGCTAAAGGCGCCAGCACCGCTGCGTACCGAAGCCAATAAGGAGGAATCGATCGCCTATGCTGGCTATCGCGCCAACGTCGATCTGTTTCCTGGCGAGAAACCAAAGTTTGACGAATTGTTGCGAGCGCAAGGCTATGACCCTGCCCATGTCGAGAAATCGAAACAGACTGCCGCGGGTATTGGAAATCTTGCCTGCCACGCCGTGCTCGAATTCAGGCATAACGATGGCTCGAATCAACTGGGCGATCTGCATGAGGGCGCCTATTCGGACTACAGTGGGTACCAACCGGTAAATACGCCCGACCAGATCAACGATCCGAATCGTTGGCAGCCACTACGAGTGTCGAACGGTAATGGTGGTTTCGTAGTGCAAAAATATATCGCGCCGCACTGGGGTTTTGTAAAACCCTACGCACTGCATGACTGGCGCAGCGAGGTAATGCTGCCGGTTCGCCGCGAATTGAAGCGCCGTAATGGGCGAGTGGGTCCGTATGCTGTCAGCGATCCAGGTTATCGTGAACAGGCGCTGCAGGTACTTTCTTACAGCGCCAGCCTGACCGACCAGGGTAAATCGGTCGCGGAATATTGGGCGGACGGACCCTCTTCCGAACTGCCGCCCGGCCACTGGAATTTGTTCTCGGAGTTTGTCTCCCGCCGCGATGGCAACAGCGTCGATGACGATGTGAAAATGATGTTCGCTGTGTCAAACGCGGTGTTCGATACCAGCATCGCCATCTGGGGTACGAAGCGGCATTACGACTACGTGCGGCCAGTGACCGCAATTCACTATCTTTTTTCAGGCGAGACAGTTGCTGCCTGGGCGGGCTCTGGCCTCGGCACCCAGACGATGCAGGGCGAAGACTGGCAGCCGTATCAGGCGGCTACGGTAGTTACGCCACCGTTCCCGGAATATCCCTCGGGTCACAGCGGCTTTTCATCGGCTGCTGCGGAAACCTTACGCCGCCTTACCGGTAGCGATGTATTCGGCGGCGGGGTGACGTTTGCCAGTGGGCAATCGTTTGTGGAACCCGGGTTGGCACCCGTCGCGGACCTCAGCCTCAGCTGGGCAACGTTTAGCGACGCGGCCGATGAGGCCGGTGCATCGCGGCGCTACGGCGGCATTCATTTTCTCGATGGCGATATGGATGGCCGCCTGATGGGGCGAGTGGTTGCGGATATCGCATGGGAAAAATCCTTATATTACTTTGGGGAGCGCGGTAAACATCGCGGTAATTCCTCAGGTCACAGTGATATTGATTCCGCCGCAGAAGTATCGAATGGATCGTAGGCGCACACGTACACGCGTATAGCAGATTAATGCCGGGCGTCTATGCAGTGTGCCCGGCTTCTTCCGTCCGGGAGAGACAAAGTATCGTTTTAATAACTATAAGCAAATTTCTCATAGTATTTCAAAATGCTGGCGACAACGGACTTGAAAAAGCGCCAGCAATACCCACCTAATTAACTGGTGACTATAGTTTGTCACATTTAAACGAAGGGAGGTAAGTCACATGATTTTTCGAACGACAGATCCTTTGAGCACTATCTTTGCCCTGCAAAGAGCGATGGATTCCGCGCAGTCCAGCGATTGGTTCGGTTCCGGTATCAGCAGCAAAGGTGCGTTTCCACCCATTAACGTGTTTCGTCAGGGTGAAGACTTTGTCATCGTTGCGGAATTACCGGGAGTCGAAAAAGAGAAACTCGATATTCAGGTGAAAAACAGTCAGGTTAGGGTGCGCGGCACAAAAACCCTTGCTTACGAGGATGACCTGAGTGTGCACCGGCGTGAACGCGCTTCGGGAGAATTTGACCGAACGCTGAGTTTGCCGGCTGAAATCGATGCGAGCGCCGTTAGGGCTGAGTATCGCGACGGTGTGCTGGCAATATATCTGCCCCGGGCCGAAAGCGATAAACCCAGAGTCGTTTCAGTCGAGTGAGTTTAAACCGATGATAAATACGATCAGGAGGCTATTATGGCTAGCAAAGAAAAAGAGGTAGAGGTACAACAGAAACAGGAACTTGAAAGCAAAGAGGAGGCCACCAAGGTAGGGCGTCATTACTTACCACAGACCGATATTCACGAATCGGCCGATGTCATCATCGTGGAGATGGAAATGCCCGGTGTTGAAAAAAAGAACGTTACCATCAATCTGGAGAAGAATGTATTGAGCGTCACCGGCGAGGTCGATCTGTCCAAATACGATGGAGTTGAACCGCTTTACGCCGAATACAATGTTGGTCACTATGCGCGCAGTTTCACTCTGTCGACCGATATTGATATCGACGCTATATCAGCATCGGTGGCAGACGGTGTATTGACCGTTCAACTACCCAAACGCAAGCAAGCCGACGCGCGACAGATTACAGTGCAGTAGTCGGCTGGTACACGGAGCAGGCGTTCGCAATGCTATCTAGCAACTGGTAGCGATTAACGAAAGTTCAGGGCTCGATTCTGCTAATCGACCAGGTGGCTGACGAGCCTATTTATTTTGTAGTTCGACCGCTCGGGCTACCATATCCGGTGTCATTGAGTCGTCAGTCATAGTCGAGGTAGTCAATGTCAATAGCCTTTGCCCGTACTTTCTTTAGTGTTGCAGGTAGCAGCGACAGGGCATCGGCATAAGTGATCAAAAAATATTCCAGCGTATTAACTCTCATCCAGCCGTTTTCGAAGTCTTCGCGGTACCATTTGAACATGGCGTACATGAGTGAAGAAAATAGAGTGATTCTCCAAACAGAGGCAATGATTCAGCGGCAGTTTAGGCAGCTACAGGATTCACTGTAAAATGCGCGCAGTTTGGCACTGACCGTTTGCAATTGCATCGACAGGCTAAGTGCTAAAATGGCGCTGCAGCTCATCTACAAAAGCGGCCTTTGCCGGATCTGCATGAAACGAATCCGAGACGATAATAAAACCGCGTTCGCCGCTGTGCGTCTCAATGAGATACAGCGTCGCATCGTCACCTGGGTCCGTGCCTCCATCTACCGATTGACTGTCGACAATCCAACAGTCCTCGTTGGTAAATCGCTTGTCGGTCGCGTTTATATGCAATCTATCGCCGTCCACGGCAAAATTGTGCGTGTAGCCCTTTGTTTGCGCTTTAGCCAGCAGTTCCGAAATGTCCATGTTGCCCCCCGTAACCAATCGATTCATAACGTTAGACCCGTAATTACGGGCAAGTTTCACACCAGTGCGTCAGACGTCCATAGAAAGGCTTTGTTGCATCGTCCCGCTGGTACTTCGGCGATGGTTCGGCGGTATTATTCGAGACTTACTGCAAAATCGAAAAAGCCCCGCCGCTGGTTGGGCTGTGCAGTGGTGGATAACAACCACAGTGGTTAATAGTCACCACCACTAGCAGTTACATACAGGTAGTGCCCTGCAGCTGGCATAGCTTTTACCGGGCGAGTTTTAATGCCGCCTGGTTTGGACCGCTCAATCCAAAGCAAGTGATCCGCATTTCCCTGTGCTGGAAGCAAGCAGATTGGACAGTTGACGGGGTCAGCGCACTGCTCAATGATTTTGGCATTTGCTAATAACAAGCGATGCAGCCATGGGTAAACATTGTTCATAATGCTCCTATAGTGCAATGTCTTTCCGCTCGTCACTTGGCTACACTGCGGTCATAAAATTTGAACAATAATCGAGACTGCTAGCGTGACCGAGCCAGCTACCGAACCCAGCGTTGAACATTTCCGCCTGGCATTGCTGTGGCCGTTACGGCTGCTACCTGCGCCAGGCGCAGTGGGGCCACCATGGCAGGTGCTGCGCGACCTGGGCGACGCCTCGCCGTGGCGCGAAGTCGATCACGACTACGAGCGCGAAGGCGACACATTCCAGGAGCGCCACTACAGCGAGTTCGTGACCTTTCTCCCCTATGTGCAGCAATTCCTCTACGGCGAAGGCCGCACAGAGAGCAACGACGACGATGCCGGCCCTTCAATGCGTGTCTTCCGACGACGCGACATCGCGCAGCTACGCATCGTCGCCCGCGAGCATGACATGCCGGTCACGCTAGAGGTCGTGCATGTCAACCTGTACTTCTTCTTCGATGTCGACGTCGTCATTCTTAACGTTGAGGTCAGCGGCGACGACCTGCCGTTGTCGCAGGTGCAAGAATTAATGTACCGTATCGGTCGCGCCTATCCATCCGGCTGGGACGCTGTTGGCCGGGCGCTGCACAGCCCGACCGTTGCCGAATGGATCGGGCGCGACGGCACGGTGCTCGCTCGCACTGATGCTCACGAGCGCGACGCCTTTATGTCTCACGTCAGCCGTCATCGCGCACCGCGCATCGCGGCACATTGGGAATATCTGCTGCAACCACTGGTCAGCGCCTATTCGGAGCAAGCAGGCGCTCTGCGTTATCGTCAAATCGAGTACCACCGCATGCCGCTGACTGCCTACCTGGCGCTGGACGATCCGGGTGCGTTGACACGCACTGATTTCATCCGCCTTGGCCTGGTGACCGATGCAGTGGCGCACAGAGTGGACTCGACACCCGACGCGGGTAACAGTTCCCTGCCATACGGAGAATCGCACCTCGCCGACTTTGAGGGAAGATATTGCTACGATCGTTTTTGGTCGAGTAGCGGGCTGGCTCCGAACACGCGCTACCTGTGCAGTGGCCAGGCGCTGGTTGTCGTGGGCGATGCACGTTCGGCGTTCTTTACCGATCGCGAACGTGGTGTGCTGTCTCAGTTCCGTCACCAGCATTTCCTGCTATTCCTGATCGCGCATTTCCAGAAGGCAGCGTTGCTGGTGTTCTCGGAACGCCTGGTCGAGGCGCTGAAACGGCTAACCGTCGACGACCCTGACAGCGTGCGGCGCTTCAAACGCGCAATCCGCGCCAGCTTTGAAAGCTTCCTGCGGTTTACCCACCGCTACTGGTTCCATGAAATCGCCGAGCAGGCGCAAACGCGTGCACTGTTTGACATGACGGCCAGGCATCTCGAAATCAATTCGCTGTATGACGAAGTGAATGAGCGCACTTCCGGCATGAACAGCTACCTCGAAGCCGACAGCCTGCGCCGGCAGGCCAACACCGTGGTACGGCTGACCGTGGTGACGATCTTCGGTCTGATAGGCACTGTCACCACCGGTTTTCTCGGCATGAACCTGCTCGCCAAGGCAGACGCGCCGTTACGCGAGCGGCTAATCTATTTCGCCGTTGTGTTTGTGGTCGCCACACTATTCACTATTTACACAATGGTGAAGTCGAAGCGGCTGTCGGACTTCCTTGATGCCGTGTCTGACGAGCGCCTGTCTTCCTGGCAAAAGCTGAAGGCGTTCGCGGCGGTGTGGCGGCGGGGCGGCGACTGAATTCATACTGCTAGCGTCGGCCAGCGTATTCACTAAGGAATGGGAACCAAATAACTTGAACGTTATTGCGCCGCTTTTTTTTCTCTTAAAGGGTCGTTCGTCTTCGAGGCGCGGTAACAGGCGCATTGTCGAACTATGTAACTGTTATCGCAACGAAGAAGGCGGGCGAAAAGACAAGCAAGAACGTCAAGTTATTTCGTGACCGTTCCTAATCTTCCACGTCGTCCGGTTGACCGTGGGTGTCTCGCGGGGCTCG
The DNA here is from genome assembly GCA_037969395.1 of Pseudomonadales bacterium. Taxonomy (GTDB): domain Bacteria; phylum Pseudomonadota; class Gammaproteobacteria; order Pseudomonadales; family JAUIET01; genus JBBKXJ01. The sequence goes on from JBBKXJ010000090.1 coordinate 19,331, forward strand.
CTTACGGTGTAATAGCACCAGGCGGTTAACAGCACCACACTACTCACCGACACGACCATGAAAATGATGGCGGCGTTAGTCATCGCGCATCCCCTCGTTGTTGACGCGCCGCGGCGCGGTTTCGACCTC
>JBBKXJ010000091.1:0-20355 GCA_037969395.1 Pseudomonadales bacterium
AAGCTACTGCGCACGCTGATAGAGCACCATACGCACGATGCGATTATCATCTCCGAGACCAATGTGCCCAATCGGGAAAACCTCACCTATTTTGGCAACGCCAACGAAGCGCATATTATTTACAACTTCTCGTTGCCGCCGCTGTTGCTGTACACCCTCGTCAGTGGCGACTGCCGACACTTGAAAACCTGGTTGATGAGTATGCCGCCCGCTCAGGCTGGAACGACATACCTTAATTTTATCGCGTCGCACGACGGCATCGGTTTACGACCGCTGGATGGATTAGTCAGCGACGAGGAGCGCGAGCAGCTGGTAGCCAGCATGCTGTCGTTCGGTGGCAGAGTTACCATGCGGCAGTCAGGGCAGGGCGATCAGCCGTACGAATTGAATATTGCCCTGGTTGACGCTTTGCAGGGGACCCTGGCTAACGGTCCGGATCAGTGGCAATACCAACGCTATATCTGCGCGCATGCCATTATGCTCGCGCTGGAAGGTATTCCGGCGCTCTACATACACAGTTTGTTTGCGACCCCTAACGACTATACGCGGGTGGAAAATACCGGCCGGGTGCGCTCGATCAATCGCCATGTCTGGCAGGCAGAAGCATTGGACGCAGCGCTGAGCGATCCCGCCAGCCATCACCAACGGGTGTTTGCGACATTGAAGCGGCTGCTTGAGCTGCGTCGTCGTCAGCCCGCATTTCATCCCAATGCAACGCAGTTCACCCTGCATCTCGGTACTGGCGTATTCGGGTTTTGGCGGCAGAGTATCAATCGCAGCCAGAGTATTTTTTGCCTGAGCAATATTACCGACCAGCAACAACTAATTAATCTGGCGGATATTAACCTGGTCAGTACCGACACCTGGACCGACCTCATCAATGGCGCCAGTTTCTGTGATGCGGATTCGCAGCTGGTGTTAGCGCCCTATCAATGTGTTTGGTTAAGTAACCTGACTGTGTAGCGCTTGCTGCATGCGCTACGGCAAGTTAACCGTTACCGCGTTTGAGAGGTTATTGTTTTCGTCGCTTTCATCAACGCGGCAGTAGGGTTCCGCAATTTCGTCTTCGTCGCCACTACAGCTATCGGCGATTGCTCGCACTGAAACAGTCGATTCGCGCGCCGAAGAAAGGAATGTAACCGTGCCGTTCAGGGTTATATCCGCTCCATTATCGAGTGACTCTATAAAAGGGTAAAAAGCGTTTTCCTGCCCGGTGGCAGCAAAGCGAATGACGACCGCACCACCTGTGTTGTCACTGGTATATTCGACTGCGACTTTAAAGCTGCCTGCTCCGGCACTACCCTGATTTAGTACTGTCACGCTGATTGGCAGTTCGACATTACCCTGTCCATTCACGGTAGGATCACCCGTGACTTCGATACGCGTTACCAAATCAGGCGCGTCGACGACCTCTTCGATCACTGTAATTTCGGTTTCGTCAGTGAACTGGTCCTCATATACGGCTCCAATTGTTGACGTGCCAGGGTTGCTGCCTAGCACTAAGCCATCCACATCAACAAGTTCGGCAATATCTTCATTCGAAGAACTCCAGGTCACTAAAGATGGGTCGATAGGCTGCGTAGTATTGTTCGAATAATTTCCCGTTACGCTATATTGCTGGTTTTCACCAACCTCGATTTCCGCGTTTCGCGGCGCGATTGTAATTCCAGTCAGCGTGACTTCTTCGCTTACCTGCAGGTCGGCTGTATCGTCCTGCCCCTCAAATGTGCCGGTAATTACGACGCTGCCACTGCTGTTACCAGTCACGAGTCCGTCCGAGCCATTAAACTGGGCGACATCGGGATTCGACGAGCTCCAGGCAACGTCGGTGGCGGGGATAACCGCGGTGGTGTCATTGGAGTAGCTACCGGTAGCGGTGTACTGTTGGGTTGCTCCCTGCACGATGGAAGCGTCTTGCGGCGCTATGCTGATGCCGGTCAGGGTCGGTTCGTTTGCGGTCACGCTAAGGTTAGTCGTTGCGTCAAAGCCCTGATAGGTTGCGGTAATAGTTGTCACAGAATTCGGGCCGCCGCTGATGCCGGTTGCGAGGCCATCCGAGCCGTTGAAATCGGCGACAGCGGGATCTGACGAATTCCAGGTAACGTCGGCGCTGGAGATTGGCGCAGTGGTGTCATTGGAGTAACTGCCGGTGGCGGTGTATTGTTGGGTTGCTCCCTCCACAATAGAAGCGTTTTGCGGCGCGATGCTGATACCGGTCAGGGTCGGTTCCTCAACGGTTACTGCAAGAGTCGCCGTATCGTCGAAGCCCTGATAGGTCGCGGTAATCGTTACCGTTGCATTCGGGCCGCCGCTGATACCGGTTGCAAGACCATCCGAGCCGCTGAAATCGGCAACAGCGGTATCTGACGAATTCCAGGTAACGTCGGTAGCGGGGATTGCCGCCGTGGTGTCATTGGAGAAGCTGCCTGTGGCCGTGTACTGTTGGGTTGCTCCCTCCACGATGGAAGCGCTTTGTGGCGCGATACTGATGCCGGTCAACGTCGGTTCCGCAACGGTCACTGCAAGAGTAGCCGTATCGTCAAAGCCCTGATAGGTTGCGGTAATCGTTACTACATTATCAGGGCCACCGGTGTTACCGGACGCGATGCCGTCCAAGCCGCTGAAATCGGCAATATCGGGATCTGACGAACTCCAGGTAACGTCGGCAGCGGGGATTGCCGCTGTGGTGTCATTGGAGAAGCTGCCTGTGGCGGTGTACTGTTGGGTTTCACCCTCCACGATTGAAGCGTTTTGCGGCGCAATACTGATACCTGTCAGGGTCGGTTCAACGACGTCCGTTTGTACTTCAAGACTGGTTTCGTCCGTAAAGCCACCGAAAGTTGCCGTTATTGTCACAGTGCCTCCGACATTGCCAGTCACAACACCATCCGTGCCGTCGAATTGTGCAATATCGGGGTTTGACGAACTCCAGGTAACGTCGCTGGCGGGGATTTCCGCCGTGGTGTCATTGGAGTAGCTGCCGGTGGCGGCGTACTGTTGAGTTGCGCCCTCCAGGATTGACGTATCCTGCGGCGCGATGGTGATGCCGGTCAGCGTCGGTACAACGACCTCCGGTCGCACTTCAAGGCTGGTCTCGTCCGTAAAGCCTTCGAACGTCGCCGTAATCGTTACGGTGCCTTCACTGGTACCGGTCGCGAGGCCGCGCGACTGCGCTGGATCATCGCTTATGCTGGCGATTTCTTCGTTCGATGAGGTCCATGTTGCTTCACTGGTGCGGTTAACGCTGGTTTCCTCGGTGCCGTCTGTATAGAAAGCAGTAGCAGTGTATTGCAACGTATTTGGAATTTCGATGGACTGATCCAGCGGCGTGACCTCAACGCGCAGTAGCGTCGGCTCTGCTACCCCCGGATCGTTAACTACCAGAACCGCGTCGCCCACCAGGCCTTCAAACGTAGCACTGATGGTTACGCTGTTGGGACTATTGCCAAGCGCCAGGCCAGCGTCGCTGATGCTGGCAATGTCGTCGTCGGCAGAACTCCAGGTGACCGTGGTAGTCAGGTCTTCCGTGCTTTCGTCGGAGTAGATGCCGGTAGCGGTGTATTGCAACTCGGCACCGATATCAACATTGCCATCGGTGGGCGTGACTTGAATATCGGTAAGCGTGCGTTCGGCGACGGTAACTGTCAGCGTGGCGCTTGCTTGCTCTTCTCCCAACGTGGCAGTGATTTCAGTTTCACCCGCGCCGGTGGTCGTCGCCAAACCCGCACTGCTGATGCTTGCAACTTCGCCATTGGCCGATTCCCAGGTTACCTGGGCCGTTACATCACGCGCCTCACCATCTGAATAATTGCCTGTTGCGGTGAATTGTTGGGATTCGCCGTCGGCAACGGTGGCTTCGGCGGGGGCAACGCTTAATGATTCCAGCGTCGCCGGAATGACGCTGAAATCGGTGCCGCCGACAACGTTGTCAAGGCGAGCTTCGATTCTGGTCGTGCCTGCGGCAACGGCATTAGCGAGGCCCTTGCTGCCGTCCGCGTTTGCAATGGTAGCTATACCCGTGTCAGTAGACGACCACTCAACCGCATCCGTAAGGTCGTCCGGTTCGCCGACATTGTAATTACCTGTGGCGGTGAATTGTTGCTGCCCACCGACTGTCTGGCTACTGTTGTCGGGAGTGACGGTAAGCGACTCCAGCACTCGGTCGACTACGGTCAATACAGTCTCGTCACTTATCCCGCCGCTGGTAGCGCTGACCGTAACTGTGCCCACACTGCTTGCCGTTGCCAGACCTGCGCTGTCGTCGGCGTTGCTGACACTGGCAATATTTGAACTGGCCGGACCCCAGGTTACCGTTGTGGTCAGGTCTTGCGTGCTGTCATCGCTGTAGGTGCCGGTGGCTGTTAGCTGCCGAGTCTCACCGAGAGTGACGGTGGGCGCGTCGGGGCTTATTTGCAGCGATCTTAGTTCCGCCACGGTGACGGTCAAGTTGGTGTCATCGCTGATGCCGTCCATGCTGGCGGTAATTGTCGATGAACCCGCGGCATCCGCGGTAGCAAGACCAGTGCCGGTAATGGTTGCTACCGCGCTGTTGCTCGACTGCCAGCTCACGTCGTTGGTCAGATTCTGGGTGTTGCCATTCGAATAATTGCCGGTGGCGGTAAACTGTTGGGTGGTGCCAGACACAACCGTTGGATTGGTCGGCGTCACATCGATGGACACCAGCGTTTGCGGGCCAACCGTTAACTCGGTAGAACCGCTGACGCCGTTCAGGCTGGCGGTAATAGTGGTTGGGCCCTCGCGGCGCGCCGTTGCCAGCCCCTCGCGACCGTCGGCATTACTGATGGCGGCGACATTCTCATTTGATGAAGACCAGACGGCGGCGTCGGTCAAATCCTGGGTGGTGTTATCGCTAAACCGACCCACTGCAGTGAACCGCTGTTCGGTGCCGGCTGCAATCGTGGTGTCGACAGGTGTGACCGCAATAGAGGCCAGTTCGGCACCAGTGACCGTCAGGTTTGCGCTGCCGCTGATGCCGTCGAGGGTGGCGGAGATGGTCGTCTCGCCGGCCTCCACTGCGGTCGCCAGCCCGCCGTCGGCAGCGTCATCGCCAACGCTGGCAACGCTGGTATTGGATGACTGCCAACTAACGTTCGCATTCAGTGACTGAGTGCTGCCGTCACTATAGCTTCCGGTCGCTGTAAATTGTCGCTGCGTACCGGCGACGAGGGTCGCGGTCAGCGGTGTGACGGCGATAGACTCCAGCACCGCGTTGGTAACGCTTATGTTTACCGTGTCGCTTTGGCCGTTCAGTTCTGCCGTAATGGAGGCACTGCCGACAGCGATGCCGTTGGCGCTAACCGCATCGCCGTTGCTGGCGTCAACGGCCACAATGCCAGCGTTCGACGACTGCCAGCTAACCGAGTCGGAAATATCCTGGGTGCTGCCGTCGCTAAAATTGCCGGTAGCAGTTAACGACGTGCTGGTGCCGGCGACAATTGACGGATCGCCGGCTGCCACGCTGATGGATACCAGCCCTTCGCTGGTCACGGTCAGCCCTGCTAAGCGAACCAGTTCTCGACCATCGCTACTATATGTTGCGGTGATAATGGTCCGGCCTGGCGTAATCGCGGTTGCCAGGCCTGTGAGGTCAATTTGCGCGACATCGTCGTCTTCGACGGTCCAGCTCACGCGGGTGGTCAGGGCTTCCTTGCGGCCATCTTCAGTGATGCCGGTCGCCACGAACTGCGCCGTGGTACCGACGGCGGCGGTATCGGCGCCCGGGTCGACTTCGAGAGATTTGTAGGGAAAAGGTACCTGTGACTCCTGCACGAAGGGTTCGTTATCGTCATTGCTGCCGGTGCTGCAGGCTGTTAATACTGCCAATAAAGGCGTGGCGAGTAGCAGTGCGAGATAGTGGCGGCTACTATTATTTTTTAAGCTGCGGCGCCTTGTTAATAAGTCGCAGCGCACGCTCAGGCTGCCGCGCAGCACGGCGTTAACCACCGTTTTCAATGCATCAACACCCTTTTTCGCGAACATAAATCTCTCCAGAGCCTAAAGTCTAACTATTAATTTACTTTGCCGCGTACACCGGCGGCCTACAATTCCCAGCGCCAGCCAATGCTGAATTGCAGCAGATCGACCTCGTCGTTATCCTGCCACGATTTGACATCAACAAAACCCGCGCCATAGCTAAACTGGACTGATACCCCCGCGCTAACGGTGTAATAGGTATCGTCCAGCGGATTAGTCGTTAGCGAGAATTGTTCGTTGCGAGCGATATTGCCAACGAAGCTACCGTTGACCACGCGGTCGTCATCGTTCAGTTCGGTGACGTATTCAAGGCCGAGGTGAGGAATAATCAAGCCCCATTCCTGGCTGAACACATAGCGAAACTGGGAGCCGAGGCTGAGGGTTAACAGGTCCTGATCCTGGTTGCCAATATCCATCGCGAAACCGGAACCGGGTCCGTCGTTGCCGGTCGTCTCGCGATAGCCATCGACTTCAAGCGACGCGCCTGCCAGCTGCACGTAGGGTGCCAGCGTAAACCCGTATAGTGCCCACTCGTAGCCGGTACCTACAGTGACTGCTATCTGGCTGCCATTGAATTCCGCATCGAAATTTTGCTTAAGAGCCTGCACGCAGCCACTGTCACAGTTTAGTCGGCGCTGTTGGTCGTAGTTATCACCCCCCAGTGCCAATGTGGTGTCTACATACCACGCGCCGAGGTAGTAGGAGCTGTATGCCATAAGCAGAAAACTGGTGGTGTCGAGCTGGCCGCGGTTGCTGCCATAGTCGGTTGAAGAAAAACCGGCGCTGAAAGCCAGCCCGCCGATAAAGTGCTCGCCGAAATGATAGTCGGCTCCGACGGTGACCATCTGTGCGTCGGTTTCGGCATCGTTTTCATCCACGGTGCCGTCCTGCTCGGAAATGATAATGGTGCCGTCGATGAATATTCCCATCCGGCCACTGCTATCGCCAACCCAGGACTCCGTAGAAGTGTCAGTCATCATATCGTCGTTGGCAGCAAGCAGATCGCCTGCGCGTAGCCACCGTTGACCATCAAAAAATTGCAGGCCTGAGAGGTCTACCCCCTCGGAGCCTGCACGTAGCCGTGACAGCCGCGCACTGGCATGACCTAACTGCGTATTTAGGGCGAAGCGGCTGCTGTCTACTGCGTTGTCAGCGTTTAAAGGTGTAATAGCTTCCAGCGTTGCGGTCACGCCTTCTTCATTGCCGTCTGACAACGCTGCCAGCAAGGGGTCGCAATCGCGTTGGAAAGCTGCCGTGCCCCCGCGCCGAACGCAGCCAAGCAGCAGATTCTCGCCAACGCGCTTTAGCTGCGGATTGTCGATAAAGCCGAGTGCATCCCGAATTGCCGCACCGCTGGAACGCAGCTCGCAACCACCGCTGTCGTCCGTGTTTTGATCGCAATCGACAGAAAAAGCAGCCGGCGGCAGACCACCACCATTAATGCGACACTGTGCCGTCTTTGGCTGGCCTTCGTTGTCGTCTTCAATCTCGCATATCAAATCCAACTCGTTGATGGTGCAATTGGCTATGTCGCCAACCCGCTCGCACAGGTCATTGGTGCTATCCTGATTGTCAATTGCGGCGAATAAATCTTCCGCCAGATTGATCAAACCCTCAGACACGACAGCATCGTCGTCGAAGTTGCAGGTGCGGCTGTCGTTTACATCGGTACAGGTGGCTATGAGCTCAAAATCGTCGTCTTGTGCATAAGCGCCTGCGGCCAATAAGAGCAGGGGTAAGGCAAGTGCTGCAATCGTTGCTGGCAGAGTTTTTTTTTGGGGCAAAATTTTCATTGCAACGATATCCGTAATCTTTTAAGGGGTAGAAGCTGGTGCTAAAAACGGTAACCCACGTTAATGGTCAAAATCGGGTAGAACGAAAAATCTTCAAGATCGTCTTGCAGATTTTTGCGCTCGCGTTCGAGGTCGGCCTGAAAGTCGGCGCTATTGGCCACATTGATTCGCCGGCCAGTGTTGCTGTCATTAACTTGCCCGCTGGCGTCTAGTGACAGGTTAGGGCTGCCGACATACAGCACGCCGAATTCACAGCCGAGATACAGGCCATAGTCATCAAGTTCGCTGCTCCAGCCGATGGCGAGATAGGGGGCAACATTGGCGAAATCCACCTCGCCGTCAAGTTGCAGTTCGCCGGTATAGGTTGTGTTGCCAATGGCGTAGCTTTGCTGGCCGCCATCCGACTGCAGGTCAAAACCGAAGTTGGTACCAACCAGGCCACCCGACACACGAAAGCCGGTTTGGAAAGGATGCCATTCCAGCGCGGCACCCACATTAGCGCTGCTGAATTCGGCTGTGTAGTCAACATCCTGTTCGTCTAAATCAACGTCGATGGCTATATAGGTCAACATGACCCGCGCGCGTAGCCTGTCGTTAAGCGGTGTGATCCATTCAACGCCTAACCCGGTGCTGCCCAGCGAGCCGCTTATTGCCTGTTCGGCGCGCGACAACGTCGGTAGCAGGGCCAGGCAAAGCGCAAGCGAGAATAAACAGGTGAAGCCTGGCGTAAGCCGTCGCATGGTGCCATTCCTATAGTTTCGTTTTAGTAGCGCAGCAGTCGTTACAATGATGACTAATTACAGTTAAATTGTAAATTCAACGAAAGTGCTAGTACTTAAGCATTACACTTAGTTGGCTACTATTCTGATCGTTCTTGCATGCCAAGCAGCGAGCTTCTGCCAGAGTAAACCGGTACGCAAGAATCTCTTCGCGTTGCAGCGATGGGAACGAATGGCCGAGCCAACTTCAGCTGCACTTTTTGTGTGGAGCCAGCGATATTAAGATTCAATTGCAGACAGCGCTTTATTTCACTGCTTCTATCGTCGCAGAAAGTACATAGTCCTCAGCCCCACTACCGGGCACCCAGTCTTTGATAAAGTCTTTCGACGCGTCTTTGGGATGAATGTTGATGGCGGTAAAGCCGGCGGCGGTGAGTATACTTTCAAGCTCATCAACCGTTGCCGCGCCGGCTACGCAGGCGGCGTGCATGTAGGCATCAGCGCGCATCGACTCTGGCAGTTCAGTGCTGGCGACTACATCGGAGATGGCCAGTCGGCCGCCGGGTTTCAGCACCCGATAGGCGTCGCTAAAAACGCAGGCTTTGTCTGGCGACAGGTTGATCACGCAGTTGGATATGATCACGTCCACCGTCGCATCGGCCACCGGAAGATGCTCAATTTCACCGAGGCGAAATTCAACGTTGTTAAACTTGCCTTGCTCCGCATTTGCGCGCGCCTTGGTAATCATATCGGGCGTCATATCAACGCCAATCACGTGCCCGCTGTCGCCAACCTCCCGCGCCGCAAGAAAAGCATCGAAGCCGCCGCCGCTGCCGAGGTCGAGTACTACTTCGCCGGCTTGCAGGCTGGCAATAGCGCGTGGGTTGCCGCAGCCCAGGCCCATGTCGGCCCCGGCGGGTACATTATCACGATCGTGCTCGCTGTATCCCAGACGGGTTGATATCAGCGCATTGATCTGGCTGTCGTCAGATACGCCGCAGCAGGAACTGGCTTCGCCAGCGCTGGAGCCGCTGTTGCTGGCTGCAGCGACCTGGGTGTAGGCGCTGCGTACGGTGGCACGGATGGAGTCGGCTTTGCTGTCAGGCATGAGAATTCTCGTGTTGGTGATCGTAGCGATACGCGCATTTTACACAGACTTGATGTGAGCCGTCATGCTGTTAGTAGTATGTTAAAATTCGAACATATCGCCAGTCCAGATTTTGCAAAGCCCCTGTTTGATGTCAACCGATCAGCCTGGTGCAGGACAGCGCGCTCCCGCTGACCGCAGAAGCCTATATCTAGTGTGGTGTAACGAATAAAGCGTTCATATAGCGAGTCGCCAAGGGGGCAGTCGTAAGGCGCATTTCCGAAGGCATATTGGGCATATGTCAAGGGAATGCACCAACAGTAGGCGCTCCTAGGCGACGCAGCGGATGGCCCCTTGGCGGCTCGCCCGAAGGGAAGCTCACAATTTGCGCACTGCGGCGTTGCAGTTCTTGGAAAGGTGGCCTACATTCCCGGCGAACTGCGTCTTGCAGAGCACAAATTGTGAGCTTCTATAAGTACGCTTTATTCGTTACACCACACTAGACGTAACTCTGGGCAACAGAAGCGCGCAGTACAGTGTTCGGCAGGCCTGCATAGGCGAGCGCTACGCTGCCAATAAGTTCTGCATCATCCTGGCTGCCTGCCAGCAGACCTTCGCGATCGGACTCATCGAGTTGGCCCTCTACCCAATATTGACGCAATCCAATCGCCAGCGTGTAGTGATCACTAAGTTGCCACTCATCCTGGGCGAATAAGGCGATGGTTTCGATACTGGCTTGATCGGCAAACTGCTCTACTTCCGCCAGTGGCGAAATGCCGATCAGAGTTTCGGTTACCCGGTTCTGGTCTACGCTGTCGTCCAGATATTGCAGGCCGGTGATCAGGTAATGATCGGGGTGCGGCTGCCAGTCCAGTTGCAGCAATGCGCTATCGGTGATGAGCTCCGAACTGGTGAAGATGCTGCGGTCCAACCTGCCTGCGTCTGTCTGCAGTGACGGAAAGGTATTGAACTGGCGGTCGCTGACCTGCCGGTAAAGGTTGGTCGTGACCTGGGTCAGTAGATCGCCGAGATTTGTACCCTGATAAAACAGAGCAGTCTTTTGGCGGTCTCTCTACGGCACCGAGATTCTGAAGCCAATAAGAGGAAATGTGCTGCGTTCCTCCTCTTCTACAAACACTTCGGTGCCTTCGCCACGAATGCGAATGCGCATTAACCGGGGTTGACCGCGGTCACTTAGCTGCACGCCGGGTATGTCACGCAGCAGTTCGGCGGCCAGATTGGCGGTTGATTGCTGTATCTCCTGTGCGGTGACGACGGACAAAGATAATGGGCTTGCCATAACGGCTTTATCAGTGCGCGAGCCGGTGACGGTGATCTCTTCGAGGTAATCCAGTGAGCTGGAAGCGCAGATCTTGATTTTCGTATCTGCAATTAAAGGGAGAGAAGCAAGTAGTGCGCACAGGCCGAAGACTAGTTGTGACGCGCGTTTCGATGCTTTCATTGTTTGCCAAGGCCTTTTGATTATTGAGGTATGAATGGTGCTCATACCCATTCCGCAGCATACAGGGCGCTGCTGATTGCGCGATAGCGAACTGCAGGAGTTAACGTTACGTTGCAAAATAAACCTAACCATTGTTTGATCAGGATCAAGTTTCACTGAGTCGAGTCGCTCTATTATGGCGATATAACGTTTTGTGCGCGTTCGAGATGCCACGCTGTGTGCAAGGGGGCATACTGACATAACCGTTTCGCCGCTTACCAGACTGCAGCTATTGACAGCTACTACGGCAACCTTTCCAGGCCCTCGCAGCGACGCACAGGCTACACATGAACTGGTACTATTTACATACAAATTCGCTCGCTGCATGATTTAGATCAATTGCTCCGACTTGTGGCTTACTACAATGCAGGTTAAGAAAAGCAAGAACGAGGCGTAAACATATAATGACAGCTTCCCGTTCAGGCCGAGCGCGTCGCGCTGCAGCGTTGCTGTGTACCGCGCTGCAGGCGACATTTTTCGGTGCCTGGGCTGAACAACCCGATGCTGCTCGTCAACAGGAACTGCTGCAGTTGCTGCGTCAGGATTGCGGCTCCTGCCACGGCATGAGTCTTAAAGGCGGGCTGGGACCAGCTCTAACCGTCGACGCGCTGCAACATAAGCCGGATCAGTTCCTGACAACGACCATATTGGATGGCCGCCCGCAGCAGGCCATGCCACCATGGCGAGGCATTCTTAGCAAAGACGATGTTGCCTGGCTGGTAGCGCAACTAAAGGTCGGAATAACGCATGAATAGAACACTAAAAACCCTACGGCTTGTTGTTTGCACTTTGACCCTCTACGCCGTTAGTGCTGCGGCCGAACTACGCGGCACCGGCGACCTCGGATTAATTGTCGAGCGCGCCGACGGCTCAATTCAACTGGTCGATACCAGCCAAAATAAAGCGTTCGCCAGCGTCACAGGCCTCGGCGACCTGTCGCACGCCTCGGCCGTATTCTCGCGCGATAGTCGCTATGCCTTTATCTTCGGCCGCGACGGTGGCTTAAGTCGAGTCGACCTGTTGCAGCAGAAAATCACCCACCGCGTTATGCAGGCTGGCAACAGCATTGGTGGCGCTATCTCCCAGAACGGTGAGCTGGTCGCTGTATCAAATTACACGCCGGGGGGCGTCAAGGTTTTTCGCAGCGACAACCTGGAACAGGTGCTGGATATACCGGCCGATTACGCCGGCTCCGATACCCCCTCGAAAGTGGTTGGTCTGGTGGATGCGCCCGGGCAAAAATTTGTGTTCACCTTATACGATGCTGGCGAAATATGGGTGGTCGATCTCAGCGGCGACAAACCACGTATCAAGCGCCATAAGGATATTGGCACCAAACCTTACGATGCGCTGATCACACCGGAAGGCCGCTATTACATTGCCGGCTTATTTGGCGAAGATGGCCTTGCCCTGCTCGATCTATGGCACCCGGAAAAGGGCGTGCGCCGCATTCTGCCTGACTACGGCAAGGGTGAAAAGCGCTTGCCGGTTTACAAAATGCCGCATCTCGAGGGCTGGGCGATTGCTAATAATCGCGCCTATATTCCAGCCGTTGGCCACAACGAAGTGCTGGTGGTGGATACCAACAACTGGCAACAAATTGACACCATAAAAGTACAGGGGCAACCGATTTTTGTGATGGCACGCCCCGACGGACGGCAGGTATGGGTCAATTTCGCCTATCCCCGCAATAGCGTGGTGCAGGTGATCGACACCGATAGCAATAAGGTCATGCGCGACCTCACGCCTGGCAAGTCCGTGTTACACATGGAATTTACCCCGCGCGGCGAGCACGTCTGGGTGTCGGCGCGCGATGATAATAAAGTAGTGATCTACAACACGGCAGATTTTACCCAATTGGCGCAGATCGACGCGGCCAGCCCCAGCGGCATCTTTTTTACCCACCGCGCACATCGTATCGGTTTGTAAAATCATGAATACACTGGCGCGGCAGTTGATTGATCGTTACCAAAAAGGCTTGCCGCTTAGTCCGCGCCCCTATCAAACCATGGCGGATGCGTTAGGCGTCAGTGAGCAGGATGTGCTCGATACACTAGAGGAATTGCAGCAGCAGCGGGTGATTACCCGAGTCGGCCCGGTGTTTGACCACGCCAAAGCCGGCGCATCCTGCCTGGTCGCGATGTCGGTGCCGGCAGAGGAATTGGACGCGGTCGCCGCACAAGTCAACACCTTCGCCGGGGTGAATCATAACTACGCCCGGGAGCACCACTTTAATCTCTGGTTTGTGGTCACCGCCAGGGATCAAAACGATCTGCAGCACAGCATTGCGGCGATTGAACAGGCTGCGGGCTATAGCGTTATGCCGCTGCCGATGGAACGCTCTTTTCATATCGACCTGGGTTTCAAAATCGACTGGGAGCCGCAACCGTGCAACAACTGAATAGCCGGCAATGCGAAGCGCTTAAACTGGCAATCCAGCAAGGCCTACCCCTCAGGCCGCAGCCCTATCTCAGCCTGGCGCAGCAATTAGGGCTGAGCGAACAAGCGGTAATAGACACCTTGCAACAGTGGCAAACCAGCGGTTTGATCAAGCGCTTTGGCATGGTGGTCAACCATCACAACATTGGCTATCGCGCGAATGCTATGGTGGTGTGGGACGTACCCGAAGACCAGGTCGAGCAGGTTGCCGGCCAGTTCAGCGCCAACGATGCCGTCACACTCTGCTACCAGCGGCCCAGAATGTTACCGCACTGGCCGTACAACTTATTCTGCATGATCCACGGCAGGCAGCGCGATACCGTGCTGCAGCAAATCGATGCGCTGGTGCAACGCCATGATTTACAGCACCTGCCGCACGACGTGTTGTTCAGCACAAAGCAATTTAAACAGTGCGGTGGCCGCTATGCCGATACTCGCATCGATGCCCGCTATGGATGATATAGACCGGAACATCCTTAACCAGTTACAACGGGGTTTTCCCATTGCGGAGCAACCCTACAAACTTGCCGCCGAACAATTACATATCGGGGAAGACGAGTTGCTGCAGCGATTGCAGGCCATGCTGGATGAGGGTGTATTAACGCGCTTCGGCCCGATGTTTCACGCCGAACACTTGGGTGGCGGACTAAGTCTGGTTGCCATGGCGATCCCTGAGCACGACTTCGAACGCGTCGCTGCTATCGTCAACAGTTTTGACCAGGTTGCGCACAACTACGCCCGCGAACACGAGCTCAATATGTGGTTTGTGCTGGCAACCGAAACCGCGCCGGAAATCGACACAGTTATCGCGGCTATAGAAGAGAAAACCCGTTACCCGGCTTACAACATGCCGAAGCAGCAAGAATTTTTTGTTGGCCTGCATTTTGAAGTTTAAAGACCGGGAGAGCATATGATGGATGCCATTGATCGCCAGTTAGTTGTCGCCACCCAGGGGGGGTTGCCGCTGGTGCAGCACCCCTATCAACAACTGGCTAAAGACATAGGCATTAGCAGCGAGGCGGTTATGGCGCGCTTACAAAACATGCTCGACAGCGGCATCATCCGCCGTATTGCCGCCGTTCCTAATCACTACAAACTTGGCTATCGCGCCAACGGCATGACAGTATGGAATATTCCGGACGAACTGGTCGCCGGCGCCGGACCGATGGTGGCCGAGCAGGACTACGTTAGCCACTGCTACCAGCGGCCACGCCACCTGCCTGCCTGGCCCTATAACCTGTTTGCGATGGTACATGGTCGTGATCGGGCTGAAGCTGAAAGCCATTACCACAGTATTGCTGCTATGTTAGATGGCGTATGTGACGAGCATCAGATTTTATTCAGTACCCGCATACTGAAGAAAAGCGGCTTTCGCATTCGCGCACAACAGCAGCAGCAGGAGAATAGCGCCAATGTTTAGAATCACCCAATACATTGAGACCCTGGTCAACCCTGCCCCGCTTGGCCCGCACCGTAAACCGGCGGCACCGGTGGTCATCTGGAACCTGATCCGCCGCTGCAACCTGACCTGCAAACACTGCTACACCACCTCGGCGGATATAGACTTTAAGGGCGAGCTTGAGACCGACGAGGTGTATACCGTGATGGAGGATCTGCGCCGTTTTAAAGTACCTATGCTGATTCTGTCGGGAGGGGAACCGCTGCTAAGGCCCGATATATTCCAGGTCTCGCAGTATGCCAAGGACCTGGGATTCATGCTCAGTCTTTCCACCAACGGCACGCTCATCGACGCGAGTAACATTGACCGCATCGCGGCAGCCAACTATGACTACGTTGGCATCAGCCTTGACGGTTTGGGTGCAACTCACGATCGCTTCCGGCAAAAACAAGGCTCGTTTGACGCATCACTGCGCGGCATAGAACTGTGCAAGCAAAGGGGTATAAAGGTCGGCATTCGCTTTACCCTGACGCTGGACAATTATCAGGATCTGCCTGGCCTGTTGGAGGTCATGGAAGAATATGATGTTGACAAGTTTTACCTCTCCCATCTCAACTACTCTGGTCGCGGCCTGCGTCATAAAAAAGCCGATGTCTATCATTCGCTTTCGCGTGAGGCGGTGGAGATGCTGTTTGAACGCAGCCGCAGGGAAGTTGAAGCAGGCATCCAACGCGAATACGTTACCGGCAACAACGACGCTGATGGCGTATTTTTGTTGCACTGGGCGCGCAAGCACTTTCCGCAGCAGGTCGGTGCGCTAACACAACGCCTGCAACGCTGGGGCGGCAACTCCACCGGTATCAATGTCGCCAATATCGATAATCTGGGCACCGTACACCCGGATACGTTCTGGTGGGATTACCCGCTGGGCAATGTCAGAGATCGACCGTTTTCCGAGATCTGGCGCCAGCCCAATGACACCTTCATGCACGGGCTGCGGCAGCAGCCACGACCGCTAAAGGGGCGCTGCGGCGAATGTATGCAGTTTGCGATATGCGGCGGCAATACCCGCGTGCGAGCTTACCAGATGACCGGCGATTTTTGGGCTGAGGATCCTGCTTGCTATTTAAGCGACGAAGAAATTGGATTGCCGGCACAACGCATGGCCGGTCAAATTATTGCACGCCAAACAAGCGCCTGAAACGACGAGTACTTGCACCAGGAGTGACGATGACAAGACCAAATCAAACAACAACGACTCCCCAGGTGATTCCGCTTGATAGCGCGGCCCGGCCAGCCAGGCATGATCACCAAACAAAGCTCCACCGCGGCCAGGTCGCCATTATAGGAGCCGGACCAGGCGACCCCGAATTGCTAACGCTGCGAGCATGGAAGCTATTGCGTCAAGCCGAGGTGCTGGTGTATGACCGGCTGGTGGGAGAGTCTATTCCTGAGCTGGCACCGGTAAACTGTGAAAAAATATTTGTCGGCAAGCGCTGTGGCCAGCACGCCATGAGCCAACAACAAATCAATGCCCTGCTGGTAGATCGCGCAAGCGCTAACAAAAGCGTCGTGCGACTAAAAGGTGGCGATCCGTTTATTTTTGGCCGCGGCACCGAAGAAGTAGAGTATCTGCTCAAATACGGCATCGATTATCAAGTGGTACCCGGCATTACCGCTGCCTCCGGTTGTACATCTGCCGTTGGTATTCCCCTTACCCACCGGGACAGCACCCAATTGTGTACCTTTGTCACCGGCCACTTGCGAGAGGGGCAGCTGCAACTTCCCTGGCAATGTTTGGCGGCTAAAAATCAAACAGTGGTGTTTTATATGGGGCTGGGCAATGCCGATATGATAAGCAACGAGCTGCAGGCGCATGGCCGCAGCGCGCACACGCCCGTTGCACTGATTGAACAGGGCACTACCGATAAGCAGCGCCTGGTCATCTCCAGCCTCGGCAATATAGCAGAAGATATTGTGCAATACGCACTGCGGCCGCCAACGCTGATTGTGGTGGGAGAAGTGGTTGACTTCCATAGTCTGTTGGCCAAAGCGCCTGCGGTCATGCAACAAGCGGTACCAAAGTGAAGCTTGCTGCTGGCACTACGCGCATTTTGCCGATGGTGTTCATGTTGCTCAGCACAACCTTGCCGGCGACTGAAGTCGAGCAAAACTGGAACCAGCACTGCGCCAGCTGCCATGGCCAGCAGCGCCTCGGCGGCATGGGACCCGCTTTACTACCCCAGGTATTGGCACGGCTCAACAAAGAACAAGCGCTGGAAGTCATTACCAACGGCCGTGCCGCCACCCAGATGCGGGGTTTCAAACAACAGCTTTCCGGGGCACAGCGCGACGCCCTGGTTGACTATATTTTCAGCCCACCACAGCAAGCTCCAATTTGGAAAGATAAGCAAATTCGCGCCAGCCACGCGCTGCCACACCCCTTCGGGTCATTACCCGACAAGCCTGTATTCGATGCCGACCCAATGAATCTTTTTGTGGTCGTAGAAATGACAGACCATGCAGCCACGTTACTCGACGGTGATAAGCTGGAACCCATCCATCGCTTTGCTACGCGCAGAGCCCTGCACGGTGGCCCAAAATTCTCGCCGGACGGCCGCTACGTGTACTTCGCTTCTCGCGATGGCTGGATCAGCAAGTACGATATCTATAATCTAAAAGTGGTGGCGGAAGTAAGGGCTGGCATCAATACCCGTAATCTGGCCGTTGCATTCGATGGCAAGACCGTCATGGTCGGCAACTATTTGCCAAACACGCTGGTACTGCTGGACGCGGAAAACCTGAATTTGCTGCAAGTGATCGACGTCAGTGACAAACACGGCAAGCCCTCACGGGTCAGTGCCGTTTATACCGCACCGCCACGCCAAAGTTTTATCGCTGCCTTGAAAGACGTGGAAGAAGTCTGGGAGATCGGCTATGACGGCGAGCCCCCATTTAAACCGCGACGCATTGCTGCCCAGGGCTATCTCGATGATTTTTTCTTTGACCCGGACTACCGCCACTTGATGGCAACTTCACGCGACGACGCCAACGGCCAGGTAATCGATCTAGGCAGCGGTAAACATATCGCCAGCATAGAGTTAGACGGCATGCCCCATCTCGGCTCCGGCATCACCTGGAACTATGAGGGTAACAACATCATGGCAACCCCCAACTTCAAAACCGGTGAAATCAGCGTTATTGATATGAGCAACTGGCAGCTGATAAAACGTATTCCCACCAAGGGGCCAGGATTTTTCACCCGTAGCCACGAGAACAGCCGCTACGCGTGGGTAGATGTGTTTTTTGGTCCCAATAAAGATTTGGTACACGTGATCGATAAGGAGACATTGGAGATTGTCAAAACCCTGCGGCCCGCGCCAGGCAAAACCTCGGCCCACGTTGAATTCACACGCGACGGCAAATACGCGCTGCTAAGTATTTGGGACGACGACGGTGCCATTGTCGTTTACGACGGCGACAGTCTGGAAGAGATCAAGCGTATTCCGATGAAAAAGCCCTCCGGAAAATACAATGTGTACAACAAAACCAATTATTCCCGAGGTACCAGTCACTGATCGAATCTCATTCAGGGAGGTGACGCTGTGGAGACACTATCGCCCGTTAAGCGCACGCTATGGAGGCAAATTTCTTGCCTTATCGTGTGTGTCTTTTTCGTGGCCGGCTCGTGCATGGCGCAACAAGGTATTGCCGATTATAAGTTGAACGACATTCAGGAGTTTTTCCCGGCAGCGGACAGCCTCGGAAAAACCGATGAAAAAATGCCCGTGCGTGCGGTATTGCACGGTCAGGAGTTGCTCGGCTATATCTTCCTCACTATCGAGATTAAACCAATACCAGCCTATTCAGGCCAGCCAATTTCCGCACTGGTTGGGCTTGACCTGCAGGCGAATATTGTCGGCACCAGAATTGTTGCGCACGAGGAGCCTATTCTCGTGATAGGTGTAACCGAGGCGCATTTAGCCGCCTACACCGATCAATACAAAGGTCAGTCAGCGCTGGCTAACGTTCGTGTTGGAGCGCAGGACCGGCAAGGCTATATCGGCGTCGACGGCATCAGTGGCGCGACCATCACCACGATGGTGCTGAATAGCTCCATCATGAAATCTGCTCGCAGCGTGGCCGAGCATTTCGGCCTGCCTGCAGCGTCTGAGCAACAAACCACAACGGCATCTGCCCGTCAAACTACTGCCGCTCCGTCGGTCAAGCCTGAGGATACCGCGCCTGAATGGCACCACATATGGATGGAGCGCAGTGTTTCCATTGGCATACTGCTGGTTGCCCTGTTATTCCTGCTGTTTATTCTGTTTTTTCAAGACTGGCTTGTGGTTCGCAAGCAGCTGTTCAACCGAGTGCGCACCGGTTTTCTGCTGTTCACCGTATTTTTTATCGGCATTTACTGCCTGGCGCAGTTATCGATTATTAACGTGCTGGCTTTTCTGCAACTGTTCCGGGGCGGCTTTACCTGGGAGACTTTAATACTGGAACCCATCGTTTTTATCCTCTGGGGGTTTGTCGCGGTGAGCATTATTCTGTGGGGCAGAGGCGTCTACTGTGGCTGGTTATGCCCCTTCGGCGCAACTCAGGAATTGATTCATAAAGTGGCGGAACATTTTCGCTGGCCGAACTTCGAGTTCCCGGCGATGGTTCACGAACGCCTGTGGGCAATTAAATACCTGGTGCTAATCGGTCTGGTCGGTATCTCGCTGGACTCCGTCGGCACTGCGGCAAAATTCGCCGAGGTCGAACCCTTTAAAACCACTTTCATAATGCACTTTGATCGGCAGTGGTGGTTTGTGCTGTATGCGGTTGCGTTGTTAGCTATATCAGCTTTTAACAGCAAGTTTTTCTGCAAATATTTGTGCCCTCTGGGGGCGGCCCTGAGTTTTGTCACTCGCTTCCGTGTGTTCGACTGGTTACGACGTAAAAAGGAGTGCGGCCGGCCGTGTCAAACGTGCGCGTCGCAATGTCAGGTAGGCGCGATCAAGCCAACCGGAGAGATTATCGATAACGAGTGCCACTATTGCCTCGAGTGTCAGGTGACGTATTTCGATGATTACCGTTGTCCGCCACTGGTGGAGAAGCGCAAACGGCGTGAAAAACGAGTAAAGGCCGCGCCAACGATGATTGCAAAGTCTCAATAGCACAAGCCAAATACTTGAAAGCCACGAAATATATCCGCTACCGCATCGACACTTGATTTAGATCAAGGTTGCAGCAAACGTGAAGGTTTAAGGTACAAAATGCCCGATTGTCGGGCCTTACAGGGGAGATAAATAATGAAATTGAACCACAAAGGCTGGAAACCCATCGCTGGTGTTATCGGCACCACACTCATGCTAAGCACCATTGGCGTGGTGGCGCAGGAAAAATCTGACCATCCGGGTACTGACGGTGCAAAT
>JBBKXJ010000092.1:0-24286 GCA_037969395.1 Pseudomonadales bacterium
TAAATATCGTGGTGCGGCGGTGGCGAAATCAAGGTGACGCCCGGCACCGAATAGCGCAGCCTGGCGATTAAAGCGTTCACCTTACCACCCGGCAACTGTCCGCCCTCGCCCGGTTTCGCGCCTTGCGCGATTTTGATCTGCAACACCTCGGCGTTAACCAGATAATGTGGGGTGACGCCAAAGCGCCCCGATGCGATTTGTTTGATCTTGGAGACGCGCTCGGTGCCGAAACGCTCCGGATCCTCGCCGCCTTCGCCTGAGTTGGAGCGCCCGCCTAAACGATTCATAGCGGTCGCAAGCGCCTCGTGCGCTTCCGGCGACAACGCGCCCAGCGACATGCCGGCCGAGTCGAAGCGTAGCAGGATGTCTTCCAGCGCTTCGACCTCATCGATGGCGATCGCATTGCCGTTGCTTTTCAGAACCAGCAAATCGCGCAGAGTCGCCACCGGGCGGTCATTGACCAGCCCGGCGTAGTCGCGATATTGCTCATAGTCGCCGCTTTGCACGGCGCTCTGCAGTGCGCCAATCACATCCGGGTTGAAACTATGATATTCAGCACCGTGCACATATTTGAGTAAACCACCCTGATCGATGGTTTTACGTTGCAGCCAGGCGTCACGCAGCAGCACTTTCTGGTCTTGCTCCAGATCTTTAAAGCGCGCGCCTTGCACGCGGCTGGGCATGCCTTTAAAACACAGCTCTATCACTTCGTCGGCCAGGCCTACCGCTTCGAACAATTGCGCGCCGCGATAGGAAGCGACCGTAGATATGCCCATTTTTGACAATATCTTCTGCAGACCTTTGTTCAGGCCTTTGCGATAATTTTTGAACGCATCATCAGCATCGCCCAGCAGTTCACCGCTATGTACCAAATCATGCAGCACGTAATAGCTTAAATAGGGATATACCGCGGTCGCCCCCATACCAATGAGGGTGGCAAACTGGTGCGAGTCGCGCGCGCTGCCGGTTTCCACCAAAATATTGCAGTCACAGCGCAAACCTTCGGTAATCAAATGGTGATGCACGGCGCCGGTTGCGAGCAGGGCATGTGCGACCAGCAGACCGGGACGCAGCCCAATATCGGAAAGCACAATAATTGTCTTGCCGTTGCGCACCGCCGCCGCCGCAGTAGCAGCCACATCTTCGACCGCGCGCTGCAGGCCTTTGTCATCCGGGTTGTATAGCAGACTAATCTTCTCAGTTGCAAAACCCGACTTTTCAAGCCGTATAATCTGTTGGAATTTGCCGGGCGACAATACCGGCGAAGCCAACATGGCGCGATTGGCATGTTCCGGCGTTTCAACGAATACGTTGAGTTCCGGCCCAAGACTGGTTGCCAACGACATCACCACCGCTTCGCGGAGAGGATCAATTGGTGGATTGGTCACCTGCGCAAACTGCTGGCGTAAATAATCGTACAGCGACCGTTGCATACTGGAGAGTACTGCCATGGGCGTATCATCACCCATTGAGCCCACCGCTTCCTGGCCGGCTTCAGCCAGCGGCCGCAGCACCTGATCACGCTCCTCGAACGAAACCTGGAACATCTTCATGTAGACGGGCAGCTTGTCGCGGCCAGCCGGCTCAAAGGCGTCTCTTTCCAGCGAGCCGGTAATGCGCATCGCGTTTTCTTTTAACCAGCGCCGGTAGGGTTGGGCTTTTTTAAGCCGGTCATCTATATCGTCGGTGAACAACAGATCGCCGGTTTGGGTATCAACCGACAGAATTTGCCCCGGTCCAACCCGTCCTTTGGCCACAACGTCTTCGGGTTGATAGGAGTATGTGCCAATTTCCGAGGCGAGGGTGATGAAACCATCTTTGGTGATGACGTAGCGCGCTGGCCGCAAACCGTTTCGGTCTAACATACAGACTGCGTGACGGCCGTCGGTCATAACGACGCCCGCCGGACCGTCCCACGGCTCCATATGCATGGAGTTGTACTCGTAGAATGCTTTCAGGTCGGCGTCCATGGTTTCGACGTTTTGCGATGCCGGCGGCATCATCAAACGCACCGCGCGATACAAATCCATACCGCCGATCACCAGCAGTTCAAGCATGTTGTCCATGCTTGACGAGTCTGAGCCGTAGGTATTTACCAACGGCGTGATGGCATTAATATCGGGCAGCAAATCGGTTTGAAATTTGTTGGTACGCGCCACTGCCCAATTGCGATTGCCGCGAATGGTGTTGATTTCGCCATTGTGCGCCAGCAAACGAAATGGCTGCGCTAGCCGCCACTTGGGTGCCGTGTTAGTGGAAAAGCGCTGATGAAACACGCAAATGGCGGTTTGCAGACCTTCGTCGCCCAGATCTTTATAGAACAGCGGCAAGTCTGCCGGCATAACCAGACCCTTGTACGATAGGGTGGTGGCCGACAGCGAGCAGACATAGCAGTCTTCGAAGCCTTTCATCTTGCGCGCAAATTTGCGCCTGGCGAGAAACAGTTTGTTGTTAAGCTCGGTATCGGTAAGCAGCGCAGCGTCGAAAAATATCTGCTCGATCACCGGCAGTTCGCGCACAGCTAACTCGCCGCAAACGCTCGGGTCAACCGGCACGCTGCGCCAACCCAGCACGCGTATTTTCTCGTCTTCCAGGTGCTGTTGCAACTGGCTGCGGCAGCGTTGAGCGCGGTTTTCATCCTGACTGAGAAACACCATACCGACGCCGTAAGCTGCCGCCATTTCTTGCCCAAACTGCTCGCGCGCCACTGCCCGTAGAAAAGCGTCAGGCTTTTGCAGCAACAGGCCACAGCCATCACCAGTTTTGCCATCAGAAGCAATACCGCCGCGATGGGTCATACAAGTTAACGATTCAATAGCCGTTTGCAGCAGGCGATGGCTGACCTCGCCCTGCATGTGAGCGATCAGGCCGAAGCCGCAGTTATCCCTGAATTCTGCGGGATGATAAAGCCCTGACTTCATAATGCGAATCTCGAAAAACCTAATGGATAGAAAGACTTATAAATATTATAACGGCAAAACAGAAATGTTGCCGGCTGGCTAGTCTGGACTAGTCTACACGCTCAACGGTATGCGAACAATTAGGTTTTCGTGTTATTAGCGCGCGGCGGCAGCAGCATTGATGTCGGCCTGCACCTTGCTCAACGGTCGCGCCCAGGGTTGCAGCTCGCGTAAAGCCTTGGGTAGACGCGCCAGCGCGGTCGTCGCCTGCTCCTGATTCGGATAGTCACCAGTGACCGCCACATACCAGGGTTTATTGTTCAGCAGCTGACGAAATACGATGATATTGCGGCCTGCATTACGCTTGGCAAAGTCTTCTACCCCTTGCTCCGACTTACTGCCCAGCAGTTGCAATGTATAGTGGCTGGCGGGCAGGTCCAACAGATAGCCTTCATCGCTGGTATACGTACCCGAGTCTGCCGGCGTACTACTTTCCAGCTTCTCGGCCGGTCTGGCAATTGGCGGGTCGGCAGGAGGTTGGACGCCAGCAGATTGTTCCTCTGGCGCCGTCGCCGGCTCTTCATCAGCAGCTGCGCGCTCTTCCACTGCCGCTAAATCCTCCATCTGCTCTGCTGCAATGACAGCCTGCGGTTGTGTTGTCTGGCTGGTTGGCTCATCCGGGGCTGCTCGCGCAGGCTTTTCCGGAGCAGCAGACTCTGGCTGCGCAGAACCGGGTAACGCAGGCGTCGGCAGGGTACTGACCATGCTACCCGGCGGTATTTCTATTCGAGATCGTGTGGGCATTGCATCGTCATCGCCAGCGCTCCAGAGCACGGCAATAAATAGTATCAACGCAAAGCTGGCGGCGACGTGCAGCCACGGGATATGCACCCTTGCCGGCATTGGCGGCGTTGGCGGCGTTGGCGGCGCTGATTGTGGCTGGTCGGTAGCGTCGCGTACTTTTTGTTCGGCCATAGCGTGCAAATGCTCAGGTATACCGCCGCTGCGCTGAAATATGCTCAGCACGTCGGCTTCGGTAAATGGAAACAGGCCATCGTAGCCGGCCATGCTCAAACGGTAGCGCAGATATTGTTCAACACCGGTTAAATCCAGCGGCGCGATATCGATTCGCTGAAGCGCATCGCTGCTCAGCTCGACGCCCAGGTCGCCATTGGCATCGGTAGCCGCGAATAGCAGTAATTTAATGCTATTGTCATCGTCCTGCGCAAGTGCCAGCAGACTTGCCAACGTGCGCTCCGGCAGTTCGTGGGCGTCGTCGACCAATACAATAAACGATTTTGAGTGGGGCAATCCACACTGCAACTGCTGCAGCACCAGACTACGTAACTCATTTGCTGCCAGCTTGCTAGCCTGCAGGCCAAGCTTATCGCCAATCTGACCGAACAACTGCTCGACTGTTAGTGTAAAGCTGCCCTGTAGGTGCAGCACAACGCCCACACCATCAAGGCGCGCCAACAAGGCTTCCAGCAACTTGCTTTTACCTACGCCCTGCGTGCCGGCGAACACCATAACCCGCGTGGCAAAGCGCGTTATGCGCAGCGCCGACTGCAGTAGCTGCTGTCGATCCGCGCCGGCGAAATACCAGTCGTCGGCGTTGTCGTCAGCAAACGGGTCGCAGCGCATGCCCTGTCGCTGCCAATATTCTGTAGCCGGCTTAGCAGATTTAGTCGGCGCTTGCTTCATTTTGCTGGCGATCATCGGTTGCGGAGCTTAGGCGAATGCCGACTCTAATGTTTCATGCAGTAGTTGGGCGTCAAAATCTTCGGTAATAATAGCCTGCCCCAGCGCCGTTGGCAGCACCAGCCGCAAGCGACCATTCAACACTTTTTTATCAACCTGCATAGTGGCGCGGATGTGCTCCAGGCCAAGCCGCCGTGGCACCTCAACTGGCAGTCCGGCGGCCTGCAGCAGTGCCGTGATGCGCCGCTTTTCTGCAGCGCCGAGAATACCCATTCGGCAGGCAAGGTCGGTGGCCAGCTCGGTGCCCATGGCGACGGCTTCGCCATGCAAAATATCCTGGTATGCCATGCCTGTTTCAATAGCGTGGCCGAAAGTATGGCCCAGATTAAGCAACGCGCGCTGTCCCTGCTCGCGCTCATCGGCGGCGACGATTGCCGCCTTGACCGTGCATGATGTATGGATTGCATGCGCCAACGTCGCCTGCTCGCGTGCCACCAACGCCTGCATGTTGGTCTCAAGCCAGCAAAAAAATTGCTGGTCAGCGATGATCCCGTATTTGATTACCTCAGCCAAGCCAGCGGCAAATTCACGCTCCGGCAAAGTGTTCAACGTTGTCGTATCAGCAATAACGCACCGCGGCTGATAGAACGCACCCAGCATATTCTTGCCCAGCGCGTGATTTACTGCCGTTTTGCCGCCCACTGAAGAGTCCACCTGCGCCAGCAACGTGGTGGGCAGTTGTAGAAAATCTACCCCTCGCTGGTAGCAGGCGGCGGCAAAGCCGGTCATATCGCCTACCACGCCACCTCCCAGGGCAATGAGAGTCGTACTGCGGTCATGTTGATCGGTTAATAGTCGATCGAAAATGTGGTTCAGGTGATGCAGGTCTTTATGTGTTTCGCCGTCAGGCAGGCACAATGTTGACACGCTGTATTCGTCAAAATGCGCCTGCACGGTTTGGAGATAAAGCGGCGCTACCGTCTCATCACTGACAATTAAAACCTGGGTACCGCGCACGTGGCGGCGCAATAGCTCGCCTCGAGACAGAAGGTCGGCGGCGATATAAATTGGATAGCTTCGCGTGCCAAGCTCTACGCGCAATTCAAGCATCGATTTAAGGCCATATACATTGAGGGCCGCTATGGTACTACGTCACGATATATGACTGAAGCAGAAAACAGTGCGCTCTCTGCAGCTTGCTGGCTAGCTGATGGGTGCCTTATCAGGCAATTTGCGGGGTGTTGTTCGAGCGAGGGATAGCAGGAAGTGCGCGCAGAGCACGCTACAGATTGTTATTTGTACCGTTTAGCGCATCGGCTATCTCTGCCGCTACACGCTTGGGTGCGCGCTTGTCGGTCGCGACAATATGATCTGCCACATCGAGATACAGCGGTTCGCGCTCTTGCATCAACTGCTCCAACACCTCAGCGCGATTCTCTACCTGCAGCAGCGGCCGTTTTTTATCGCGATTGGTGCGGTCCAGCTGCTGTCGGATACTGGCTTGCAGATACACCACAAAGCCGGCTTTCTGCAATAATTTGCGATTTTCGTCGTTGGCGACAATACCGCCGCCGGTGGCGATCACGCAGCGATCGTTTTCGCTGATATCCGCCAGTACACTCGCTTCACGCTTGCGAAACCCTGCTTCGCCTTCAATGTCGAAAATCCACGGAATATCCGCGCCGCAGCGCTGTTCAATCTCTGCGTCAGTATCGATGAACTGATAACCAAGTTCGGTCGCCAATTGGCGACCGATAGTTGATTTGCCGGCCCCCATGGGGCCGATCAGGAAGATGCGTGTATGTCTCACAGTACGAAGTGTTTCATATTAATGCGACCACATACAAGCATTAGTCTGCCAGCGCGTCAGCCAGGATACGCGGTGTGATAAATATCAGCGTTTCCGTTTTGACTTGCCTGTCATTGGTACGTTTGAACAATCGGCCGATGTAAGGTATGTCACCCAGGAACGGTGTCTTAACGGTAGACTGTACGTCTTCGGTACGGAATACGCCGCCCAACACCACCGTCTCGCCGTTGCCAACCAATACTTCGGTAACCAACTCGGTGACATCAATCAGCGGCACCTGCGAGTTGTTTTCGCCAGCGATAAAGCCGCCTACCGAATCCTGATTGATCACCAGACGCATCATGATGCGGTCATCCGGCGTAATGTGCGGGGTGACGTCCAGTTTCAGCACCGCGTCTTTAAACTTGACTGTGGTGCGGCCGCTCGATGAGGACTCAAGGTATGGCACTTCAGTACCGGACTTGATAGTCGCCTGCTGCTTGTCACCGGTGATAACTTTAGGCTGCGATACCACTTCACCATGGCCGGCCGATTCGAAGGCTGACAGCTCCAGATCGAGCAGATAACCATCACCATTAAAACCGATGGCGAAGGAGCTGGCGCCCTGCTCGCTGACGCCGAGATCGACCGACAGCGCATCGGGAAAGCCGATGGAGAACGGATTGCCGGCGATAGCATCATTGTTCAGTTCCGATGTAGTTGTTGAACTACCTCCGAAAGTGAAGAAATCGTCGCTGGCGTCAGTGGGTACACCTTTGGCGAAACCGCCGCCGCCCCATTGAATGCCGAGCTGTTCAGAATAGTCCGAGTCGGCTACTACAATGCGAGCTTCTATGAGTACTTGCCGTACCGGTACATCGATCAGTTTGACCAGGCGCCGAAACTCCTGCAGCTTGGCAGCCGTTTCAGTGATCAGCAATGAGTTGGTGCGCTCGTCAACAATGACGCGACCACGTGGTGACAGCATGCCGCCTGTAGAGGAGGACTCACCTTCACCACCTTCGCCGCCGCTGCTGTCGAACAGCTTGAACAGATCTTGTGCATTGGCGTAGCGGATGCGCATAAACTCGGTTTGCAGCGGCGCAAGTTCCTGCAGCTGTTTGGTGGTTTCGATTTCCTGGCGCTCGCGCTCAGCAATTTCAGCCGCTGGCGCCACCATTAATACGTTACCTAACTGACGCTTGTCCAGACCTTTGGTTTTCAATACCAGGTCCAGCGCCTGATCCCAGGGTACGTTCTGCAGCCGCAGCGTGATTTTACCCGCCACGGTATCGCTGGCGACCAGGTTAAGATCGGTGAAGTCTGCAATCAGCTGCAGTACCGCACGCACGTCGATATCCTGAAAGTTAAGTGATAACTTGTCACCCACATAGCGAAATTCTTTCGCCTTGGCTTCCATTTCTTCTTCGCTTAAGGGCTTGATGCTCAGCACATATTCGTTGTCAACCTGATAGGCGAGAAAGTCGTACTGACCTTTGGGGCTAATGCTGATCTGCGCGTCGCCACCGGCATGCGTCGCTTGCATGCTTTTTACCGGCGTAGCGAAGTCGCTAACGTCGTAGCGGTGACGCAGATCGGTTGGCAAATCTGTGCCTTTGAAGACGACGCGAATACGCGACCCTTCCTGGCGCACGTCGACCTCAGTTTTCGGGTCGCTCAGCTGCACAATAACCTTGCCTTCGCCGTCGTCGCCGCGCTGAAAGTCAATATTATTGACGGCGCGCTTACCGACATTTTTTTCAGCCGAAAACTCCAGCACTGACTTTGTGCTCTTGAGGTAATCCTTACTGCTACTATCTCCAACCTCTACCAACAAGCTATTGCCGTCGATACGGGTGGAGTAGCCGCTAAGCTCGGTCATGTTCAAAATAAAGCGCGTGCGGCCATTACTTTCCAGCACCACGGCGCTTTTCGCATTGCCAATATCCAGCATGTGCTTTTTCTTTTTCAGCTTGCTATCAACACCTTCAAGGTCCAGCGCTATACGCGCCGGCTGCTCGATGGTGTAGCCTTTTGGCTGGGGCGGTGTGCCGTCGAAATCCATCCGCACTTCGAGCTTGCCACCTGGTAGCGAGCTAAAATTGATGTCAGTGACGCTGACGGCATTGGCGGCAGTGCTCGCGCTGGCAGCGAAGACAACCGCCAACGGCAGTACTAGCCGTGCCGGCAACCAACTGCGACGCCTATCTCCGCCAGCATTACGCTGACGAGAGCCTATGAACTTTTGCAAAATGACCATTGAATTCTCCACCACCTTAACCTTCTTTTTCCTGTAATTTGAGTGTGCGCGGTCGTTCTATCCAGCTGTCTGAACCGCTGGAAACAATTTCTACAACTGACAATTGCGATTCCGACAGCTCAACAACGCGGCCGTGATTGCGACCCAGATAGTTGCCCGTCGTCACGCGGTGAACGCCACCGTTGCCATCGTTTATCAGCACCCATAGTTGACCTTTTTGTTTCAGACTGCCGACCATATCCAGCCCCTCGAGGTTGAACTGCTCCAGGTATTCTTTGATACGGTTTGGATCGGGCTTGACGTCGCTGCGCGGCCCGCCAATACGCACCAGTTCCTTAACATCGATAGGCACGTCGAACGGTGCACGAAACGCCGTCGCTGCGTAATTAAATGCGGTGTAAGGCCGAAACGCCGGTATTGGATCAATAGCGCTGCGCGTAGCCGCGTCAGTTTTTGTCTGCGCCATGTAATCGTCAAGATCAGCATGGCCGGCGCCGCCGGAACAGGCTGTCAGTGACAGCGCGACCGTAACGGCAAGCAGACTTTTCGTTGGCTTGAGCAGGTCCATCTTATGCCCCCCCCTCGTTCTCATCGTTATAACGATATGTCTTTGCCGTGATGCTTAGCGTCAGCGAGCCATCGTTGTTTTTACCCGGCTCAATATTGAAGTCGTGCAAGGTAACGATGCGCGGCAAGCCGGCTATACCACTGACGAAAGCCCCTAAATCATGATACGTGCCTTCAACCACCATCTTGATCGGTAGCTCTACGTAGAATTCTGCGGTTTGTTCCGGCTGTAAATCGATGCTGGTAAATTCCAGCCCTGAGGCCACCCCTCGGTTGGTAATGTCTTCCAGCAAACCCGGCACTTCAGTGTCGCTTGGCAGTTGCCGCACCAGCGCACCGAAGGTTTCTTCCATCTCTTCCATTTGCTTTCGATAGGCATCAAGATTCGCGGCTTTGCCGGCCTTGTCCTTGAATTCACTTCTAAGCGTCGTTTCCTTTTGCTCTATCTGCGTTAGATTTTGCTGCAAACCGCTGAGGTGCAGCTTATAACCAAGCCCCAGGCAGACCAGGAAAACCACTATCCATATGATGGCCTTGACCGCCATCGGCCAGCTGCCGACATTGTCGAAGTCCAGATCGCTGAGATCGAACTCCTGCAATGATTTTATTGTGTCGCTCATCGCCATTACTTGTTCTCCTCTGCGAGCGCGTCGGCCGGCAGGGTAATGTTAACCGACAGATTGAAATCGTTGCCCTGAGCCCCAAACGCCTGGCTGGCTTTTACGCCAATCAGATTGGGGTTAGAAAACCAGTCGGAGGCATCCAGCTTACGCATCAGACTCGATACACGATTGTTGGATTCGGCAGTACCCTCAAGCTTGATTGCATTTTTTTCGCGGGTTAACTTCCGGTAAAAAACGCCGTCTGGAACGGTACGCACCAATTCGTCGAAGACGCGAACGATGATGGGCCGATTACCCTGCAACGCCTGAATAATTTTCATACGCTCCAGCAATTGTTCCTTCTTGCTTTCCAGCTCGCTAATTTCGGCAACTTCTTTGTTGAGGTTATCGATATTAGTTTGCAAATACTGATTGCGAGAATTTTGTCCGTCTAACCAATGGTTGTAGACGCGGTCACCTATAAACAGCAGCGCTAATGCGCCCACCACAACTGCAACCAACACGGTTAGAAATTCCTTCTTGAGCTCTTCGCGTCGCTCTTCGCGCCACGGTAATAAGTTAATTGTTGCCATTAGTCGAAGCTCCTCATGGCCAGGCCGCATGCAATCATCATTGCTGGCGCATCATTGCCCAGCGAAACCGCGTTCACTTTGGGGGCGACGCTCATGTTTGCAAAAGGGTTCGCAGTGAGGGTGGGCATTCCCAACTTCTCCTGCACTAACTCAGTCAGGTCCGGCATGGCGGCCACGCCGCCGGCAAGTACGATGTAGTCGACTTCGTTGTATTGGCTGGAGGAGAAGAAAAACTGCAGCGACCGGGTAACCTGTTGCACCACCGCTTCCTTGAACGGCTCCAGCACTTCCTGCTCATAATCCTCAGGCAGACCACCCTGCTTTTTCGCCACGCCCGCCTCTTCAAAAGACAAGCCGTAGCGGCGTTGAATCTCTTCCGTTAATTGCTTGCCGCCGAACAGTTGTTCGCGGGTGTAAACTGTGACGCCATCAACCAGTACGCTAAGCGTGGTCATGGTCGCACCGATGTCTACGATGGCGACAACGTGGTTGGCGTCGTAGTCCATCTGATCCTGAATCAAACTGAAGGCGCGCTCCATCGAGTAGGCTTCAACATCGACAATTTTTGTTTCCAGTTCCGCCAGGTCGGCTGCGTCAGTGCGCAGTTCAACATTTTCCTTACGGCAGGCGGCCAGCAACACTTCCACAATTTCCGGATCGCGCTCACTCGGCCCCAGCACTTCGAAATCCAGGGCCACCTCATCGAGGGGATAGGGAATGTATTGATCGGCTTCAACCTGGATCTGAGTTTCCGTTTGATCCTCGGTTAACCCCGCTTCCATTTCAATGACCTTGGTGATCACCGCGGAGCCGGATACGGCAATCGCGATGTTTTTATTTTTCACCTTGGCCTGGCCGACGACTTTGGAAATCGCATCTCCAACGCCTTCGAGATCATTGATGTTTTTTTCAACAACGGCATTAGGGGGGAGTGAGGCGACGGCATAGCTTTCTACCCGAAAGCGCTTGCCGCTGCGACTAAGTTCCAGCAACTTGACTGAAGAGGAACTTATGTCCAAGCCCAATACATTTTGTGCCTTTTTTTCGAATAGCCCAAACACGCTGGATTCCTGATTTACGCCCGCAAACCGCAGACTAGAGTTTGATAAAAACGTGAATTATTCTTTTTAACCATAGTGGATTTATGTCAAATGTCTAAAAAATAATTATAATGGCGGGTTGTTTGAGCCATTTTTTTAGGTCGGTTGGCTCCCCGCCCAAACCAGCAGTTCCAGTGCGTATGAATCGATATCTCCACCTTGGCCTATGGTTGCTTTTTACTGTTATCGCCGGCGCCGCTCTCGTTCTTTCCGGTACCTATTTATACCTTAGTCCGAAACTGCCGGATGTCGACGTGCTCAACGAAATTAAGCTACAGATTCCGCTGCGGGTGTATACCGACGACGGTGAACTGATAGGCGAATTTGGTGAAAAGCGGCGCACACCGGTGTTTTACGCCGACGTCCCGGAGGGATTTATTGCCGCGCTGCTGGCGGCCGAAGACGATAATTTCGCAAACCATCACGGCGTAGACATTAAAGGTCTGATGCGTGCCGCGAGTGAGTTGTTGACCACGGGCCATATCCAGACCGGCGGCAGTACCATCACCATGCAAGTGGCCAGGAATTTTTTCCTGACCAGCGAGCAAACCTTTGTTCGCAAGTTCAATGAAATTTTGCTGGCGCTGCAAATCGAGCGCAAACTTAGTAAGCAACAGATTCTTGAGCTATATATGAACAAGATTTACCTCGGCAACCGCGCCTACGGTGTCAACGCGGCGGCCCAGGTTTACTACGGCAAGCCGCTCAACCAGCTCAACCAGGCCCAGCTTGCGATGATCGCCGGCCTGCCGAAGGCGCCGTCGAGCTACAATCCCATCATCAATCCTGATCGCGCATTAATCCGGCGCAACTGGATTCTGCGCCGTATGCAGACGCTGGGCGCGCTCAGCAGTGAGGAGTACAGCGCAGCGGAACAGCAGCCCATCAGCGCCAAGCTACACGGCAAACGACTCGCCATGCGCGCACCCTACGTCGCCGAAATGGCGCGCGCCGAAATGGTCAAGCGCTTTGGCGACGACGCCTACGTTGATGGTTACAAGGTATACACCACCATTCCTATGGCGATGCAGCAGGCAGCGCAATTAGCCGTTATCAAGGGCCTGGAAACTTACGGCGAGCGACACGGCTACCATGGCCCTGAGCAGCGCGTTTTCTATCCCGATGACCCCGAGGCTACTATCGCTGAGTGGCGCAAACTGCTGCACACGACCCTGGTAGTGGGTGGCATGCAGCCAGCCGTCGTGACCGCCGTCAACGAGCAAAGTATAGAAATACTGTTAGCGGATGAGAGCCGGAGCGTGGTCGAGTGGGGCAACGGGCTAAGCAAGGCGCGCAGATTTATCACGCTTAACAATCGCGGCCCGGAACCGGAAACAGCCAGTGACGTGGCTGACATCGGCGACCTGATCCGCGTTTCAAAGGACGCAGACAAGCAATGGCACCTTACCCAGCTGCCGCAGGCGCAGGCCGCGCTGGTTGCGATTGACCCGAACAACGGCGCGATTCGCGCGCTGGTCGGAGGCTTTGATTACCGGGCGAGCAAGTTTAACCGCGTCACTCAGGCGGCACGACAGCCGGGATCGAGCTTCAAGCCGTTTGTTTATTCTGCGGCCCTGGAGAATGGTTTTACTGCGGCCAGCCTGATTAACGATGCGCCAGTTGTATTTGCCGACGACGATCTGGAAAATATCTGGCGACCTGAAAATGCCAGCGGCAAGTTTTACGGCCCGACGCGGTTACGCAAAGCGCTGTATTTGTCGCGCAACCTGGTATCGATTCGTATATTGCGCTCTATCTCGCCGGCAACAGCGGTCAAATACGTGCAGCGTTTTGGTTTCGACGCCAGAGATATTCAAAAGGATTTATCACTGGCGCTGGGCAGCCACGCGTTAACGCCACTGCAGATTGCGACCGGCTACACCGTGTTCGCTAACGGCGGCTATAAGGTAGAGCCATACTTGATTGAACGCATAGAAGATTCAACGGGGCGCGCAATCTACAAAGCCAACCCGGCAACTGTGTGCAAAGACTGCGAACAGAACGCAGAACGGGACGAGCAGGCAGCAGCAACGGGTACCGACGACACGGCGGCAGACCAGCCAGCTGAAATCGTAGAAAATCAGACCGGGACCACAGAATACCAGCCGCCAACCATAGGCGACCAGCTGAACGCCGATGGCCTGCACTTTTTCCCAACCGGCCATATCAAGCTGAAACCGATCATCGCACGCAGGGTGCTCGATAAAGGCGTCGCCTATATTGTTGACGACATGCTGCAGGACGTTATTCGACGCGGCACGGGCTATAAAGCGCGCGCTCTGAAGCGTAACGATATCGCCGGCAAGACCGGCACAACCAACGGCCCCACCGATGCCTGGTTTTCCGGCTACAGTCCGGCGCTGGTAACAACAGTGTGGCTGGGTTTCGATCAGAACCAGCTGCTGGGCAGGCGTGAATACGGCGGCTCGGCAGCACTGCCCATCTGGATAGATTTTATGGCGGCCGCGTTAAAAGGGGTGCCGGAACAACCGCGCACAACTCCCGAAGGCATTGTGACGATTCGTATCGACCCGGAAACCGGCAAGCGCGCAACGCCGCAGCAAACCAACGCCATATTCGAGGTATTCAGAGAAGAAAACGTACCGCGGGAAGAGGCCAAGCCGGATAAGCTAGATCCATTTAACGTTGAGTCTGAAGATGACTTAATGGAAGATGTTTTCTAGCGCAAGCAATGTGCGGGTTCCGCTGGGCGGTTCCGCTGTGCGGTGAACGCCATGCGCACTCCGCACGGCGTTTTTCGTTACGTTTATTTAGCCGTACGCTTACCAAACCGCTTGTTAAAGCGATCAATGCGGCCACCGGTGTCCAGCACTTTTTGTTTGCCGGTATAAAACGGGTGGCAATCGGAGCACACGTCGACGTGAATATCCTGACCGAGTGTTGAGCGCGTTTTAATTTCGTTGCCGCAGCTACAAGTGACCGTGATATCGCCGTACTTTGGATGTATATCTGCTTTCATAATAAATTACCCTGTTGTTTGGATACCGCCACTTGCTATCGTCTCAACTGCCTAATGCTGCGCACTATTATGAGCATCTGCAAGTACCGTACCGCTGAGCGGGGCGCATCATACCAAAAGTTAGCGTTTTAGCAAGCATTGGCTTTTTTTTCGATACACTGTGAATAATATGCCCGCCGTTCTAATTTACGGTAACCTCCGCGCATGCCATCCAACCTCATCTGCTGCATCGCCGTTGCCACCCCGTTAAATCGCTTATTCGACTACCTGCCACCAAAAGATATGCCGGTCGCTGAGGCACAGCGCCTGCAGCCCGGGCAACGCTTGCGCGTGCCGTTCGGTCGTCGCTATGTTACCGGCCTGTTACTGGCAACGAAACAACACACTGATGTACCCGCCGAACGCCTCAAACATGCCGCCGAACTGATTGATACACAACCGCTGGTGGATGGCGATCTGTTAAAGCTGGTGCATTGGGTAGCCGACTATTATCACCATCCGCTGGGCGACGCGCTGTTCGGCTTCTTGCCAGTGCTGCTACGGCAGGGTCGGGTTGCCGCGCCGAGTTACGCGAAACAAGTGTGGCGACTGAGCCAGCATGGCCTGGGGCTCGGCCCGGGTGCATTAAAACGCGCTCCCAAACAGGCAGCACTGTTGGCGCTGTTACAGGAAAACAGCGAAGTCGACCGCGACATGCTGGCTGCGCACAATATCAGCACGGCGGTTGTGCGTGGGCTGGAACAAAAACAGTTGATCGAGCGCGACCAGCTCATCAGGCCTCAAGCCAGCGCAAAACAAACAGCGCGACAACAAAAGCTGCAACTCAACACCGAGCAGCAGGCGGCGCTGCAAGCGATCAAAGCCGACCTTAACCAATACAGCTGCTACCTCCTCGACGGCGTAACCGGCAGCGGCAAAACCGAAGTTTATATGCAATTGATAGACGACGTGTTGGCACAGGGCCGGCAGGCACTGGTGCTGGTGCCGGAGATCGGCTTAACGCCGCAAATGCAGCAGCGTTTTAAAGACCGTTTTGGTGAGTCTGTGTTGAGCCTGCATAGTGGCCTGACCGATACAGAGCGCCTTGATAACTGGCTGCAGGCGCGCGCCGGCAGCGCACAGGTCATCGTCGGGACGCGCTCGGCGGTATTAACTCCCATGCCGCGGCTGGGTTTAATCATCATCGACGAAGAACACGACGGCTCGTTCAAGCAGCAGGACGGGCTGCACTATTCGGCGCGCGACATTGCCATCAAGCGCGCGCAGTCCTGCGCCATTCCAATCGTGCTGGGCTCTGCCACACCGTCCACCGAAAGCCTGCACAATGCAGCGCACGGAAAATACCGGCATTTATCGCTGCCGCATCGAGTGGGCGGCGCGCAAATGCCGCAGGTAGAAATAGTCGATACCAGCCACCAACAGCTGGACGAAGGCTTGTCGGAACAGTTGCTGAATGCTGTACACCGACATGTGCAGGCAGGCCAGCAAGTACTGCTGTTTCTCAACCGGCGCGGCTTCGCTCCTACATTATTATGCGGCGAGTGCGGCTGGATTGCACAATGCAACGCCTGCGACGTGCGCCTGACCGCCCACTCACACACGCGGCAACTGCGCTGCCACCATTGCGATGCCAGGGCAACCTGGCCCAGCCATTGCCCGCAGTGTAAAAGTTCGCACCTGCAGGCGTTGGGCATCGGCACGCAGCGCAGCGAAACCGCCCTGCAGCGGCACTTTCCCGACACGCCGATTATTCGGCTGGACCGCGACTCAACCCAGCGCAAAGGCGAGCTGCATGCAAAGTTGGCACAAGTTGATCAAGGCGATCCGTGCATACTGCTGGGCACACAGATGCTGGCCAAGGGCCATCACTTCCCGGCCATCACCCTGGTGGCGATTATCGACGCCGACGCAGCCTTATTCAGCGCCGACTTTCGCGGCCCCGAGCGCATGGCGCAAACACTAACGCAGGTTGCTGGCCGTGCGGGCCGCGCCAGTGAGCGCGGCGAGGTGTTGATACAAAGCCAGCTGCCCGAACACCCCATGCTCAACACCCTGATCAATGAAGGCTACGCCGCCTTTGCACAGCAAGTGCTGCGCCAGCGCCAGACCTGCGCACTGCCACCGTTTACCCGCATGGCAATGATTCAGGCAGAGCATAAAGATATAGACACCGCACTCGCCGCCCTGCAAGAGCTAAAAGCGGCTGCCGATCCATCGCCGGCGACGCTGCAATGCATCGGTCCTATGCCCGCCGCGCTACTGCGTAAGGCCAATCGTTACCGAGCGCAGCTGTCACTGTTTAGCGCAGATATTAAACAGTTACATCACGCACTGGCAAAAATACGCCACGCAATAGACAGCAACCGCCCGCAGCGAAGTCTGCGCCTGAGCATTGACGTGGACCCACTGGATGCTTATTGACCAGCCTACGAATTTACTCGCGTCGCATTGGCAAGCGCGCTTTAAGTGCGCATAATAGCGGGCTGCATCGAATCCAAGACTACATCCCTCTTCGTCAAACCACGTACATTACATGAAGCAACGCATCTCCGACCTTATCGACCAGGCATTACAGCAGCTCGTGGCGCAGGAAAAGTTACCACCACTGGCTAACATCCAGATCAGGGTCGACGCAGCGCGCGATAACGCCCATGGCGACTATGCCAGCAACATCGCGCTCAGCCTTGCCAAACAGGCGCAGCGCAAACCGCGCGAACTGGCCGAGTTGATATGTGCAGAGCTGCGGCAAAGCAGTGAAATCGATAAGGTGGAAATCGCCGGCCCGGGCTTTATTAATTTTTTCGTTAGCGCAGGCAGCACCAGTGCGATTGTCAGGCAAGTGCTCACCGAGCAGGAGAATTTTGGCCGCAGCAGCGTTGGCGCCGGCAAAAAAGTGCAGGTGGAATTTGTGTCAGCCAACCCTACTGGCCCGCTGCATGTCGGCCACGGTCGCGGCGCGGCCTATGGCGATACGGTTGCTGCACTGTTGGCAGCGGTAGGTTATAACGTCGAGCGTGAATACTATGTCAACGACGCCGGCAGGCAGATGGACATACTGGCCACCAGCGTTTGGCTACGTTATTTACAGGCTTGCGGTGAACAGCTGGCCTTTTCCAGCAATGCTTATCAGGGCGACTACGTGCGCGCTATTGCCGCGCAGTTAGTGAGCGATCACGGCGAGCAGTTTCGCGTCAATGCGCAACAGGTTTTTGCCAAGGTACCGGCCGACGCTGCGCAGGGTGGCGATAAGGAAAAAC
Source organism: Pseudomonadales bacterium (assembly GCA_037969395.1). Taxonomy (GTDB): domain Bacteria; phylum Pseudomonadota; class Gammaproteobacteria; order Pseudomonadales; family JAUIET01; genus JBBKXJ01. The sequence continues at coordinate 17,750 of JBBKXJ010000092.1, forward strand.
ATATCGACGGCCTGATCACCGCTGCTAAGGATCATCTCAAAGAACATTACGCCATGGTATTTAACGCCGCTTTAAACGGTATTCTTAACGATATTCGAACCGATTTACAAGAATTTGGCGTCACCTATAACACCTGGTTTTCCGAGCGCTCGCTCACTACAGCACCGAGCCAGATTGACCAAACCATTGAACGGCTGCAGGCCAACGGTGTGATTGAGACTGACAACGGCGCGCTATGGTTTCGCTCGACTCGTTTTGGCGACGACAAGGACCGCGTGGTGGTACGTGACAATGGTCAACATACCTATTTCGCAGCGGATATTGCCTACCACCTCAACAAATACCAGCGCGGCTACGACAAAATTATCAATGTATGGGGTTCCGATCACCACGGCTACATTGCCCGCGTATACGCGGCAATCAAAGCGCTGGGGCTGGAGCCAGACACGCTCAGCATTAAATTAGTTCAGTTCGTCCACCTGTACCGCGGCGACCAGCAAATGCAGATGTCTACCCGCAGCGGCGAGTTTGTCACGCTGCGCGAACTGCGTGAGGAGGTAGGCCGTGACGCCACGCGCTTTTTTTATCTGATGCGCCGCTGCGAGCAAAGCACCGATTTTGATCTCGACCTGGCCAAGTCGCAGAGCAAGGATAACCCCGTCTATTATGTGCAATACGCGCACGCGCGGGTGTGCAGCGTATTCAAAAAACTGGAACAAGCCGGCCAGCGCTGGGACTCAACACGCGGCCTGGGCAATCTGGACATGCTGACCGAGGAGCACGAGCAAAATCTGATGCGCAAATTGACCGCCTACCCGGAAACACTGGGCAAAGCGGCGCACAACTACGAACCGCATCTACTCACTACTTACTTACGCGAGCTGGCCGCCGATTTTCACACTTATTACAACGCCCACAAAATGCTGATTGAGGATGCCAATTTGCGCGATGCGCGCCTGAGCCTGAGTAGTGCTGCACGCCAGGTCATTGCCAACGGCTTGCACTTGCTTGGAGTCTCAGCCCCGGAGAGCATGTAAGTATGGCGCATGATTATGCCAAACAACCTCGCAATGGGCGCAAGAAAAAGACATCGGTGATCAGCTCTGGCCCAATATGGTTGGTAACCGGTGTATTTTGCGGGCTGTTTCTCGCCTTTTTGCTTCAGCTCGCAGGTGTTAGTCTGGCGCCAGGCAATGCTGCACCCGAGCAGCGCCCAGTCGCTGCAAATTCAGACACTGCCGCGGCTTCGACCGAGCAGCAGCCCGCCGATACTAAAAAGAAGCCACGCTTTGAGTTCTATTCAATGCTGCCCGAGGCAAAGGTCGAGGTGCAGGAGGAAGCCGACCCAGCCGCAGCGGCGGCGTCAACCAATAGCGGGTCGAATCGCCCAGCCCGGCAATCATCAAGCAACGATCCCGAAGCAGAATCAGTAGCTGCCAACAATGGCACGCGCTACGTATTGCAAGCCGGTTCGTTTAAACGCAGGGATGATGCCGACCGACTGCGCGCCCGCCTGCTGCTGATGGGGCTTGAGGTCAAAGTCGAGCGGGTAAAGATGAGCGCCTTTGACAGCCGCCATCGCGTGCTGGTTGGCCCGTTTAATTCCCGTCGTGAGACCGCCCAGGTTCGCAACCAGCTGACCAGCGAAAAAGTGGATACGCTGGTTCTGGAGCGAAAAGCACCTTGAATTTTACGTTTCAGAACCCATATGCTGCAGTTGGCGCTTAATTCTTTTGCGTCGCAGTCCGTTTAATCTTAAGAGGTCCCTTTAGTGGAACAATATCGCGGTACTACTATTTTATCCGTGCGCCGCAACGGCAAAGTCGTGATCGGCGGCGATGGCCAGGTGTCGCAAGGCAACACCGTGATGAAAGGCAACGCCCGTAAGGTGCGCCGGCTGTACGACGACAAAGTAATAGCAGGTTTTGCCGGCGGCACGGCGGATGCTTTCACACTGTTCGAACTGTTTGAAGCGCAGTTAGACAAGTATCAGGGCAAGCTCACCCGCGCCGCCGTCGAACTGGCCAAGGCGTGGCGGACTGAACGCTCGCTGCGACGGCTGGAAGCTTTATTAGCCGTAGCCGACGCCGAAACATCGTTAATCATCACCGGTAACGGCGACGTCATCGAACCCGAAGACAGTCTGATCGCTATTGGTTCCGGCGGCCCGTTCGCTCAGTCTGCAGCGCGTGCACTGCTGGACAACACCGAATTATCGGCCCGCGATATTGTCGAAAAAGGCCTGCATATCGCCGCTGACATCTGTATCTATACTAACCACAATCGCACCATTGAAGAACTGGATTGCAACGCATGAGTACCATGACTCCCCGCGAAATTGTTCACGAATTAGACAACCACATTGTCGGCCAGGCGGAGGCCAAGCGCGCCGTTGCCATCGCGTTACGCAACCGTTGGCGCCGCATGCAGCTAGGCGAGGAGTTGCGTGAGGAAATTACGCCGAAAAACATCCTGATGATCGGCCCTACTGGCGTCGGTAAGACCGAAATTGCGCGGCGGCTGGCGAAGCTGGCTAATGCACCGTTTATTAAGGTAGAAGCCACCAAGTTTACCGAAGTTGGCTATGTCGGCCGCGACGTAGAGTCGATAGTGCGCGACCTGGTCGACGGTGCCATCAAAAAACTGCGCGAAGAAGAAATGCACAAAGTCGAAAGCCGTGCCATGGACGCCGCCGAGGATCGCGTTCTCGACGCCCTATTGCCAGCGGCGCGCGACGGCGGTAGCGAAGACAAGGAAACCGGCACTCGCCAGCTGTTTCGTAAAAAGCTGCGTGAAGGCGAGCTGGACGATAAGGAAATAGAAATCGAATTGCGCGCCCAACAGATCGGCATGGAGATAATGGCGCCTCCTGGCATGGAAGAGATGGTCAGTCAAATGCAGAAATCGTTTGCCAACATGGGTGGCGACCGCAAAAATTCGCGCAAACTCACGGTGAAAGCGGCGCTTAAGGCGCTGCGCGACGAAGAGGCCTCCAAACTGATCAACGAGGAGGATCTGAAAGTGCGCGCCGTGGAAAGTGCCGAGCAAAATGGCATTGTGTTCCTCGACGAGTTGGACAAAGTCGCCAAACGCGCCGAGAACAGTGGCGGTGGCGACGTGTCGCGCGAAGGGGTGCAGCGCGACTTGCTGCCGCTAATCGAAGGCTGCACAGTCAGCACCAAATACGGCATGCTACGCACCGACCATATTTTGTTTATCGCTTCGGGCGCGTTTCACCTGGCCAAACCCTCCGATCTGATACCTGAATTGCAGGGCCGGCTGCCTATTCGAGTCGAACTACAGGCGCTAACACCGGAAGATTTTGAGCGCATACTGACCGAACCCGACGCATCGTTGACCGAACAGTATCAGGCATTGTTGGCGACCGAGGGGCTAAGGGTGGAGTTTAGCGAAGAAGGCATCCGCAAAATTGCCGAGATTGCCTGGGAAGTGAACGAACGCACCGAAAACATCGGTGCCCGGCGTTTGCACACGGTGATGGAGCGGTTATTGGAAGAAGCCTCATTTGACGCCACCGATACCGGCGACGCAACACTGTTGGTAGATGCAGACTATGTGCAAAAACACGTCGGCGAGCTGGCTAAAGATGACGATTTAAGCCGGTTTATTCTGTAAGGTCATGACGCCTGTTAACATTAATCTGCACCGGCACTCGCATGAGTTGGAACTCGAGTATGCGAGCGGTGAATCTTATCGACTGAAAAGCGAGTATTTGCGGGTTTATTCACCCTCGGCCGAAGTGCGCGGTCATGGCAGAGGTCAGGAAGTGCTGCAAACCGGCAAGAAATATGTGAACATCGATAAGCTGCACCCGGTAGGTAACTACGCGCTGCAGCTGGTATTTACCGACGGCCACGACACCGGTATATTTTCCTGGGACTACTTGTACGAATTGTGCACTCAGCAGCAGCAGAATTGGGCAGATTATCTCGACCGCCTTACCAAAGCCAATGCCAGTCGCGACCCGGTGTCGCAGCCGATTATTTTTAAAGGCTAGGAGTCTGACTCCTTATGAGTGATACAACCATGAACGATAAAACCAAAACCCACTTCGGCTATCGCGAGGTAGACACCGAAGCCAAAGAAAGCATGGTGGCCAACGTATTCGACTCGGTCGCCAGCAAGTACGATGTGATGAACGATTTGATGTCAGCCGGCATTCACCGCATCTGGAAGCGATTTACCATTGAGGTCAGCGGCGTGCGTAGCGGCCACAGCGTGTTGGACATTGCCGGTGGCACCGGCGATTTGGCGGAAAAGTTTCACTCCATTGTCGGTCCCGAAGGCCACGTTGTGTTGGCAGATATTAACGCCTCCATGCTGCGCGTTGGTCGCGACCGTCTCACCGACCATGGGGTGTGCGGCAACCTCGACTACGTGCAGGCCAATGCGGAGTGTTTGCCATTCCCCGCAGACAGCTTTAACTGTGTGACCATCGCCTTTGGCCTGCGCAACGTTACCGACAAAGACGCCGCTTTAAGCTCAATGCTTGACACTCTCAAGCCTGGCGGCAAATTGTTGATATTGGAGTTTTCCAAGCCAAAAAACGATCTGTTGAGCAAGGCTTACGATGCCTATTCATTCTCGGTACTGCCGCGTCTCGGCAAGCTGATCACCAACGACAGCGACAGCTATCAATACCTCGCCGAATCGATTCGCAAACACCCGGATCAGGAAACCCTGCAGGATATGATGATAGAAGCCGGTTTCGCTAACTGTGAATATCACAACATGACCGGTGGCATCGTCGCCTTACATATTGGCACCAAACCTTAAATGTCCGACCCCGCGCTACAAACCGCTGCGCTCGCCAGCCTGGAATTTGTGATCAACAAAGCGCTGGAGCTGGACCCCGGCAGCCGCGCGCGATTGGCGGAAATGCAGGGCGTGACCTTAAAAATCGAATGCACGCTACCGGCCTTCCACGCCTATGTGCAGCCCGGGGAACACGGTATACGCTTAAAAAGCTGGTACGACGCCGATCCCGACAGCGGCATTAGCGGCACACTGTCTGAATTAACGCGCTTGCTACAGGCGCAGGACAAAGCGTCGGCATTGGTAAACGGCGGCTTTCAGATTCACGGCGACAGCGCGCCGCTAGTGCAGCTGCAGGAGATAATGGCCCAACTCGACATCGATTGGGAGCAACCCATAGCCCGTCTGTTGGGCGATGTGGCCGGCCATCAGGTGGGTAAATTTATTCGCGGCTCGCTGGCCTGGGGCAGGCACGCCTCCGGCAGTTTGCAACGCAACGTGGAAGAGTTTATTCACGAAGAAGCGCGCCTGCTGCCACCACGGCTGGAGCTGGAAAACTTTTACGCCGACGTCAGCGCTCTAAATTTGCGCGTCGACCGCCTTGCTGCAAGAGTGCGCAAGGCGAGACGGCAACTGCTGCCTGACGCCAACTAATGTTCGGCCTGCGTCGCTTGAGCACGATTATGCGGGTGACGCTGCACTACCGGCTCGACCTTTTACTAGACACCGATACCCTGCCCCTCCATATTCGCCTGTTGATCCTTCCCGCCCGACTATTTTCGGCCGGCAACCACAGCCGCGGCGAGCGCATTCGTTTGGCATTGGAAGAACTGGGACCAATTTTTATTAAATTCGGCCAGATGCTGTCTACCCGACCGGACTTGATTCCAGCAGACGTAGCTGAACAGCTTAGCGAGCTACAAGACAATGTCCCACCGTTCGATGAGGCACTGGCGGCAACAATAATAGAAACAGCGCTGCAGCAAAAAATAAGCAGTGTATTCAAAAGTTTTTCGGCGACGCCGATGGCGTCTGCCTCGGTTGCCCAGGTACACGCCGCGGTTCTGCATGACGGTAGCGAGGTGGTGGTCAAAGTACTGCGCCCTGGAATTGAAAAAACGATACGGCAGGATATCAAACTGTTGTTTTCGCTGGCACGGCTGGTACAGCGCTACGCCCCCGATGGTCGTCGCCTGCGGCCGGTGGAAGTAGTGGATGACTACCAGCACACCATTCTGGATGAGCTTGACCTGCAGCGTGAAGCCGCCAACGCCGCCCAGTTGAAGCGCAACTTTGATGGCTCGGAAATGCTCTACGTGCCAGCAGTGTATTGGGACTATACCCGCATTAACGTGTTTGTGATGGAGCGCATCCACGGCATTGCGGTTACCAACATTGCCGCCTTAAACGCAGCCAAGACTAATATGCAGGTATTAGCCGAACGCGGTGTGGAAATATTCTTCACTCAGGTGCTGCGCGATAGTTTTTTTCATGCCGACATGCACCCCGGCAATATCTTCGTCGATATCAATGACCCGGAAAAACCGCGCTATATTGCGGTCGATTGCGCGATTATTGGCAGCCTTTCCGATCACGATCAGTATTATCTGGCGCGCAACTTACTGGCTATTTTTCAGCGCGACTACCGCCTGGTCGCGCAACTGCATATCGAATGCGGCTGGGTGCCGGAGACTACTCGCGTCAGCGATTTCGAAGCCGCCATTCGCACCGTATGCGAGCCGGTGTTTCAAAAACCTATCG
>JBBKXJ010000093.1:0-36103 GCA_037969395.1 Pseudomonadales bacterium
GCGTGTTCGGCCAGCGTGGTACAGTCTATGGCAGCGCTGCTTTGCTCGCGCTTGTGCAGATGAATTCGAAAAATCTCTGCGCGGGTTTTTGGGTCTGGAAGATCAACGAAGAATATTTCGTCGAAGCGACCCTTGCGTAACAGCTCGGGCGGCAGCTGCCGAATGGAGTTGCTGGTTGCAACAATAAACACGGCGGCTTTTTTTTCGGCTAGCCATGTGAGCAGTGTTCCCAGCAGACGACGCGACGTGCCTTCATCGCTTGCCTCGTTGCTGATAGCCTTCTCAAGCTCGTCGATCCACAGCACGCAGGGTGCCATCGCCTCTGCTAATTTGAGTGCGTCACGCAGATTGCGCTCGGTCTCACCAATAAACTTGTTGTACAGACTGGCCATATCCAGCCGCAGTAAGGGCAGCTGCCAGAGGCCCGCCACTGCTTTGGCAGCCAGGCTTTTGCCGCCGCCCTGTACGCCAGTGAGCAACAGCCCCTTGGGCTTGTCCACCGTATTTGTGTCAACAAAGGCCTGCGCACGCAGGCGTAACCATTCCTGCAGACGTTGCATGCCGGCGACGGCACTCCACTGCTGTGTATCGTACTCGTAGCTCAGCACGCCTTTCAGATCCATCAATTTAAAGCGGGCTTTGTTCACCTCGGCGATATCGGACTCGGTAATAGCACCGTCATCGACGATGGCGCCGCGCACCAGCCGTCGCGTCTCAGCCATGTTCATACCGCGAAGATGGCTAGTCAATTGCTTTAGGGTTTGTTGATCAGTCTTAACGCGTTGGCCGGCATTTTGCTCACTCCACCGATTCGCCTCTTCGCGTACCAGCGCCATAATGTCTTGCTGACTAGGCAACGACAGTGTCAGCTCGGCGCTTAAATGGGTTAGTTCGGGCGGAATTTGCAGTGCATGGCCGAGCATGATTAGCGTGCGTGGCACGGCTTCGTGCTGCAGCGCGATATCTTTCACTAACCGTGTCAACAATGGTGCCTGCTGCAGGTAGGGGTGAAAGTCGCACAATACATACAGGCCAGCCTGGCCGCTTTGTTTAATTTGGCGCAGCGCGGCATCTGGCTGCTGTGTGTCGTTGGCTGAGTCCGGTTTGGCGCCGAAGCCAAGCGCCTGCAGCCCTTCGGAGGCCGACCATACGTAAATGGGCAACTTTTGCTGCACCGCCAGCCGCGTCAGCAGCTGCAGCGCATGTTTTTCATCGCGGCTCAGCAAGCTGATGATTGGGATAGCCGATTTAAGCAGCAGATTTAGGTCATGCATAGTTCTAGGTTAGCAGTATTGTTGATTATTAAATTGTGGTGCACGCTGCGGGCAGCGTCCACATTTGCGGCTAAAAAGATTTAAACTGGTCGGCCTGCAATCACGTAGATATTGACTATGGATTCAAAGCGCAGCCTTTCCTTTCTCGATCAATGCCTGTCCCGCTTTGACCGCGCCCTAAAAACCGTTGCCGGCGGTGCTCCGCCGGCGCAGCGTCGTTCGCCCGCGGCTGACGTTGCATCGGCAGAGTTGAATGCAGTCGAACGTAACCATGTCGCAGGGTTAATGCGGGTTAATCACACTGGTGAAGTTTGCGCCCAGGCACTCTATAAAGGCCAGGCGCTGGGCGCGCGCAGTCAGGACGTGCGCGACGCGATGCAGCAAGCCGCCGCAGAAGAGGTGGACCACCTGGCCTGGTGCGAGCAACGTATCAATGAGCTAGATGGCCACACCAGCTATTTGAATCCGCTATGGTACGGGCTGTCGTTCAGCATGGGCGCGCTGGCCGGCGCGGTGGGCGATAAGGTCAGTCTGGGATTTATCGCCGCGACTGAAGATCAGGTGTGTGAGCACCTGCGTGAGCATCTTGACCGGTTGCCGCCGAAGGACAACAGAAGCCGCGTTATTATCGAGCAAATGCTGCACGACGAAGCGCAACATGCCGAGCATGCAATGGAGTCCGGTGGACAAGCGTTTCCGCTACCCGTTAAGCGGGCTATGACTGGCCTGGCGCGCGTGATGACGCAAACCAGCTATAGAATCTAGCCTGCGTCGGTCGTCTCGATCGAATAATCGTGACTGATGGCAACACCACCTTTTGTCAGCATGATGGAGGCCGAACAATACTTCTCTGCCGACAAATCTACCGCACGTTTGACCAGGCTTTCCTTTAGCGCGAGCCCGCTGATTACGAAATGAAGATGTATTTTAGTAAACACCGCAGGTATCGCATCGGCCCGTTCTGCCTTAATTTCTGTTCTGCAGGCAGTCACTTGTTGTCTGGATTTTTGCAGTATGCTGACCACGTCGTAGGCCGAGCAGCCGCCGAGGCCGAGAAGCAACATTTCCATAGGCCGCACACCGGTGTTGCGCCCGCCGGCTTCTGGCGGGCCGTCCATAATCACTGAATGACCACTGCCGGCTTCGCCAATGAACTGTGCGCCGTCGGTCCATTTCACTGTTGCTTGCATGCGTTTTTTTCCTACGTTTAAGTTGGCGCGCGGAGCTTAGCACACTGCATAGCATGAAAAGGTGCGGCGAAAGTAAGCTGGTGAAATAATACACAATTTACAATTGTAAAATTCACAGTCAACCTTTTTTGGGAATTTTTCAACTATTACTGGAAAACTGTGACATACATACTACTCTTATAACAAGTTTGATTACTTTTTGAGTAGGTATACACAGTGGTCCAGTTGGCTTTAAATCCGCACATCGATCGAGTTGAACAATTTCTAACCGCATGTCACCGCCGCCGCTATCCTGCGAAGAGCACTATTATCTATGCGGGTGACGATTGTGATTCACTGTACTACGTGATCAAAGGCTCGGTAACAGTCGTGATTGAAGACGACAATGGCCGGGAAATGATTGTTGCCTATCTGAATGACGGCGACTTCTTTGGCGAGATGGGGCTGTTTGATATCGAAGGAGCCCGCAGTGCCTGGGTACGCGCCAAGACCGAGTGCGAAGTGGGCGAGATTAGCTATTCCAAGTTTAACGAATTATCGTTGCAGGAACCGCACATCATCAAAGCCATTGGTACGCAAATGGCAGAGCGTCTGCGCAACACCACACGCAAGGTAGGCGATCTGGCGTTTCTCGATGTCACCGGTCGTGTTGCCCGTACCCTGCTTGATTTGAGCAAAGAACCCGACGCGATGACCCATCCCGACGGCATGCAAATTAAAATTACACGCCAGGAAATAGGCCGCATCGTCGGCTGCTCGCGTGAGATGGTAGGCCGTGTATTGAAGGGACTTGAGGAGCAGGGGCTGGTTTCGGTCAAAGGCAAGACCATGGTTGTGTACGGTACGCGCTAGCACCCTTCAGCGTATAAATTCTGCGCCGCTACCGAGCATCGAACAGTTGCAAGTCTGTTCATTAAACGGCACGCAATTTATATTTATTAATAGAACAAACCTCTCAAAGCCGCGCCGGGATCCTCGGCGCGCATAAACGCTTCCCCCACAAGAAAAGCATTGACGTGATTGTCGCGCATAAGCTGCACATCAGCGCGCTCGTGAATACCGCTTTCAGTTATGACCAAACATTGTTGCGGAATATATTCCAGCAAGTTTAACGTGTTGTTTAGCGATGTCTCAAAGGAGTGAAGGTCACGATTATTGATGCCCAGAAGCGTCGGTTGCAGTGCCAACGCCCGCTCCAGCTCATGCTTATCGTGAACTTCGACTAAAACATCCAGCCCCGTTTCAATAGCTAAATCGTATAGCGTCTTCAGCTTACCGGGCTGATCAACAAACGCGGCTACGATCAGCAACAGGCAATCCGCGTTCATTGCGCGTGTCTCAAACACCTGATACTCGTCGATAATAAAATCTTTGCGCAGCACTGGCAGGTCGCAGGCAAGCCGGGCAGCGTGCAGATACTCAGGCGCGCCCTGAAAGAAATCCCTGTCGGTTAATACGGAAAGACACGCAGCACCAGCTTGCGCATAGGATTGTGCAATTGCCTGCGGGTCAAACTGTTCGCGAATAACCCCCTTGCTTGGCGACGCCTTTTTTACTTCGGCGATAATGGCCGGTTCTGCCAACGCTAATTTTTGTTGCAACGCGCGCGCAAAGCCGCGGCAGGCGGTAGTGGGCAGCTGCAAACGTAGTTCGTGCAAGGGCGTGGCGGCTTTGGCTATGGCAATCTCTTCGACCTTGCGTGCCAGAATTTTGTCCAGAACAGTGCCGGTTTTCATATGATTAAGCGGTTTTTAACAGCGTGGTGAAGTCAGCAAGATCCTGCAACTTTAGCAGCGCCAAACCGCTGCTGATGGCATCTTGCGCCATATCAACGCCTTGCTGCAGGTTGCTGCACAGGTCGCCGGCGTAAATTGCAGCGCCGGCGTTAATGGCCAGCATATCCGCCGCCGCCGCGTGTTTGCCGCTCAGTGCCGCCTTGATCAACTGCAGACTCTCTGCGGGATTGGCTACTTTGAGGCTGTCCAGCGGGTGAGTCGATAGCCCAAAATCTGCGGGCGCGATTTCGTAGGAGCGGATTTCGCCGCCTTTTAATTCAGTCACAAAGGTACTGCTGGCTATACTGATTTCATCAAGCCCGTCGGCGGAACTAACGCAGAGTGCATGTTTGCTGCCAAACTGCTGCAATACCTCGGCAAAAGCGGGTAACCAGTGGGGGTCGAACACACCGATCATCTGGTGCAAGGCGTTGGCCGGATTAGTCAGTGGCCCCAGCAAATTAAAAATTGTCCGCGTCGCCAATTCCTTGCGCGCGCCTATCGCGTGTTTCATCGCGCTGTGATGGTTTACGGCGAACATAAATCCCACGCCGACTTCATTTATACAGCGCGCCACCTCTTCTGCGCTTAAGTCAAGCCGCACGCCGGCGGCTTCCAGCACGTCGGCGCTGCCGCTGTTGCTGGTGACCGAACGATTGCCATGTTTGGCGACTTTGCCGCCAGCTGCGGCCACGATCAAGGCACTGGCAGTGGAGACGTTAAAAAGCCCTGCACCATCGCCGCCGGTGCCAACGATATCGATCAGCGGCATGTCTCCCAGGTCCACCCTGGTTGCGAGTTCGCGCATCACCTGCGCCGCGCCGAAAATCTCCGCGCTGGTTTCACCTTTCATTCGCAGGGCAACCAACAGACCGCCAATTTGCGCTTCGCTGGCATTGCCGGTCATTACCTCGCGCATGACCGACTGCATTTGCTCGCTGCCCAGCGACTCGCCGTTGACCAGCTGATTTATCGCTGCTTGTATCTTCATGTGCATTCCAAAAAATTCTGTAACAGCTGGTGGCCGTGCTCGGTAAGAATCGACTCAGGATGAAACTGCACCCCTTCAAGCGCCAGCGAGCGGTGACGCAAGCCCATAATCTCGGCGCGCTCACCGTTCTCATGCTGCGTCCAGGCGGTGACTTCGAGTTGGTCGGGTAAACTGGCAGCCTCGACAATCAGCGAGTGATAGCGGGTTGCAGCAAACGGCGAGGGCAGGTCACGAAACACGCCTTTACCGCTGTGATGGATGGCCGAGACTTTACCGTGCATGACTTTCTCGGCGCGCACGACACGGCCGCCGTAGGCCTGGCCGATAGCCTGATGGCCGAGGCAGATACCCAGCAAGGGCAGTTTGCCGGCGAAGTACTTAACTACGTCCAACGATATACCTGATTCGTTTGGAGTACACGGCCCCGGGGAAATTACAATACGCTCCGGCTGCCATTCCTCGATGGCGGCAATAGTAACTTCGTCGTTGCGCACCACTTTAACGTCGGCACCGAGTTCACCAAGATATTGCACCACGTTGTAGGTAAACGAGTCGTAATTATCAATCATTAACAGCATCAGCTCGTGCCCTCATCCGCTGTCACGGATTGTTCAGCCAACGCGGCGGCGCGAAATATTGCCCGCGCCTTGTTAAGGGTTTCTTCCCACTCTGCGGCTGGCTGTGAGTCGGCAACGATGCCGCCACCGACCTGAATATACAGGCGCTTATCCTTGATGACCGCTGTTCTGATGGCGATCGCCGTATCCATATCGCCCTGCCAGGAAATGTAACCTATCGCGCCACCGTAAACACCGCGCTTGGTCGGCTCCAGTTCGTCGATGATTTGCATAGCGCGAATTTTTGGCGCGCCGCTGAGGGTGCCGGCGGGCAGGGTGGCTCGCAGCACGTCGATGGCGCTCATGCCGGCGCGCAACGTACCGCATACGTTAGAGACGATGTGCATGACGTGGGAATAATATTCCACGCTCATTTTGTCGGACAGCTCGACGCTGCCGATGTCGGCAATGCGACCGACATCGTTACGGCCAAGGTCTATCAGCATGAGGTGCTCGGCAATTTCCTTCGGGTCTGCCAGCAACTCCTGCTCCAGCGCCTTGTCTTCCGCAGCGGTCTGGCCGCGCGGGCGCGTGCCCGCCAACGGTCGCACAGTGACCTTGCCCTGCTCTGAACGCGCCAGTATCTCCGGCGACGAGCCGACCACGTGAAAGCTATCCAGGTTGAGAAAGTACAGGTAGGGCGACGGGTTGAGCAGACGCAAGGCACGGTAAAATTGCAGCGGTTCGGCATTGAATGGTGTTGATAGCCGACGCGACAACACCACCTGCATGGTGTCACCGTCGAGAATATATTCCTTGATGCGCTCAATTCCCTCTGCGTGCTGTGTCCGGGTCATTTCGTTAGCGAAATCGCTTTCCTGAATCGCCATAGGCTGTGCGTCGAGTTCGATGTTAGCGAGTCTCGGCGCGACGCCGTCTAACATTTGGCTTAAGGCGTCAAGTCGCTGCTGTGCGTGCGCATAGGCATTTTCAACGTTTGGGTCAGCGTGAACGATAAGTTTGATGGTGCCGGAGAAGTTATCGAACACGACTAACTCATCCGATACCATCAGCAGTATATCCGGCGTTTGCAGCGTGTCGGGAGCGCTGTGTTCGGCCAGCCGCGGTTCCACATAGCGCACCGTGTCGTAGCCAAAATAGCCAACCAGACCGCCATGAAACGTTGGTAAATTTGGCAGTTCCGGTACGCTATAACGCGCCTGGAATTGTTCAACAAATGCAAGCGGGTCGCTGGCAATGTGCGACTCCTGTAGCTCACCGTCGCATTCGACGCTGATTTGCTGGCCGTGAACTTTCAATACAGTGCGGCACGGCAAACCAATTATTGAATAGCGGCCCCAGGTCTCGCCGCCGTGTACCGATTCGAGTAAATATGAATAACCGCCATTGGCGAGTTTCAAATAACTGCTCAGTGGCGTTTCCAAATCGGCCAGCCGTTCACGCAGCAACGGGATACGGTTGTAACCGCGCTGCGCATGTGCGGCGAATTGTTCAGGGGTCATGTTCAATGGCATCATTTATTGTGCTGGTAACGGATAAGCCGCCGGCGTGTAAAATCAGCGCTATGCTTGCGCCAATTGCGCCCGCATTGCCGCGATCACGGTCGCATAATCTGCTGCGTTAAAAATAGCCGATCCGGCAACGAAAGTATCGGCTCCTGCCGCTGCAATTTCATGAATATTGTCTACGCTAACCCCACCGTCGACCTCAAGTCGTATCGGTAGGCCGCTGTCGTCTATTAACGCTCGCGCCTCGCGTAGTTTGTCCAGCGTGGAAGGAATAAACTTCTGGCCGCCAAAACCGGGGTTAACCGACATCAGCAAAATCATATCGACCTTATCCATCACGTATTTCAGGTCGTACAGTGGCGCTGCCGGGTTAAACACCAGCCCGGACTTGCAGCCAGCGTCACGAATCAACTGCAGAGAGCGATCAACATGCTCGCTGGCGGCCGGGTGAAAGGTGATGAAACTGGCACCCGCGTTGGCGAAATCGCCGATTAACCGGTCCACCGGCTTGACCATCAAATGTACGTCGATTGGCGCGTTGATGCCGTAAGCGCGCAGTGCCTTGCACACCATGGGGCCAATAGTAAGATTAGGCACGTAGTGGTTGTCCATCACATCAAAATGGATGATATCGGCACCGGCTTCCAGCACGGCGTCAACCTCGGCACCGAGGCGAGCGAAATCAGCCGATAGAATGGAAGGGGCAATTTGATAGTCGATTGACATGGAAGTTTCAGCGGCGCGGATAAACGGCGATTGTACTTTATTCAACGCGTAACGTAAGCGTTCGCCTATACTTTAGTGACCAGTTTTCTCGTTACAGGCAATGGAATGCGCCGCTACCGACTCATTTTAATCGTATGTTTGCTCGCCGGTTTTTGCGCGCGCCACAGCTATGCCCAGCAACAGCAGCAATGGCTGGAAGTTGGGCAGCAACGGCTTCCGGCAACGCTGTATAAAAGCCGCAAAGCACCAATGTCAGGTGGGGTGGTCGTTTTGGTCGCCGGCGGCAATAGCAGTGAGTGGCCACATTCCCTGCACGCGCTGGGCAGGCATTTACCTGACGATGGCTGGGCTACGCTGCGGGTCGATCTGCATGCCGCAGTCTCCGCGACCGAGCTGCCAGCCATTGAACAATTGGTGCAAGAAATTAACGCCGCCACCGAACTGATGCGTAAAGACGGCGTGCAAAACATCGTGCTGGTCGCCGCCGGTGGTATCGCCTTTCAGGCCTTGCAGGCAACAATGAATCCACAGATCGCCAGATTGCAGGGTTTAGTGTTGCTCGACCTGAGTACAACCGAAACGCTACCAGAGCCCGGGCTTGTGTTTGCTGCGCTGCAAATGCCAGTACTTGATTTGCTCACCCGACGCGATGCAGGCGAGGATGCAGCGTTGCAACGCAAATTACTGGCGCAACAGTACGACGTGCCGAATTACCGGCAAACCCGCGCGCCAGCCGCTGGCCCCAACTGGCACAAGCACCGCGATCCGATTGTGCAACGTGTGCGTGGCTGGTTGCGACGCAATTGGAAATAATTCAACGACTGTAGCCAGAAGCTAAAGGCCGCGCCGTGATCCGGACGCTGCATTAGTGCCGCAAATGCGTTTCAGTACGGCAGGGTAAATTGCCTGCGG
This sequence comes from Pseudomonadales bacterium, assembly GCA_037969395.1. Lineage (GTDB taxonomy): Bacteria > Pseudomonadota > Gammaproteobacteria > Pseudomonadales > JAUIET01 > JBBKXJ01. The sequence continues at coordinate 8,955 of JBBKXJ010000093.1, forward strand.
CGAAGAAATACTCAACAAGTGTTGAATTATTCCGGCAGAGCTTTTACTATTGTACTGACCCCCCATCCCACCAATACCTTCAAGCGAGAGATAAATCATCGACCAGCAATAACCAACAGCCCCAGCGAGCTAAGGAGAATAAGATGTTCAATAGAAACAGCGCTCCACACTTACTTAAGTACGCTACGTTATTTGTTTGCCTAATCGTTGTTCACAACGCCTCCGCCGGTTCCTGGCAAAGAGGGCAGCCGCTGGGTGGATTTGCCGCAGTTGATGTGTATACCCCGGATCGTGATTCGCCGACTGGCCCGGCCGGCATTAAGTCGTTATTGATTGTGCTGCATGGTTGCGTGCAGCCAATCAGCAGTTTTCAAAACGCCAATTTAGAGGATGCAGCGGAAGCCTACGGCATGGTGATAGCCGTGCCTGATGCAGTCCACAAAGCGGGTTTTAGCTGTTGGGCCTACTGGACCGGCGCGCCATCACGCTCAAATAATGATTATGAAAACCTAATTGAGCTGGCACAGGACATGACGGCTGACCCCGGCCGCAGTATTGATAGCAACCAGGTTTATATCGCAGGACTCTCCTCCGGTGCGACATTTGCCCACACTACCGCCTGCCTGGCGCCCGATATTTTTGCAGGAGTGGGCGTAAGTGCCGGCCCCAGCATCGGCACCAGTTCCAACGGAGCATTAGGCGGTTGTGAACAGGCTAATGTAGCATCTCGCTGCGCAAATTATGCAGGCAGCTACGCCAGCTTTTTCGCTACCCAGATTAGCTCTATCGCACAGGCTGACGATGATGCAACCGTAGACAAATGTTACAACGCCCAAAATTCCGACGGTATGGCGCAACTGTACGGCGTGCAGGTCGTACCGGGCAGCAATATCATCACCGAAGGGAGCAATACGGCAACAGAAACCCTGTGGCAGGACGGCCGGGTATCCAAACTCTGGTTTAATGGTGGCGTGCGGCATGCGTGGTCCGGTGGAGCCGGTGCCTCGGGCGCTTACATTAGCCCGGCCAGCATCAATTATGCGACTTACCTGGGTAACTATTTCAGCACCTATAACCGTCGCGTCAACCGCAATCAGCCACCGCTAGTTGAAGAGTTGATACTGACCACGGCGGGTTCGGTCATAAACATCAGCGCTGCGGTAAGTGATAGCGACGGCGAGGTGGTAAGCGCAGATGCTACTGTCACTGATCTCGCTACCAATGAGATGGTTGACGCAGTGAGTTTGTCTGGCGTTGTCGCGTCAGAAAGTACATTTACGGGCGACACGCTGCCTCTGAGCGACGGCCTATACCGGGTTGCGACAGTTGCGCGGGACGAAGGCAATGCGGCCAGCCCGGTGGTCGCGAACAACATTCGCGTAGGCAATGAGCCCGAGCCCTCGGCGCCACAGTTAAGCGACATTGGCGTGCTCGTCGATGGCAATTGCGCGACAGTCGCCGGCACGGTGGTCGATGTAAATCGGGACTTGAACTCGGTGCAGGCCACATTTTCTATCGGTGACGTGGAGGCATCTATCACCGACACCCGCTACAGCGCCGAGGCATGCGATTTACCGCCAGGTGTCAATAACGTCACTGTAACGGCCACTGATCTCAGCGGTTTGACAAGCACGGATGGCATCGCGTTTGCTATTGACGACGGGCAAACGGCGACGATTAGTGAGCATATCAGCGCCGGACGCCTGGATTATCCCAACTACGCCGATTGCTATCTCGAATACGGCTTTGATGCCTTCACGCTTACGCAGGTTATCATCGACGCCGAATCAGCAAACTGCCGCTGGCAGGATGATGATGCCTCGTGCATCGGCCCGCAGCGGAGCTGTAGTGCGACGCAATAAGCCTGCAGGTGCCGTAACTTCTACGCACCGACTCTGGCCCGCAGTTCGTGCAAGCGGGCCGGCGTACCCACATCCAGCCATTCGCCGCCGTGATACACACCGGCGAGTAGTTTTTTATCTATCGCTGCGTTCAATAGAGGCAGCAGGGGTGCTTGGCGTTCGTTCAGGCCGGCGAACATTGCCGCTGACAAGCGCGCGATACCTGAGTAAGTTAAACCTTTAGAAATAGCAGCCCTCGGTCTGATGCGCTCGCCGCACAAATCAAAGTCACCTGCAGGCTTATGCGGCGGATTGTCGACCAATACCAGCCGGCCAAGATCGCCAGCAAGTGGTTTGTCCAGCAAATCGCCAAAATCGAAATCGCACCAGATATCACCGTTGACCAATAAGAATTCGTCGGTCGCCAGCAGCGGCATTGCCTTTTTGATACCGCCCGCCGTTTCCAGCGCCTGCTGTTCGGGTGAATAGACGATGCGGGCATTAAAAGCGCTGCCATCCCCCAGCGTGTGTTCAATTTTTTCGCCCAGCCAGGCATGATTAATCACCAGCTCGTTAACACCCGCCCGCACCAGCCGCTCAATGTGATGCACAATTAGTGGTCTGCCGGCAACTTCCAGCAGTGGTTTGGGCAGCGTATCGCTGAGCGGCCGCATGCGTTCGCCGCGACCCGCGGCCAGAATCATGGCTTTCAAGGTTGTAACGGTTCGTACCAGCTTTGCTGTTCGATAACAGGCAGCAGGCGCCGCTGGAACCACCGTAGAAACGGCGAGAACTCAGGGTAATTCGCGCCAACAGTAAATATGTAATGCAGCAGGCGCGGTATATGTTGCAGATAACCCGGCTTGCCATCGCGCAGATACAGGCGTGAAAAAGTGCCTAATACCGTGATATTGCGCTCAAGACTGTCGAGATCAAACCAGCGCAAAAACGTTACCTCATCGTACTCGGGCAGCAAGCCGCTCTGCTGCGCGAGCTGCGCATAGTTAAGCGCCCAGGCACGCACCCGCTGCGCCGGCCAGGTGATATGGGTGTCACGCAGCAGCGAGGCAAGGTCATAGGTAAGCGGACCAAACGCCGCGTCCTGAAAGTCAATCACTGCCAGGCTGCCGTCGGCCTGCGGCATCAGATTGCGGCTTTGATAGTCGCGGTGTACAAATACCTGCGGTTGCGCGTCGGCACTGGCAACGATGATTTGTTGCGCGTTAGCTATCAGTTCGTGCTCCTGCTGGCTCAATGTTAGCTTGAGCAACCCGGAGATAAACCATTCCTGAAAGCGTCGCAGCTCGGTCATTAGCGTGGCACCGCTGTACAGCGGCAAGCCGGTTACAGATTTGATTTGCTGCATTTTTAACAGCTGTGCCAGAGCTAAGCGGTAGTATTCATCAACATTCCCGGTTTTCAAACAATGCAACAACAGCTGGTCGCCCATATCACTAAGCAGCAGAAAGCCGCGCTGCAGGTCAGCGCCCAGCACCCGTGGTGCAGGAACGGCGGCGTCGTGCAAAAGTTTGGCAACTGCCACAAAGCCGCTGTTGTTTTCTTTCGTCGGCGGCGCGAGGGCGACGATATAGCTTCCGCCTGCGGTATCCGCCCGGAAATAGCGGCGAAAGCTGGCGTCACCGGCCAGCGCAGCGAAGTTTAACAGTGGTGCGCAGCGCAGCATTGCCAGTTGTTCGGTCACCCATTGTTTAAGGTCAGATTGTGAAATGTCTACTTGTTCCATTCAGTTATCTTAACAACCGCAGACTCAAGCATAAGAATGCTTTATTATCCGCTTGTTTTTCTTTCGGCCGCCAATTGGTTGTTGGTCGGTCGCCTCAATATCATAGCTAATTCGTTGTTATAAAGTTTGAAAAATATTTGCAACGCCTGCATTCTTGCATTGGCATTACCGTGTTTTGTACTGGCAGAGTCGACCGACGCTGATAAAGGCGCTGACGCAGCCAGTCTTACCTCTGCCGAATTGGATTGGGTGCTAAATGCCGAGCTGCCTGCCGAGCAGGTGTCCGCCCACTGCGATGGTATGTATATTGCGCCGGTCAGCGACAGCCCGGAAGCGAACGATAATCCGGAAACGTCGCCGGTGCGTGGCCAGGCCAAATCGTCCAGACTCGACGGTGAACAGGCAGCTTACCTGAGTGGCGACGTTAGCATTGAGGAAGGCTATCGACGCTTAAGCAGCGACACGGCTGAATTTGATCGGACAACCAAAGTTATCACGCTGCAAGGCAACGTCGTCATCCGCGAGCCGGGCATGCTGGTGCGCGCCGATCGCGCCGTAGTCGATCAGGATAACGGCAGCGGCCTGCTGGAGCCTGCGGATTATCTGTTACACAAAGAGCACATACGCGGTACGGCGAGTAGTTTGCGTCGCAAGGAAGACGAAACCCTGGTGCTCGACCAGGCCAGTTATACGCTGTGCGAACCCAGCAACAATAGCTGGGAGCTGCGCGCCAGCCGCATCTCGATTGATCAGGAAGAGGGCGTAGGCAGGGCGCGCAATGCGCGCGTAAACATCAAGGGCGTGCCGGTGTTTTACTCGCCGTATCTGCAGTTTCCAACCAACGATCAACGCCTGAGCGGTTTTCTGTTTCCGAGTTACTCCAGTTCTTCCATCGGCGGTTTCGATATATCGATCCCTTACTACCTGAATTTGGCACCGAACTATGACGCCACGATAACGCCGCGTTATATGAGCGAGCGCGGCTGGATCACCGAAACCGAAGGGCGCTACATGAATAATAAAAGCTCCTGGGTAGTCGGCGGCACTTATCTCGACGACGATGAAAGCACCGGTGAGGAACGCTGGTTGGCGTCGGTACGCGAGACCGGCAGGCTCAGCGAAAATTGGACTACGCAAATCGACTTTACACGGGTCAGCGATGAGGATTTTTTCGACGATCTAAGCACAGTAGGCCTGAACATCAGTCGTCTAACTCATCTTGACCAACTTGCGCAGCTGCAGTTTAGCAACGACGACTGGCAGGGTTACGGCAAGCTGCATCAGTTTCAAACCATCGAACCCACTATATTGCCGCTCAATCGCCCGTATAAACTACTGCCGCAGCTGAATGCCGCCCGTACTCAGACCAATGAGCCGTTTGAGCTGCAGTATTTGTTGGGCGCTCAGTACACGTATTTCGATCATGAAGAACGCACGCGTGGTCATCGTGTGTACGCCGAGACTGGCGTCAGCTATCCGATGGAATGGCGGGCAGCTTTTTTAACGCCCACCGTTAAGATCAAGCACGCCAGTTACTCGCTTAGTAAATCAGTGCAGGATGAAATAGCGTTTGGCGACGATGAAGAACCCAACTACACGGTGCCTCTATTTAACATTGACGGTGGTTTATATTTTGAACGTGCGCTGGAATTGCACGACAGCCCGTTCGTGCAAACACTGGAACCGCGGCTTTACTACCTGTATGCCCATGAACAGGATCAAAGCGATATTCCGCTGTTTGACACGACCCCGCTAACCTTCAGCTTCAGCCAGCTATTTCGCGAAGACCGTTTCACCGGCCACGACCGGGTGGGTGACGCTAACCAGTTAACAATTGGCGTAACCACCCGTTTTATCGACGACGATACCGGCGATGAACGGCTGGCGGCAAGCCTTGGGCAGATTTTTTATTTTGATGATCGCACGGTGGTAGCCGTTGATGACCGCACCGCCGCCATTAACACCCCGCAGGAGCGCGACAACAGTGCCAGCAATTCGGTCGTCGCCGGTGAGGTGCTGTTCAAGCCCACAAGAGAGCTGCGCCTGGCGTCATCGATACTGTGGGATTCGCGGCAGGACAGGGCCAACGAGGGTGGCCTGGAACTGCAATATCGGCCAGAAGGCAACAAGATGCTTTTCAACGCAGGCTATCGATACCGGCGTGATGGCTTAGTGGTCGAGCCGGACGGCTCGCTAAAGCTGGACACCATTGAACAAACCGACTTTTCTGCGGTCTTTCCTCTCAGCAAGCGCTGGCAGGTTTACGCCCGCTGGCAATGGGACTTGAAAAACGGTAACACCATTGAGGATTTGCTCGGCGTGCAATACAGTGACTGCTGCTGGGACATGCGGCTGGTGTATCAGAAGGCGCTGGACAGCAGCAACACACTCGATCATGCGGTGTATTTACAGTTTGTGCTGCGCGGTCTCGGTCGGCTGGGTGATAAAATTGACCGCATACTAGAGCGCAGTATTGTCGGCTATGACCAGTTTAAAACTCCAAAATAGAATACAACTTAGGAAGCGTATGACATTCTTAAATCTGTTGCGACGCGCCAGTGCATTGCTAATGATGCTGTCAGTAACAAGTTTCGCCGCTGTTAAAGTGGTTGACCGGGTTGCCGTGATTGTCGATGACGACATAATTATGCAGAGCGAACTACAGGACCGAATCGCCACGGTTAAAAGCTCAATTCAGGAGCAAGGCGCGCGCATGCCGCCGGAAAACGTGCTGCTTGAACAAATTCGTAACAGCATGATCGTGGAGAGTTTGCAGCTGCAAATGGGTGAACGCGCCGGCGTGCGCATCAGCGATGCCAATCTGAATGACGCCATCAGCAATATTGCTCGGCAAAACGGCATGAATTTGCAGCAGTTCAGACAGGCGCTGGAAAGCGATGGCGTATCGTATATCGACACACGTGAAAATATTCGCCGCGAGATGATTCTCAAACGCGTGCAGCAGGGTAACGTTAATCACCGTGTACAAATCACTGACCAGGAAGTGGACAACTTTCTTGAGTCTGAAGAAGGCCAGACCATGACCGCTCCAGACTATCATGTGGGTCATTTAATGCTGTCGATTGACAGTGGTGACACGGAAGAGATCGCGGCGGCCGAGAAAGAGGCGCAAAAGCTGGTGCAGGAATTGCGCGCCGGTCGTGATTTTGCGAGTCTGAAAGGCCAAAAAATTGACCAGTACGTGCTGTCCGGCGGCGATTTGGGCTGGCGCAAACCGGATGAGTTGCCGAGTATTTTCTCCGCTGCAGTGCCCAATCTCGAAATCGGCGAGGTCGCTGACCCGATCATCAACGACGGCAGTATCCACATCATCAAACTGTTAGAACGGCGCGGCGGTGGCAGCAGCAAGGTTGATCAAACCCATGCGCGCCACATTCTGATCAAGCCTTCGGAAATTACCACCGATGAGCAGGCCAGAGCAAAGCTCGACAAGCTGTATCAGCGCATCGTCGATAAGAAAGAAGACTTTGCCAAGCTGGCGAAAAAGTATTCCGAAGACAGCGGCTCGGCGCTGGATGGCGGTGACCTTACCTGGACTGCGCCGGGCGATCTCGTGCCCGAGTTTCAAAAAGCGATGGATGAAACGCCAATAGGCGCCGTCAGTAAGCCGTTTAAATCGACTTACGGCTGGCATATTGTAGAAGTTTTAGAACGCAGAAACGAAGACGTAAGCGACAAAATGCTGCGTAATCAGGCCAGCAATTTCATCTACAAACGTAAATTTGACGAAGAGCTGGAGGCGTGGCTACAGAAAATACGCGACGAGGCTTACGTAGATATCAAGAAGTAAGGCCCGCGGCCTTGACCAATAAATGTCTGCGCCTCGTTGTTACTCCTGGCGAGCCGGCAGGGGTGGGGCCGGACATTTGCGCTAGCATCAGCCAGCAGTCGTTTGATTACGAATTGGTGGCCGTCGCCGACCCTGCCATGCTGGCGGCGCGCGCGCAATTGTTGAACTTACCGCTGCGTATTGAAGAAATTTCCCTCAATACTACCCCTGCACCATCTAAACCAGGCCTGTTAAAGGTGCTGCCGGTGGCGCTTGCTGCGCCGGTTGTGGTGGGTCACTGCGATCCGGCGAACGCGGCCTATGTGCTGCAGTGTCTGGATGTGGCACAACAGGCGTGCAGCGATGGTATGGCGCAGGCACTGGTTACCGGGCCGGTCAACAAGGCCGCCATTATCGATGCCGGCTATGCGTTCAGCGGACACACCGAATACCTCGCGCAGCGCACTGGCACAAAACGCGTGGTGATGATGCTTGCCAGCGATAAATTTCGGGTAGCGCTGGCAACCACGCACATCCCTTTGTCCGCTGTCAGTGCCGCGTTATCGATTGATCTGTTGCGTGATGTTATTCGCATTACCGCGCACGATTTACGTACCCGCTTCGCAGTCAGCGACCCTCGTATTCTGGTATGCGGGCTTAACCCGCATGCAGGCGAGAGCGGCCACCTCGGTACTGAAGAGCAAACAATTATCGAGCCCTGTTTAGCGCAGCTACGTGCCGACGGTATGCGTCTGCTGGGCCCGCTGCCTGCTGATACCGCGTTCACGCCCAAATATCTACAGCAATGCGATGCGGTGCTCGCTATGTTTCACGATCAGGGCTTGCCGGTTATCAAACATGCCAGCTTCGGCACGGCAGTGAATATTACGCTGGGGTTGCCAATAATTCGCACGTCGGTGGACCACGGCACCGCGTTGGATATTGCCGGCAGTGGCATAGCAGACGTCGGCAGCATGCTGACCGCGCTACAGTGCGCGGCGGCGATGGCCGCCAGTCAGCGTGGGAATTAATCTCGACGTGGCAAATTTATGAGCAAGCTGCGGGCGCGCAAACGGTTTGGGCAAAACTTCCTTACCGACAGTATGTTTATCGACAAAATCATTGCAGCGCTGCGGATCGCAGCTGACGACCATGTTATCGAAGTAGGGCCAGGCTACGGTGCGCTTACCGGGCTGTTACTGAGCAGCGGCGCCAGACTGGACGCGATTGAAATTGACCGTGATCTCGCTGCAGTGCTGGCGGAGCGGTTTGCTGCGCAGGAGCGGTTTACGCTGCATGTGCAGGACGCCCTGCAGTTTGATCTCGCCACCATTGCCACCGCCGCCGGGCACACGCTGCGCATTGTCGGCAACCTACCCTACAATATATCCACGCCGCTGCTGTTTCATTTTCTGCAGCAGCGGCAATATATTCGCGATATGCATTTTATGCTGCAAAGCGAGGTGGTTGATCGCATCGTTGCAAAGCCTGACAGCAAAGCCTACGGGCGCCTCAGCGTCATGTTGCAATATTATTTTAATACCGAGCGGTTGTTCAAGGTGCCCGCTGCCGCGTTTCAGCCAGCGCCGAAAGTAGTATCCGCTGTGCTAAGATTGGCGCCACGCGAGCGCAGCCAGGCGGAAGCGGTAGTCTTTGATGACCTGGAACAACTGCTCAGGGCTGCATTCCAGCAGCGCCGCAAAACTATTAAGAACAATCTGCGGAGTTTGTTTGATGAAAATGATCTGCAGCGACTCGATATTGACCCTCGGGCACGGCCTGAAAACTTGCACATGCCGCAGTTTATTCGCCTTGCGCAAGCATTACAGGAACAACAATGACGGATAACAAAAGCTGTATGGATATTCGCGTGGTGACCCAATACGTTGCCGAGCAATCCAATCCCGACGCCGAAGAGTACGTGTTCGCCTACACCATCACCATTACCAATCGCGGCGAGCAGGCAGCGCAATTGCTGCGGCGTTACTGGCGCATTACCGATGGTAATAACGACGAGAAAGAGGTGCGCGGCGAAGGCGTGGTCGGTGAACAGCCGCTACTCGGCACGGGTGAGAGTTATCGCTATACCAGCGGTGCGGTGCTGAAAACGCCGGTGGGCGTGATGCAAGGCAGCTATGAAATGCGCAGCGCCGACGGCGAGACTTTCGACGCGCCGATTGCAGCATTTTCGCTGGCGTTGCCCAACGCGCTGCATTGATTAATGCGTGTATGGAAACGCGCGCTGGCAAATTGTTCGCGACTAAAGTTGCTCCTGCAGGTCGCGTAATTCCTCGTGGCAGCGACTTTAGTCGCGAACAATTCGGCGTGCTAAAATTTTGTCTGTGGACGTACACTAACTACTTACTATAATCATGGCAAAACGCACCTTTGCAGTTGGTGATATACAGGGTTGCTACGACTCGCTGCGCTGTCTGCTTGACAGCGTGGCTTTCGAGCCGAAACAGGACCGACTTTGGGTGGTGGGCGATTTAGTTAATCGCGGCCCGCAGTCACTGGCCACGCTACGCTATTTGAAAGACCTGGGTAAACACGGCAGGTTCGTGCTGGGCAATCATGACCTGCATTTGCTGGCAATCGCCAGCGGTACCCAAAAGCTACGTAAAAATGACACCTTCGCCGATGTGCTTGAAGCTCCCGATAGCCCTGAATTACTAGCCTGGCTACGCTGCCAGCCATTGCTGTATCACGATGCAAAGCTCGGTTTTACTATGGTGCATGCCGGCATCCCGCCGTGCTGGACATTGGAGCAAGCGCAACGGCTGGCAGCTGAAGTGGAGCAACGCCTGCAAGGTAAAAAGGCCGATAACTTTTTTGCTCATATGTATGCTGATGGCCCAACCTGCTGGGATGAAAAACTAACGGGTACCAAACGTTTGCGCTGCATTGTGAACTATCTCACGCGCATGCGTTTTTGCACGGCTGAAGGCAAACTTGATTTGAAAGACAAAGCCAGCATCGAGTCTTCGCGACCCGGGTATCTCCCATGGTTTCAACATTGCGAGCGACGCATGCAGCAGGAGAAAATCGTATTCGGGCACTGGGCCGCTTTGCAGGGGAAAGCCAGGCCGAAGAATGTTTATGCGTTAGATACGGGTTGCGTGTGGGGAGGCAAGCTGACGCTGCTGCAGCTCGAAAACGAAAAATTATTCTCCTGTGACTGCGCATCTCCTTAAAAATTGTAATAATAAATTCTTATATAGAAGCAGCTCTCTAATTTCTTCTGGTTGTTAGAGTAGGGCGTTTTGCTTAATTAATAAGCAGAACTCCTCGACTCCGCGCTATAGGGCCGCAATATCAATTCTTTTTTTCGCCCTCCGTCATGCTATCTGCGCGTCAAATAAAGACTGCGCAATCCCCTCGCTGGCTGTCTTAATAAAAAAAGCTATGCTTATTTATAGAGTTCGATTGCGCTGTGCGATTCACAGGGATAAACTCGAAAGTCGTGTCAGAGCATTAGTTAACGTAATACTTTAACGAGGATTGTGGACACCATGAGCATTTTCGAACGGTATCAAGGGCGCTACGAAGCAACTCAAGAGGAAGAGTATTCTCTACAGGAGTATCTCGATCTTTGTAAACAAGACCCCGGCATTTACGCCAGTCCCGCCGAACGCTTACTGGCTGCAATTGGTAAGCCGGAAATGGTCGACACCTCGGCCGACGCCAGGCTCAGCCGCATCTTTTCTAACAAAATCATAAAACGCTACAGCGTGTTCAGCGATTTCTTTGGCATGGAAGAGTGCATAGAACAAATCGTTTCATATTTTCGTCACGCTGCGCAGGGTCTGGAAGAGAAAAAACAAATTCTGTACTTGCTTGGCCCGGTAGGTGGCGGCAAATCCTCGCTGGCCGAGAAACTGAAAGAATTGATGGAGAAACAGCCCATTTATGCGCTCAAGGATTCTCCTGTCTTCGAGTCGCCCCTGGGGTTATTTGACCCGCGCGAAGACGGCGTTATTTTTGAAGAAGATTATGGCATCCCCCCGCGCTACCTGAAGAGTGTCATGTCACCGTGGGCTACCAAGCGTTTGCACGAGTTCAAAGGCGACATCAGCAAATTCAAGGTGGTCAAGCTGCACCCATCCATCCTCGATCAAATTGCCATCACCAAGACTGAACCGGGAGATGAAAATAATCAGGATATCTCTTCCCTGGTGGGTAAGGTGGATATTCGTATGCTGGAAGATTTTCCGCAGAACGACCCCGACGCCTACAGTTTTTCCGGCGGCCTGTGCAGAGCCAACCAGGGCTTGATGGAATTCGTCGAAATGTTCAAGGCGCCGATCAAGGTATTGCACCCGCTGCTAACGGCAACCCAGGAGGGTAACTACAACAGCACCGAGGGTTTAGGCGCCATCCCGTTTGACGGCATCATTCTTGCCCACTCCAACGAGTCGGAGTGGTCGTCATTCAAAAATAATAAAAACAACGAGGCGTTTATCGACCGTGTTTATATTGTCAAGGTGCCGTATTGCCTGCGCGTATCGGAAGAGATAAAGATTTACGACAAGTTGCTGGAGAACAGCTCTTTAAGCGAATCGCCCTGTGCGCCCGACACGCTGCGCATGATGGCCCAATTTACGACGTTGTCGCGTCTGGTTGAGCCTGAAAACTCTAATATTTACTCCAAGCTGCGGGTGTACGATGGCGAAAATTTGAAAGATACTGACCCGAAAGCGAAATCGCAGCAGGAATATCGCGACAATGCTGGTGTCAACGAAGGTATGAATGGTCTGTCGACCCGTTTCGCGTTTAAGATTTTATCCAAAGTGTTTAACTTCGACCCCACTGAAATAGCCGCCAACCCCGTGCATTTGATGTACGTGATTGAACAGCAAATCGAGCAGGAGCAATTTCCTTCCGACACGCGAGATAAGTATCTAAGCTTCCTTAAAGAGTTTATCGCACCGCGCTATGTTGAATTTATCGGCAAGGAAATTCAAACGGCGTATCTGGAATCGTACTCCGAATACGGGCAGAACATTTTTGATCGCTACGTCACCTACGCAGATTTCTGGATTCAGGACCAGGAATACCGCGATCCCGAAACCGGTCAAATTCTCGACCGTGGTGCGCTCAATGAAGAGCTGGAAAAAATCGAGAAGCCGACCGGCATCAGCAATCCCAAAGACTTCCGCAACGAAGTCGTAAACTTCGTACTGCGTGCGCGTGCTAGCAACGCTGGTAATAATCCCGCCTGGACAAGTTACGAAAAGCTGCGCACCGTGATCGAGAAGAAAATGTTCTCCAACACCGAAGACTTGCTGCCGGTTATCTCATTCAATACCAAGTCCAGCGCCGATGATAAAACCAAGCACAGCGAGTTCGTCAAGCGTATGGTTGAGCGCGGTTACACCGAGAAGCAGGTGCGCCTGTTGTCGGAATGGTATGTACGGGTGCGGAAATCACAGTAGCGCTTAAGCCATAAAGCTTAAATAGTGACAGCAGGTGGAGTTTAGCGCGTGAGCTATATAATTGATCGGCGGCCGAACAGTAAGAACAAAAGCACTGTCAATCGGCAGCGTTTTCTGCGCCGCTATAAAAAGCACATCAAACGTGCTGTAGAGGACTCTATCTCCGAACGCTCGATTACCGATATTGATCGCGGTGAGAAAATTGCTATTCCAACACGGGATGTGTCAGAACCTATATTCCATCACAGTTCCGGCGGAGAGCGACGTATTATTCATCCTGGAAATAAGGAATTCGTTACAGGTGATCGCATGCCGCGCCCAAAGGGCGGCAGTGGAGGAGGTGGTTCCCAGGCGAGCGACAGCGGCGAGGGTATGGATGAGTTCCAGTTTCAAATCTCTCACGATGAATTCCTGGAAGTGATGTTTGAAGGGTTGGAACTGCCTAACCTGGTCAAACGCCAACTTGCCGGCTCGGATGTGTTCAAATCAGTGCGGGCTGGCTACAGCAGTGTCGGCAATCCTAACCAGATTAATATTGTGCGCTCCATGCGGGGCGCCCTGGCGCGACGTACCGCGCTGGTGGGCAGGCCGCGCCGCGAGCTGCGCGAAGCACTGAAGGAGTATGAAGAGCTTCAGCAAGCCGATGCCGCAACGCGTGACCCTGACCGCATGCTGCTGTTAGAGGAGCAAATCAGAAAACTGCGCGCTCGGGTCGGTAGCATACCGTTTCTCGATACTTTTGACCTGAAATACAACCTCAATACCAGAGTGCCGTTACCGCGCTCAAAGGCAGTCATGTTTTGCCTGATGGACGTGTCGGGCTCCATGAACCAGGCAACCAAGGATATTGCCAAACGCTTTTTTATTCTGCTCTACTTATTTCTGCAGCGTAACTACGACCGCACCGAAGTAGTGTTTATTCGCCACCACACCAGCGCCAAAGAAGTAGACGAAGAAGAGTTTTTCTATTCGCGCGAGACCGGCGGCACCATTGTCTCCAGCGCGCTGCAAATGATGAAGAGCATCATGCACGAGCGTTATCCGGCGGAGGAGTGGAATATCTATGGTGCGCAGGCTTCCGACGGCGACAATTGGAACGATGACTCGCAAACCTGTTTCAATTTGTTAGTGAACGATATCATGCCGCATGTGCAGCATTATTCCTATGTTGAAATTACGCCGCGTGAGCATCAGGCGCTGTGGGAATCTTACTCCCTGGTTAAAGAGCAGTTCAAGGATTACTTTGCGATCCAGCAGATCATTGACACCCGTGACATTTACCCCGTATTCCGGGAACTGTTTCATAGGAAGGCAGCGTAATGCCTGACACTGAGCCAGTTCGGAAAGAGCCAGAGCAGAAGGTTGCTACAAAGCGTCAGCCTATCTCTACCGACTCTGAATGGAGCTTCGAGCTGATCGAAGAGTACGAAGTGGAAATCGCGCGGGTGGCCGAGTCGTTTAAGCTCGATACCTACAAAAACCAGATCGAAGTCATTAGCTCCGAACAAATGATGGACGCCTATGCGTCTTCCGGCATGCCGTTGGGGTATCACCACTGGTCTTACGGCAAGCATTTTCTGAGCACTGAGAATAGTTACAAGCGTGGTCAGATGGGGCTGGCGTATGAAATCGTAATCAATTCCGATCCATGCATCGCCTATTTAATGGAAGAAAATTCCATGATGATGCAGGCGCTGGTCATCGCGCATGCCAGCTATGGGCACAATTCTTTCTTCAAAGGCAATTACCTGTTTCGCGCCTGGACCGATGCCGAGTCAATTATTGACTACCTGCTGTTTGCACGCAACTACATTGCCGAATGCGAGCAACGCCACGGAGTCGACGAAGTGGAGGCAGTACTGGATTCCTGCCATGCGTTAATGAATCACGGCGTTGACCGCTACAAGCGGCCATATCCTATTTCGCCAGCCGAGGAGAAGCAACGCCAGCAAGAACGCGAAGAACATTTGCAGCGTCAAATCAATCGCCTGTGGCGCACCATTCCGAAAAAGAAAGGCAAGGCAGACGAACTGGAAGCGGCGCGCTTCCCGTCCGAGCCTCAAGAAAATATTCTCTACTTCCTCGAAAAAAACGCCCCTCTGCTGGAGCCCTGGCAGCGCGAAATATTGCGCATCGTGCGCAAAATAGGCCAGTACTTTTACCCGCAGCGGCAGACCCAGGTGATGAATGAGGGCTGGGCAACATTTTGGCATTACACCATAATGAACCGCATGTACGACGAGGGCTTGGTCAATGAAGGCTTTATGGTGGAGTTTTTACAAACACACACCAATGTGCTGTTCCAGCCAGATTTCGACAGTCCCTACTATAGCGGCATGAACCCTTACACCTTGGGTTTTGCCATGATGACTGACATCCGCCGCATCTGCGAAAACCCTACTGCGGAAGATAAGCATTGGTTTCCCAATATCGCCGGTGCAGATTGGCTGGAAACACTGCACTTCGCCATGCGCAACTTTAAAGACGAAAGCTTCATCCAGCAGTATTTGTCGCCTAAAGTCATTCGAGACCTGAAACTGTTCTGCGTGCTTGACGACGACAGCCAGGACGAAATAGAAATTAGCGCCATTCACGACGAGCCGGGTTACCAGTACATTCGCGAAACCCTGGCCGGCCAATACAACCTCGGCGACCGCGAGCCGAACATACAAATCTACAACGTCGATCGACGCGGTAACCGGGCGCTATACCTGCGCCATTATCAACACAAGCGCAAACCGCTGGACGATAGCTCCGCCGAAGTGCTCAAACATGTTCATCGCTTGTGGGGTTTTGATGTGCAGCTGGATTCGATACATAACGATGAAGTGACCGCCAGTTTTCACTGCCCGCCGAAAAACGAAAAAGTCTGAGCCACGCTGCAACCGACCCTAAGGGGTCAACCGACCCTCTAAGGGGTCAACCGACCCTACTAAGGGGTCAACCGACCCTAAGGGGTCAGGTATTGAGTTAATAGCTTTAATTTCTCCATAACCGCTTCATCGTTGTCGCATTCCAGGCGCAGCGATTTAATATGTTGGTTTACGCCGCTGCTATGGCTCATACCAAAAGCCTCGGCGATGGCTTGCAACCGGTAGTCGCCAATTTCGCGACATAGGTAAACGGCCATCCAACGAGCGATGTTCTTACTGTGCCGGCCACGTCGGCTGATGATGATTGACTCAGTGGCAACGTCAAATGCTTGTGACACCGCTGCGACAATTTCATCAATCGCTGGTATGCGTCCTAAAAGCTTATTAATTTTCGCTTTATCTTCGCTTTGGCTGTTTTTTAGAGCCTCATTTATGAACTTATCGGTGCCTAATATCGGCGCTAGTCTGGTTTTCGAATAGTACGCTGCAATCTCATCGTCTATACCTTGTTCGACATAGGCGCGATACGCTGAGATTTTTTGTTTACGCCCCAGCAATTCGTGGGTCAGCTCTTGTGCGAGCCATTGAGGTGCGGACGCCGATCGAGTGTACGCGGGATAGCTGGACCACGCATAATCTTTCAGATGCGGTACCAACGGAGGATTAGTTTCGATCGGATTGCGGTGTATATAGCGAGTGAGCGGCAGAAAATACGTATCAGCGTCAACCAGAATCGATTTATACCGTCCTCGAAATAAAGGTCCGTCGGTATGTCGCAGGCGGTTATATCGCTGCGTGTAAAGTCCATTAATGTGCCGCATACAGCGAGCGAGGTTGGCTCGTGGTGTGCGCAACAGTAAATGGTAGTGATTTCCCATCAGACAATAGGCGTGGATTTCAAGCCCGAAGCGCCGGCTCGCCTCGCCAAGGGTGTTCAGGAATGCGTGATAGTAATCCGGGCTGTGAAAAATAGTTTGCCGGCCGCGACCACGATTCATTACGTGATAACAGGCATTTTCGAACTCTATTCGTAGCGGGCGGGGCATGCTAAAAGATTAGCCGATTTAGTCTATATTATCAATTCCTGACCCCTTAAGAGACCCCTTAAGACCCTATATTATCAATTCCTGACCCCTTAACTCTAAAGACCTATTATCAATTCCTGACCCCTTAACCCTGACCCCTCTTGTGGCTGATTGCTATAATCACTGTTTACCCGCAATAGAGGCAATTATGCAAACCTACCTTGTCGGCGGCGCAGTGCGTGATGCGCTGCTTGAATTACCCGTTTCCGAGCGTGACTGGGTGGTGGTTGGCGCCACACCCGAAGATATGTTGGCGCAGGGATATCAGCAGGTAGGCAAGGACTTTCCGGTTTTTTTGCATCCTGAAACCCATGAAGAATACGCGTTAGCGCGTACCGAGCGAAAGGTTGGCCGTGGCTACACTGGCTTCGCCTGCGACAGTTCACCCGAGGTCACGTTGGAACAGGATTTACTACGCCGTGATCTGACGATCAATGCGATTGCCCAGGACCAGAACAGCAAGCTGATCGATCCCTACAACGGCCAGCAAGATCTCGCCGACAAACAATTGCGCCACGTATCGCCCGCGTTCAGCGAAGACCCGTTACGGGTGCTGCGGTTAGCCCGCTTCGCCGCGCGCTTTGCACATCTTGGATTTACTGTCGCGTCGGAAACTCAGGAACTGCTGCGTGCAATGTCTAACAGCGGCGAGTTAAATGACCTGGTGGCCGAGCGCGTCTGGCAGGAGTGTGCCAAGGCATTGGCAACGCCGAATCCTCAGCAATTTATTCGCGTGTTGCGCGACTGTGACGCCTTGCGCGTGATTCTTCCCGAAGTGGATTGCTTATTTGGCGTGCCGCAAACGGCAACCTATCACCCGGAAATTGACACCGGCGAGCACGTGTTACTGGCACTGGAGCAGGCTGTCGCACTGAACGCGTCGACGGCCGTGCGCTTTGCCGTGTTGCTGCATGATTTGGGCAAGGGTAAAACGCCGCAAGAGGTTCTGCCGAGCCACCGTGGTCACGAACAGAGTGGCTTATCGTTGGTTGCTGATGTGTGCGCGCGCCTGCGGGTGCCAAAGGACTATCGCAACCTGGCATTGAAGGTATGTGAGTGGCATTTGCATACGCATCGTGCACTTGAGCTAAAGCCTGCCACGGTGTTGAAGCTGTTTGATGCGCTGGATGTCTGGCGCCGGCCGCAGGTGTTCGCTGATTTCCTGCTCGCCTGCGAGGCCGACGCACGCGGTCGAGCGGGTTTAGAGAGTCAGCCTTATCGACAGGTCGATTACTTTCGCGCAGCGTTGCAGGCTTGCGAGACAGTTAATGTTCAAAGTCTGGTGGAAGAAGGCTTCAGCGGAACAAAGCTGGGCCAGGAATTGCGAGCAAGGCGCGTTGCAGCTTTAGCGGCGTTCAAGCGCAACAACACTAGTGAGTAGCTTGCGTCCTGCGTACCTTCAGCTATTGCTTCAATCACACAGTCGATGTGCTCTCAACGTAGCCGGGCAGGGTGCGCAGTGCGCACGTTCAGGTTTTAAAATTCAGTGTAAGGTCGCCGTGCGCACGCTGCATCCTACTTATCGTGATCGCGTTCGATTACGACTCCCACAGCATTTGCGTTAGGCAATGCAGCGCGCTTACTAACGCGCAGGCGCAGCCAGCTTACTGCAAAATCTGTCAATACTAATTCCGCCACGTGCTCCGCCAGGGTTTCCAAAAGTTGGCAATTGCTACTCTCTACCAGCGTTGTGACTCGCTCGGCCACGGCCTGATAATCCAGCGCATCTAGCACGTTATCGGATTGAGCGGGCGTGCTGATGTCGGCTGCCATTTCCAGATCAAACGACAGCGTTTGCCGTACCTCGCGCTCCCAGCCATGCACGCCAATAATGGTGGCAATTTGCAGATCGCTAATAAAAACAGTGTCCAATACAAGCCCTCGAATCAAATAGAAGGTAATGTATCCAGCGGCCAGCGCGGTCGCGCGGCAAAGCTGAGGTCAGCGGCTTCACCCGCCAGCAAGCGCTGGCAACCCGCATACGCAATCATCGCCCCGTTGTCGGTGCAAAATTCCTGCCTGGGATAATACACCGTGAAATCCTGGCTTTGCGCTGCAGCGTCCAAGTCGGTGCGCAGCCGCAGATTTGCGCTAACGCCGCCGGCGATTACCAGGTGTTTTAATCGGGTTTGTTTTAGCGCACGTCGGCATTTGATGATCAAAGTGTCGACCACCGCAGCTTCGAATGCCTGCGCAATATCGGCGCGGTCTTGCGAGTCCAGATGACCTTGCGCATCCTTATGATCATTGACCGTGTTCAGTGTGAATGTTTTCAAACCGCTGAAACTGAAATCCAGCCCCGGCCGATTAACCATCGGCCGCGGGAAAACGAAGCGCTCTGGCACTCCTATGATAGCAAGCTTGCCGATTTGCGGACCGCCTGGATAACTCAAACCCAGCATCTTAGCGGCCTTGTCGAACGCCTCGCCAGCGGCATCGTCAAGCGATTCGCCTAAAATCTCATAGTCGCCAATGCGCTCCACCCGCACCAGCATAGTGTGACCACCAGACACCAGCAGTGCAATAAAAGGGAAGGGCGGTGATTCATCCTCCAGCATGGGTGCCAGTAGATGACCTTCCATATGATGTACGCCAATCGCGGGCTTGTCCCACGCGTAGGCCAGCGACCGGCCGAACGCGGAACCCACCAGCAGCGCGCCCACCAAACCGGGGCCGGCGGTATAGGCGATGCCGTCGACAGCATCGGCCTCAGTACCAGCCTCAGCCATCACCTGCCGCAGCAGCGGTAGCAATTTACGCACATGATCGCGCGACGCTAATTCGGGCACGACACCGCCGTAGTCAAGATGCAAATCGATCTGGCTGTGCAGTGCGTGACCAAGCAGGCCGGCATCGCTGTCGTAAATGGCGACCGCAGTTTCGTCGCAGGAGGTTTCTATGCCGAGTACTCGCACGTGGCGTTCCACTATATTAATAATCGGCTATAGTAAACAAAGCGCGACGCCTTTGCATTTTATCCTGCGAAGGGCTAGAATTTGCGCCCCTGAAGATTTGGCCAACGGAATCCATGAATGCCTGCCATTAAACTGAAAGAAAACGAACCATTTGACATCGCATTGCGCCGTTTCAAGCGCTCTTGCGAAAAAGCCGGCGTATTGGCAGAAGTTCGGCGCCGCGAGTTCTACGAAAAACCAACGTCGGTTCGCAAGCGCAAAGCTGCAGCGGCCGTAAAACGTCACGCCAAAAAAGTATCACGCGAGAATCGCAAACAAAAACGTTTGTACTAACTTGCAACCCTCCCGCACCAACCCGGCGGATCGCACGCATGACTGACGTGTCTTTAAAAGAACGGCTTACTGAAGCAATGAAAGACGCCATGCGTGCCAGAGCGAAACAGCGGCTGGGCACTATTCGGCTGATTCAAGCCGACATTAAACGTATAGAAGTCGACGAGCGCATCGAGATCGATGACACGCGAGTGCTTGCAGTGCTGGATAAAATGCGCAAGCAGCGTAATGATTCCATCGAGCAATTTACCGCCGGCGGCAGGCCAGAACTGGCTGAAATTGAAGCGGCGGAGATCGCCGTGATTGAAGAGTTCATGCCCGCGTCGCTAGGCGCCGATGAAATCGATCAACTCATAGCCGCCGCACTGGCCGAAACTGGTGCGAGCTCAATGCAAGACATGGGCAAAGTTATGGCAGTGCTCAAGCCGCAGCTGCAAGGCCGCGCCGACATGAGCCAGGTAAGCAAGCAGATCAAGGCCGCATTGACCAGCTAAGCAGTTGCCACCGTAGAGCGCGCACGCAGTGCGCAAACCAACGCGCGTGCAGCATATGCTAAAACTCGGTACGTGATCGCACTCCACCGTTATACTAACGCCATCAACATCCTCTAGCAGCACACATCTATGCCGGGTCGCATTCCGCAAGAGTTTATCGACCAGCTACTCGAGCGGGTTGATATTGTTGAAGTGATCGACCCGCGCGTCAACTTGCGCAAGTCGGGGCGCAATTTCATGGCGTGCTGCCCATTTCACGATGAGAAAACTCCATCGTTCAGCGTGCAGCCGGAAAAACAGTTTTACCATTGCTTTGGCTGTGGCGCGGGCGGCAACGCCATCGGCTTTTTAATGGAATACGAGCGCCTTGATTTTCCAGTGGCGGTCGAACAGCTGGCGGCCAAGTGCGGTATGCAAGTGCCGCGCGAAACGCCCGAGCAACACGCCCGGACCGAAAAAAAACACAACCTGTACGACACGCTGCAATTGGCAGACCGCTTCTACCGACGTCAGCTTCGCGATCACAAGCAGGCCGAGAAGGCGGTAGGCTATTTGAAAGAGCGCGGTCTGAGTGGCGACATTGCCGCACAGTTTGGTGTTGGTTACGCGCCGCCAGGCTGGGAAAACCTGTTAAGCGAAGTGAAACCTGACAACGAAAAAGTCGAACTTTTGCTGCAGGGCGGCATGTTGGTTAGCCGCGACGAAAATCGTATCTACGACTTCTTTCGTGATCGCATCATGTTTCCCATCCGCGACTCCCGCGGTCGCACTATCGCTTTCGGCGGGCGAGTACTCGGTGATGACAAGCCGAAATACTTGAACTCGCCAGAGTCGCCCATATTTCATAAAGGACGCGAGCTTTACGGTCTGTTCGAAGCACGGCAGGCCAACAAACACCTTGCCAGGGTGTTGGTGGTGGAAGGCTACATGGACGTGATCGCGCTTGCCCAGCAGGGAATCAGCTACGCCGTCGCCACTCTCGGCACTGCCACCAGCAGCGTGCATATACAGCAACTATTTCGTCACTGCTCGGAAATTGTGTTCTGTTTTGACGGCGACGCTGCCGGTTTGAAGGCCGCCCGGCGTGCGCTCGACACTGTGTTGCCGTCAATGGAAGATGGCCGTCAGGTGCGCTTTTTATTGTTGCCGACCGGAGAAGACCCCGACACGTTGGTGCGCAGCGCAGGCGCGGACCAGTTTGAACAGCGGGTCAGCACGGCCACACCGTTGTCTGAGTATATATTTGACGCCGTAGCGGAGCACGCCGACACCAACACGGCCGACGGAAAGGCGCGGCTCAGCCAGTTGGTGCTGCAGTTTGTGCAAAAACTACCCGACGGCGCTTTTCGCGCGTTGATGTTGGCCGAGCTGGGGCAGCGCACCGGCTTAACCGCCGACACATTAACCCGCTTGGCTCAATACGAGATAGAGCCGGAAGTTGAACAAGAATTAACCAGTTCGGAGCCGGTTCAGCGAAGCGCCCGCCGCAGCCATACGCCGGAAACGTTCAGCTTAGCCGAGTCGGCCATCAGCTTGTTGCTGTACCGGCCACAGTTGGCCAGCCAGGTGCAGGATTTATCGGTGCTGCAACAGCTGGATGATGCAGACATCAAACTCCTGACCGAGCTGCTGCAGTTGCTGCACAAACGGCCCGAATCAACTACCGGCGTGCTGCTTGGCTATTGGTACGGCAAGCCGGAAGGCGAGAAACTGAGCGGCTTATGCGGCTGCGGCATTGAACTTTTGCGCGAAGGCGTTGACATACTGGACCGGGCCGGCGGCGATAAAATGGAGTTTGACGCCGGCATTGAACGCCAGTTTCTCGATACGGTCGAAAAGCTAAAGGGTCTGCACAATCAGGCGCGCATCCGCCAGCTGTTGATAGTGGCGCGTGAAGCGCAGTTAGACGAGCAACAGCGGGTTGAACTTGCGCAATTATTAAGCGTGCGCAAAATGTGAGAGCTAACCGCCAAATGCAGTATTTAACACGGTCGGCAGACATATTTACGTCGGCTAAACTATTAAATTGCAAGGTTTAGCAGTTATAATGGCCGGCTAACTTTGCCCATTATTATAGGATTGACACCTACATGAATGAAGCTAAAACCTCGCAAAAGTCGCGGTTACGTCAACTTATTGCTCGCGGCAAGGAACAAGGCTATCTGACCTACGCTGAGGTCAACGACCACCTGCCCGAAGACATCGCTGATCCGGATCAGGTTGAAGACATCATTCAAATGATCAACGACCTTGGCATACAGGTTTTTGAAGAAGCGCCCGACGCCGACACCCTGCTACTCAACGAAGATGACTCAGCCGACGAAATTGCCGCCGCCGAAGCCGCCGCCGCACTCGCCGCCGTTGAGACCGAAGTAGGCCGCACCACCGACCCGGTGCGCATGTACATGCGCGAAATGGGCACAGTTGAATTGCTGACCCGTGAAGGCGAAATTGTTATCGCAAAGCGCATCGAAGAAGGCATTCGCGAATCCATGGCGTCCATTTCTGTGTTTCCAGGTTCGGTAGAACACCTGTTGTCAGAGTGGGAACTGGTCAAAAAAGAAGAGCGGCGCCTGGCCGATATTCTCACTGGTTATCTCAATCCGATGGAACACGTGCCTTCGGCAAGCCAGGTAGCGGCTGCCGCCGAGTCTGCTGCAGAAAACAAAAGCAAGGCTGAAAAAGACAAGGCCGATAAGGACAAGAAAGACGACGAAGACGAAAAAGACAACGGCCCTGACCCGGTAGAAGCTAAAAAGCGTTTTGACAGCCTGCGTAAGGCGCACAACAAAGTATTGGCGTCGATTGAAAAGCACGGTCGTTATAGCGACGAGACACAGCAACAGCTGAACGCTCGCGCCGACGTATTCAAATTCTTCAAGCTGACGCCGCGCCAGTTAGATCCGCTGGCAAAAAACGTTCGCGACGCCATCACTGAGATCCGTCGTCAAGAGCGACTGATCATGAAGATTTGCGTGCGTACCGGCGGCATGAAACGCAAACTGTTTTTGCAGGAGTTTCAAAGCCTGGAGTCGGAAGCCAACTGGATAGACACTCAAATCAAGAAACACAAAGACCTGAGCGACAAGCTCGAAGTCGCCAGACCCGAGATTGTGCGTGCCCAGAACAAGCTGGCAGCGATGGCGAAGTCCACCGGCCTGCAAGTTTCCGATATCAAAGAAATCAATCGCCGCATGTCGCTGGGCGACGCGCGTATGCGCCGTGCCAAGAAAGAAATGGTTGAAGCCAACCTGCGCCTGGTGATCTCTATCGCCAAGAAATACACCAACCGCGGCCTGCAGTTTCTCGACCTGATTCAGGAAGGCAACATCGGCCTGATGAAAGCCGTCGACAAATTCGAATATCGTCGTGGTTACAAGTTTTCAACCTACGCCACCTGGTGGATTCGCCAGGCGATCACGCGTTCAATTGCCGACCAGGCGCGTACCATCCGTATTCCGGTGCACATGATCGAAACGATCAACAAGCTAAACCGCATCTCGCGGCAAATGTTGCAGGAAATGGGCCGCGAGCCAACGCCGGAAGAACTCGGCTTACGCATGGAAATGCCGGAAGACAAAGTACGCAAAGTACTAAAAATCGCCAAAGAGCCCATCTCCATGGAGACGCCGATCGGTGATGACGAAGACTCGCATCTTGGCGATTTTATCGAAGACGGCACCATCGTCTCACCGGTAGAATCAGCCACCAGCACCGGTCTGGAAGAGTCCACCAAAGACGTACTGGCCGGCCTGACCGCCCGCGAGGCCAAAGTGCTACGCATGCGCTTCGGCATCGATATGAACACCGACCACACCCTGGAAGAAGTCGGCAAACAGTTTGACGTCACGCGCGAGCGCATTCGCCAAATAGAAGCCAAGGCACTGCGCAAATTGCGCCACCCCAGTCGCTCGGACCACTTGCGCAGCTTTCTGGACGAGTAGAGGCGAATCAGGTGTTTTAGAAAATGGCGCGGCGCATTATAATGCGCCGCGCTTTTGTGTTATTGAAGCTGGTTTAGTAATAAGAAAGACAAGTTAGGGGCCCGTAGCTCAGCTGGTTAGAGCATCCGACTCATAATCGGCAGGTCGAAGGTTCAAGTCCTTCCGGGCCCACCATTTCGCTCCGCTCATGCTGAACTATGGCGGGCTAGTCAGTCAGCACTTTTTTGATGTTAATGATGCTGCCTTAAGTGTTTCACACCTGCTCTTCCGGGCCCATCACTGTAATTGTTGCCAGCCTTATTTCCTGTTGCTGCTATTGACGCACTAAGCCGTCAAAAATCTTTGTCCAATTCATTCAAACTGGCTTCGGCAATAGCCCAAGGTAAGCGTCTACTCGATTCTTTCATTCGCCGGTAGGCCTCACGAGCTTGGTCAATACTGATAAGCCCCTGTCGAACCAACAACTCGACCAACCAAAGAGTCCCTCTTACCATGACTAATTCTGTTTCAGCCGCATTCCTAAGCGCCCTATCGCCAGTCAGTAGTGTACATTTTTCTTGAGCTGCCAGGGCCAGAGCAAAACAATCGTTCCGACTCGCGCGTTTGTAACGAGGTATCAGCTCCATTGCATAACTCATCGTCTCACCTGTAAGCTCGCTCAGAGACAATCCTAGCTCTAAAAGTTTTTGGTGCTCAGGCTCGAGTTCTTCGGCAAATAGAATATCAGGGATCGCGAATTGATAGGGCAGCTGAAAAATCCTCTCAATCAACTGACCTTCTTCCAGATCAATGAGAATATTGGCATCACTGATGAGTAGCTGCACTTACGGCCCCTAGTTTCCGTTCCTTGTGAAAGCTTGAAAGCGACATCCCGATTAGTTCAGCTGCCTTTGACTCACCAATATACTCTTCACTTAATGCCCGATAAACCAGCTGCTTAAACAAATATGTATCTTCATTTGGATAAGCTTCTCCGGGTTCACATGTTCGCCATCCATTTTTGTTGAAGCGCATGTAGTACTGTTTCTGCAAGCTTTCAGAAATGATTTTGCACTGGCCCGCTCGATATAAAATGGCCATCATGCTAATACCGAACTCATGCTTCAACATGAAAAACTCTCGAGGTTCAATCGCGCGGCGACGCGCCCCCAAATGCTGAAGCAAAGCTTCTTTAGGTAATAAAAATGCCCCTGCAAAATGATTACATGCTTTTTCTTCATCCAAACCATCAGATAGTCGATCACGTAAAACTAAATGACCTAACTCGTGCGCCAATGTAAACCGCTGACGATCACCGGGCTGATGTGCGGAAACAACCACAACCGGCGTCACATTAATATTGCCAGCAAGCCCATCAAATTTTTTGTTAGCCTCAACATTTGTACTAATAATCATTACACCCTGAGACTCAAGGGTATCAATCATATCGTGTATAGGGTTTAAACCCAGCGCCCACTCTGCCCGCATTTTATTAGCAATATTCTCAATATCTTCAAGGGAAACAATTTGATTTGGCAGGCTGTCAGGTAAAGTGAAATCCGGAACTGGCTTCACTGGATCAGGATACAGATCTAGCAACTCCGCCCATCGCTCAGCTTGATCCATTACATCACCTGTAATTTGATCAAGGATTTTTTTGGGAGTGTTCGCTCGCTTGCGATATTCAACACCCTGCAGTTCAACATTCATGGGGCGAAAGAAATACTCAGAACGGACATCCAGAGCTTTAGCTAACTTCAACAAGTTGGAAGAGGAAGGCATGTTGTTGCCATGCTCGTATTTTTTAATGGCATTAGCTGATACACCTACCTGCTCTGCAAGTGCACTCATAGACAAACCTGCGGCTTTCCGCGCACGTACTAATCGTTCTGCAAACATAGGAGCCTCCCTATAGTCCATGCTTGAGGTTTATAAAATTTGTTTTTATACGCAAATTATAAACCTATTATCCACAGCTGTCGACGTTATATCAGTATGGATATTGACGGCCACGTACTTATATAAATGAACAGAATGACATATATTGTTTATATATCAATAACTTAATTTGGCGGCGCGGATATGACAGGAATATCAAGAACTCGATCGTTGGTACGATTACAAATAGACTTGAGACGACTGAACAGCGTTATTAATAGGTTGGTACCAGCTATGGGTATATAGTTGCGAGCTCATAAATCGACTGGTACAAAAATTGGTATAGGTCTGGCTAAGGAACTCATACATCACGTAGAATTTGCGGCTTGAAGCTCTTGACCACCAGCCTCATGATCGATTGGTCGCAGATTCGGGTCCTGCAAGGCCCACCATATCAAGCCCCTAGCCATAAGGTTTTCGGGGTTTTTTTTAGGGTAAATAGACTCAAAGCTCGCTTACACGTGCTTACTTCTGCCAAACACCCAGCAAATCAGAGGCGGAGATTACATCAGCCCAAGTTGACAAACCTGAAAAAGCTTTACAAATCTATAGTTAGTTGACAAAAACATATTTTTGCCCATATTATGGCAGCATATACACTATTTGTATGGGTGCTACCAGATGATCAAAACGCCATCCGAGATACACTCCTGCCTAAGCAATGAGCGCATCGACTATATCGGCCAGTTAATTGCCAGAGTCAGAGCTGAAAATTTGGATGCCGTTGAAGAACGAGATATTGGGTGGAATATCGGTTGCCGTGCTTATGCTTGGATTT
>JBBKXJ010000094.1:0-11687 GCA_037969395.1 Pseudomonadales bacterium
TTTGAAATTGTCTTTGACGACTGAGGCACCGTAGTCGACCATGTTGCGGCCGTCGGGTAACTCTTTGCCGTCATACAAACGGGTTAGCACGGCGATATGGCCGGCCTTGACCAGGTACAGAATATACTCCCGGGCCCAGTACAAAAATCCTGACGCCCCGACGAAACCGATAAGGGCACCGTAAACACTACCAACACCTTCGCCATCACCGAAGGAAGTAAAGCCATAGCCAATTGCGCCACCCCCGCCGGTGGCAACGATGTAAAGCAGGGCGATGCCAAAATACACCAACATGCGTACCACAATGTAGGGCAGGGTGCGCCGCATGGCACCGAGAGCGTTGGTAATGCTGAAATCCCACATAATAATTCCCTTGTGGTCGGAGTGACGTTAAACCTTCATGGGTAAAGGAGGGTCGTTGTGATTGCAAAGAATTGTGGATGAAAATGCGCAGCAGGTAAATTCCACTGAAGTGCTAGTACTTTCGTGTTATCAGCCTATTTCTGCCGGGGCTTCGCACGCCTCTGGTTTAAGCGGGGCTGGTGCAAGGCGATACTCCAGATTGGCAGCCATGGCTTGGGTTTTTTCTGCACTGCCTGAACAATTAAGCGCGCTGTAGAGATAACGCTGTTTTTTTGCACTCTTCTCGCCATCTATAGTTTTAAAAAGCCCATTCGCACGTCTTCTCAGCATCTATAGTTTTAGAAAGCTCAATCACACATCAATCAGTCACGATTATATTACATGTAATAAATGTTTACATATTACATGTAATAAGATATATTTTTACCATGAATAAAAAATCATCCGCATATTACCAGCGCGAATTCCGTAAACGACTACGCGAACAAGGGCTTGTGAAGAAGGAAGTGTGGATCCATCCCGACCACGCCAAACAGCTACATGCGCTCGAAAAGCAGCTGCGCACTCGGTCGGGGCCCAAAGGCACAGATGGAGGTAATACCATGAATGACAAAATCAAAACCTGGAACACCGTGGATTTGCACCAAGCTCTGCAGGGCTCAGAACTGTTCACTTCCGGCAGCGCAACAACAGAGCTTATCGATGGTGTAGAACCCAGCATCCACATCGTGATGCGCGAATTTGGTGATCTCCCCATTTTTCTCACCGTGGTCGGTGAGCAAATCGTCGCCGAATCGGTGCTGTGGTCGATTAACGAGGTAAAGGATGTTGCGGCATTTAACGACACGGTATTGCGCACCCACAAATATTTCCCGCTGTCGACCATTAGCCTGGATAACGTCGGCGGCATCGACTACTACCATATGTTCGGCGCGCTCAGTGCGTCATCCATTCTGGAAAATATTGTTTTTGAAATAGAGGTGCTGGCGGCAAACGTGATTCACGCGACAGAAGCATACAGCGAATTTTTGACAATCCCCGTGGAATCCTGAGGAGTACAACATGAATATTTGGGCGAAAATGATCACTGCATTACGCGGTGGAGTTAACGAAGCCGGCGAAGCGATCATAGACACGCAAGCCTTGCGTATTCTGGATCAGGAGGTGCGCGATGCGGCCGAAGAGCTGAAGGCATCGAAAGACAGCCTGGCGACAATCATCGCCAGACAAAAGCTGGGCGAAGAGAAAGTGGTCAATCTCAAAGCCGAAATCGATGCGCACGAAGGCTATGCCGTAAAGGCGTTGGAAAAGAAAAACGAGGCACTGGCGCTGGAAGTGGCGGGCAAAATCGCCAACTTCGAAGCAGCGTTGCATACCGAGGAGTCCGCCACCCAGGGCTATAAGGCAAGCGCAGACAAGTTGAAGGCCGCAATCAAACAGGCTGAGTCAAATATTCGCCGCCTGAAGCAACAGGTCGACACGGTCAAAGCCACTGAAAGCGTGCAGCGCGCGCAAGCCGCAGTGTCGGCACGCCACAGTGGCTCCAATTCAAAAATGCGAACCGCGATGGATTCGCTGGAGCGTATCAAGGAAAAGCAGGCGCTAAGCGCAGCGAAAATGAATGCCGCGGCGGAGCTTAGCGATGAGCTTGCCGAATCGTCATTGCAAACTAAACTCGAAGAGGCCGGTATCGTTGCCTCGGGCAGAAGTGCTGATGAGATTTTGGCCAAACTAAAACAAAAGACGCAGCCGCCTGCAGAGTAGATGCGGCAGCTTGCCTCAGCGGTTCGAATTAACCCACTCAGCGCAGGCTAAATAAAACAACAAAAGGAGGCCAGTGATGTTTGCAATTCTTCTAACTGAAGGCATGGATCCTTTCTACCAGAACATCGCGTCTTTCCCAACCGCTGTTTTTACGTTGTTGCTGGCGGTGTGCGTGCTGTATTGGCTATCCGCGGTGCTGGGTCTGGTCAGTGTTGACGTGCTCGATTTTGACATACCCGAATCGGTTGGCGCGGAAGACCTGAATGCTGATAGTGGCGCGTCGGGTCCCGATGTACTGGCGGGATTAATGCTGAAATTCGGTTTGTACGGTGTGCCGGTGACCATCATCGTTTCCATTTTGTCGTTGGTCGGCTGGCTGCTCTGCTACTACCTGGTGCACTTCAGTCTTGGCTACGCTCCCGAGTGGCTGGCTGCAAGCTGGGCGCGCTATGTTATTGGCTTGCCGCTGCTGGTGGGAAGTTTATACGTTGCAGTGCTGATCACAGCGCAACTCATCAAACCCCTGCGCCCGTTGTTTCTCAAGTCAAGCCAGGAAACCGTGAAGTATGTGCTGGGGCAGACAGCCATCGTGCGCACCTCAAGGGTGGATAACGACTTCGGTGAGGCGACGCTGGATGACGGCGGTGCCGGCTTGATACTAAAAATCCGCACTGCGGGCGATGTGCGATTCGTTAAAGGCGACCGCGTTGTCGCGATAGAAAAAATTGCGGGCACGGATTATTACCGCGTGGTCTCCGAACAAGAGTTTGCCAGCTAGAGAACAGCAATCCGCACCAATACGACACTTATACCAATAGATATTACAAAAGGAAAAGGAGAGAGAAATGGCTGATTTAACGGTATTAATGCCCATTGTCACCGGGGTCGCAATATTCTTTGTGATTCTGCTAGGCCTGGCTGGCTTGTTCAAAGCCTTTTACTACAAGGTTGAACAAGGCACTGCGCTAATCGTCAACGATATGAGCGCCACGCCGAAAGTACACTTCACCGGCGCGCTGGTATACCCGATTATCTACAAAAAAGAGCTGATGAAAATTTCGCTTATCACGCTTGAGGTAGACCGGCGGGGAAAAGACGGGTTGATCTGCCTCGACAATATGCGCGCCGATATTACCGTGGCATTCTACTTGCGAGTCAACGAAACACCGGAGGATGTGTTGAAAGTCGCCAAGTCCATTGGTGCCACAAGGGCCTCCGACAAGGAAGCCGTGCATGACCTGTTTGCCGCCAAGTTTTCCGAGGCGCTAAAAACGGTGGGCAAGCTTATTGAATTCGTGCAGTTGTTCGAAAATCGTCAGCAATTCCGCGAGAAGATAATTCAAGTGATTGGTGAAGACCTTAACGGCTATGTGCTGGAAGATGTCGCCATAGATTACCTGGAGCAAACGCCTAAAGCCGCGCTCGATTCCAGCAATATTCTCGATGCTGAAGGTATCAAGAAAATTACCGAATTGACCGCCGAACAGAACGTGCGCACCAATATTCTGGAGCGTGACGAACAGCTGGCGATCAAAAAGAAAGACGTAGAAACCGTGGAAGCCATGCTGGAATTGGAGCGCCAACAAGCGGACGCCGAAGCACGGCAAGAGCGGGAAGTGCTCACCATTCGGGCACGCGAGGAAGCAGAAACCAAGAAAGTTCAGGAAGAGGAACGCTTGAAAGCGGATGCGGCAACCATTCGTGTTGACCAGGACCTTATGGTGCAGACCGAAAATCAGCAGCGCGAGATCGAAGTAGCAGGGCAGAACCGTGAGCGCGCAGTCGCCGTTGAGCAGGAGAAAGTCACGCGGGCGCGCGACCTGGAAATTGTGTCACGCGAACGCGAAGTGCAGGTGGAGCGTGTGCTCGCCGAGAAAGCCGTTGAGGTTGAGAAGAAAGAAATCGCCAATGTGATTCGCGAGCGTGTGGCGGTAGACAAAACCGTTGCTATCGAAGAAGAGCGCATCAACGAAGTGCGCGAAGTGTCGGATGCGGACCGCAAGAAACAAGTACAGGTGTTGGCCGCAGAAGCCAATGCGGAAGAGCTGAAAGTCAAGGAGGTGACTGCAGCGGCAGCAGAAGAAGCGGCGGCGAAGCACAAAGCCACCGAAATCACCACGCTTGCCGAAGCTAATCTGGAAGCGGCGGATAAGGATGCCAAGGCGCAGATCAGGCTGGCCGACGCCATGCAGGCAGAGAAAGCCGCACCTGGATTAGCCGACGCCCAGATTCAACTCGCCAAAGCCGATTCCTTGCAGAAGGAAGGCTTGGCTGAAGCGCATATCATTACTGCCAAAGGTGAGGCTGAGGGTAGCGCCGCGAAACAAATCGGCATGGCCGGTGCTGAAGTGACGCGCGAGCAGTTCAAGGCTGAAGCCGACGGCTTGGTCGACAAATTCGAAGCAATGAATTCAATGAGCAGTCAAGCGCGCGAACACGAAGAATTCCGAATGACGCTGGAGACTGCCTTCAAGGAAGCGATTGCCACCATCGAAGCCGGTAAGGAAATCGCCAAGGAAAATGCGGAAGTGCTCGCCACCGCGCTCGAGAAAGCCAAGATCGATATCGTTGGCGGCGAAGACCACTTCTTCGACAACTTCGCCAAATCCTTGTCTATCGGCAAGGCGGTCGATGGTCTGGCCAACAAGAGTGAAACCATCAGCAGACTGCTGGATAAAGTGATGACCAAAGACGCGGGCGAGGATAAGGCTGCAAATCAGCCCTAAAACAGCGCGCTCAACGCTGGCAGGCGGTTGATCCTGTCAGCGCTTTTTGTCATCTGGTTTATGGGAGATTGCAATGGCTGAACAGCCTGGCAAAGACGCGCTTGTTGAAGCGGCCGTCGCGGAGGGTGGCGCGTACGACGTCATTAGAAAGCGCCTTGAAGAGCACGGTCGCCAGCTCGAGGAAAAGACACAACAAGTGAATGCAGCGCGTATTGCCGAAATTGGCAGTACCGATATGCAAACCGTTGCGCGTGTGAGAGTCAGAACGGAACACAACAGCGTGGCGCGCGATATCGTTCAGGTGGGCGATTATCTGCTGTTCGGTTACAACGTATTTATTGGTTTAAAAAAAGAAGTCAAAGTGGAAGATGTTTTTTCACTGTTTGCGTTAACCGAGAGCAACGGTGAATATACTATCGAAGCTGCGCCCGCCGAAGTAGATTTTTTGCAACAGCAGCGCTTCAGTTCGGATTTTCGCGAGCTGTATCAATACTACAAGCATACCCGCTTGATCCAGCTGACGGTTAATAACGGCAAGTTATTGGCCGGTTTTCAGATTGGCGAAAAACTGGAAGATATTCGTGTGTTTCGCTGGTCGGTATCTCCTGACGGTAAACAGGTTGAATATATTGATAACCGCGGCGAACGCGACATTCAATTGCCGCCTGCCTTTGACTTCGAATGGCAAGCGGCAGGCAGGGAAGACTTTGTCAATGGGCGTCACCCGCATATCAATATTTTGGACCGTCTGTTTGTTGATACGCTGGGTGGCACTTTATCCATAAAAGTCGAGGATAACACCGAGTCCGGCCAGGGCATTTATAGTGAGCCGGTGGAAGAGCAAAACCAGTCGCTGGATGATGTTGACGTGCAGTATGCGCTGGTTGGCGACCTTGTTCTGTTGCGCGTATTGCCGTATCGCGAGCAGCAGTGGCGGCATTTTGTGTTCAATACCAATAGTGAGCAGATTAATCGCATCGACGCGATTGGTGAATCGTGCGTTCAGCTGCCGGAAGATCACGGCATCATATTTCCTGGCGGCTATTACTTACAAAATGGCGAATACAAGTCCTTCGATGAAGACATAGTCGGGCTGAAGTTCAAGCGCATGCTTAAATCGCCTAACGGCGAGGATGTGCTGTATATTTTTTATGAACCGGCAGATGGCGTGGTCGCGCTGCTGCCGTATAACCTGATTAATCGGAGCCTGCAAAACCCTATTATCAGTCATGGTTACGCGCTGGCGGAAGACGGCAGGCTGGTGGTATTCACCTCGGAAGAAGAGCCAACCCGGGTACATCCGATGCAGGTATGGCAAACGCCGTATACCTCGCAAGACTTTGCCGATCGCATGCCGGTACAGCAAACTTTCTTCGGCCGCATCGGCAATTCGGCCATGGTGCGCGGTGTCTCCGATCTGTTTAGTATCGCTCGCCAGATACGCGAGCAAAATGTCTCCGTCGCACACTATGAGAAACTGGGTAAAGCGGTGGCGCGCGCCTTCGACGCCTACTACTGGTTAGACAGCCCGGAGCTTGATGATATCGACGCAACGCTTAAAGAGGTTGCGCAAACATCAGAACTGGTCATCGACGAGTTTGAAAAAGTCGATGCGATTCGGCGTCAGTCCGCCACGGCGATGGCCGAGGCAGAGCAGGCACAACAAGCGATTATTACCGGTATAGGCACGGCCACCTGGGAAAAAGTTGCGGATTTCGTCGAGTCTCTTGATCGCGTTCGCCACCAGCGTGGCCATCTGGCAACCATCAGCGAGTACCGCTATATCGATACCAACCGTATCGCGGAGCTGGACGCGGAGCTGGTTGCAAGCGCGGATGAGCTGGGTACAAAAACCGTCGAATTCCTGGCCGACGAGCAATCGCTGGCGCCTTATTTGCAGCAGATCGCCGAGCTGGACCAGCAAATCGAGGCGGCAAACTCGGTTGCATTGTTAAAGCCGTTGATTGAAACCATGGATGCGATTGCCCGCGGCCTGGATTTACTGTCGGAGTTAATGGCGACGCTTAAAGTCGATGACGCCACGGTAAGAACCCGTATCATTGACGCCATCTCTGCGGTTTACGCCAAGCTGAATCAAACCCGGGCCAGTGCGAAACATCGGCAGGCAAATCTTGGCTCGGCCGAAGCGGTTGCGCAATTCTCCGCCCAGTTCAAACTGTTTTCACAAAGTATTAACAACGCGCTCGGCTTGGCCACTGATCCGGACCGCTGCGAGGAGCAGCTGTCGCGACTGTTGGTGCAGCTGGAAGAACTCGAAAGCCAGTTTGGCGAGCACGAACAATTCCTCGCCGATATCATTGAGAAGCGTGAGGAAATCTATGACACCTTCGAGTCGCACAAACAAACGCTGATTGAGCAGCAACAGCGCAAGGTGCAAGTGCTGGTCGATGCAGCCCAGCGGATGTTAGGCAGCATTGAAAAGCGCAGCAATAAATTTACCGCAGCGGATGATCTGAATACCTATTTCGCCGCTGATGCGTTGGTGCTGAAGATCAAGGAGCTAACCCAGCAACTCGGGCAACTCGGCGGCAATGTGCAGGCCGATGATATTGGCTCGCGCTTCAAAATGATCAAGGACCAGGCCTTGCGCTCGCTGCGCGACAAAAGCGATATCTTTATCGAGGGCGGCAAGGTCATCAAGCTCGGTCCCAGGCATCGCTTCAGTGTCAACACCGATGAACTCGATCTATCCATCGTGCCGTATCAGGAGGGGCTGGCCGTGCATTTGGCCGGCACGCAATACTTCGAAGCCATTAACCATCCAGACCTGCTGGCGCTAAAAGACTACTGGAACCTGTCGCTGGAGTCGGAGAGCGACGTCGTCTACCGCGCCGAATACCTGGCCTTTCAATTTATTCAAGCGCTGCGTGCCAACGATGCCGGTGTGGATCAGGCAGACGTTGAAAACGCCCTGCAGTCCGAGCAGCAAATGTATGACCTGGTTCGCGCCTTCGCTACCCCCCGCTACAAAGAGGGTTACGAAAAAGGTATTCACGACTACGACGCAGCCAAATTACTGATGGCGTTATTACCCTTGCTGAACACCGCCGGGTTGCTGACCTATCTACCTCGGCAGCGCGCCCTTGCCCAGGTATTCTGGGTGGCGTTCAGTAGTGCTACAGAGAACAAGGCCAGGGTGGAAAGCTGGCCGCAACGCGCGGCATCGGCTTATGCTATGCGCGAACTATTGCACAGCTCAGCCAGCATTTCCCTGGTGGAGAACGAAGTTGTACAGGCGATAACGCAATTCAACGAACAACATGCTTTGGTGAGTAGTGAGCTGGATTTGCAGCAAGCGGCTGTTTATCTGGTTGGCGAACTGCAGCAAGGCACAGCGGAATTTGTCACCACCCAATACGCCACACAGTTGCTCGATATGTATCGACTCGCCCTGGATGAGCACACGATAGCAGAGCATCAGCGATCACTGCGCAACTTACAGGGCAACTATGTGCAGCAGTGGCGACTCAGCGAGGCTTGGTTAGAAGCGCTGTTGAATAAAGAGGAGAAAGAAGGCAAAAACCTAGAGCTGGTGAATGTCTTAAGGCATTACGTTCCCGAGGCCGTTGCTGTGCTGAATCTCGGCGAGGCAATAGTGCGTCGCCACGCAGACATAAAACTACACCTTACGGTGGACAATCTAATGGGCGCGCATGCGCGCATTCAGAACCGCAGCATTTTGCTTGCCGTGGATACTTTCATGCAGCGCCTGCGCCAGCATGTGCAAATTGTTGTGCCTGCTTACCAGCACTACCTGCGGCTCAAGCATGAGATTGCCAACCACGAACGCGAGGCCTTGCGGCTTGAGTCGTTCAAAGCGCAACCATTAAGCTCTTTCGTTAGAAACAAGCTTATCGATCAGGCGTATCTGCCGATCATCGGCGATAATCTCGCCAAGCAAATCGGCACGGTTGGCGACAGCAAGCGTACCGATCTCATGGGCTTGCTGATGATGATCTCGCCACCCGGATACGGCAAGACAACACTAATGGAATACGTGGCGAACCGACTTGGTCTGATCTTTATGAAGATCAACTGTCCGGCGCTGGGCCACAACGTGCTGTCGCTGGACCCCGAGCAGGCACCCAATGCGACCGCGCGGCAGGAACTGCAGAAGCTCAACCTTGGGTTGGAGATGGGCAATAACGTGATGTTGTATCTGGATGATATACAGCATACCAATGCCGAATTTCTGCAAAAGTTTATCTCCCTGTGCGACGCCACCCGGCGTATCGAAGGGGTGTGGCGCGACAAGGCAAAAACCTACGATATGCGCGGCCGGCGGTTTTGCGTTGTTATGGCCGGTAACCCGTACACCGAATCGGGCGAAGCGTTCAAGGTGCCGGATATGCTGGCCAACCGTGCGGACATTTATAACCTTGGCGACATCCTCGGCGGCATGGATGAGCAGTTCGCGCTTAGCTATATAGAAAACAGCTTGACCTCGAACGCCGTATTGGCGCCGCTGGCGGTACGCGAAATGGGTGATGTGTACAAGCTGGTGGATATGGCCAAGGGTTTAAATGTACCCACAACCGACCTCAGCCACTCCTACAGCAGCGCCGAAATCAATGAGATTACCGGTGTGTTGAAAAAACTGTTTGTGATTCAGGACGTAGTGCTAAAAATCAATCAGCAATATATTGCGTCTGCCGCCCAGGACGATAAGTACCGGGTAGAGCCAGCATTTTTGCTGCAAGGTAGCTACCGTAATATGAATAAAATGGCGGAGAAAGTCTCTGCCGTGATGAACGATGCAGAGCTGGCGCAATTGATAGACGACCACTACCAGGGCGAAGCTCAGTTGCTGACCTCGGGTGCCGAAGGTAATTTGCTCAAGCTGGCCGAACTCAGAGACGAACTGAGCGAGCAGCAGGCAGCGCGTTGGCAGCAGATAAAAACTGATTTTCTGCGCAATAAGGCTATGGGTGGTGATTCTGATGACATTGGCGGCAAGATCAACGCGCAGCTTGCCGATCTCGTGCAAAGCGTTCAGGCTCTGAATGTTAATCGAGACGGCGCGGCAGGGGAGGCGGCAAACCAATCGAACGCGGCACTAGCTACCAGTATCGAAAAGCTGCTGTCAGGCTTGCAGGAAGCACGACCGAAAATCGAAGTCATCAATCAACCGGTGCCGGAAATGGCCGCCGTGCTTTCCGTGTTGAACGAAACCATCGACAACACGTTGTTTCCTATTTTGCGCGCGATGGATAAAAAGATCGACATAGACCTGCGCACGCAGGAGAAAATGCATTCTATATCCGAGCAGTTGCGAGTCTTGCAAAGTAAAATAGATCCCGGCGATATTTAGTTCTATTGTGTTAACTCGACCAGCGGCACAGAAAGGGGCAGAGAGGGGCTACGCTAGTGAATACCATGTACCACGCCCAGCACCATGCCGTGCAATAAACCCATTTTCCTGCAGAGTTTTCATGTGGTCTTTGATCGTGTTTCGACTTTTTCCTGTTGCTGCTACAGCGTCGCTAATTGTGACCCTGCTGTGTTCACGGGCAATTTCCAGAATTTGAACTGACAGCTGCGGCAAATCGCCGAAAATCAGGCGTTCACGTTCTATTTTTACTGCAAGTTTTTCTTTTTGCGTGGTCAGTGACAGGAGGAAGTAAGTTACCCACGGTTGCCAATCAGGAGAATCGGTTCGAATAGTAGCTTGTGTTCGGCGTAGTGCCAGATAGTAGGATTCTTTGCCTTGCTCAATCACGCTTTCCAATGAGCTATAGGGCACAAAGACATAACCGGCTTTCAGCAGTAGCAGCGTGGTCAATATGCGCGATAGCCTTCCATTGCCGTCCTGAAACGGATGGATCTCTAAAAAGACAACAGTGAAAATAGCGGTAATGAGCAGCGGGTGCGGGTGCTTTTCAGAGTGGGCTTTATTTGTCCATGCGATCAGTTCGTCCATTAAGCGCGGCGTATCAAAAGGCGTTGCGGTTTCAAAAATCACGCCGATGCTTTTTCCGTCTGGTGAAAAAGCCTCAACGCTATTGGATAGTGTCTTGTATTGCCCGCGATGTCGTGAATCTTTGTCAGAATGTTGCAATAGCTCAGCATGGAGTTGTTTGATGAAATTTTTCGTCAGTGGTATGTTCTGCCAGTGCTCGATCACCGTTTCCATCGCGGCGGCATAACCAGCCACTTCCTGCTCGTCCCGACTTTCAAAAGATTGAATTTCCAGGTTTGATAACAGTTTTTCAATGTCGCGATTTGAGAGCTTTGCGCCCTCTATTCGAGTGGAAGAACCAATGCTTTCAATTGTTGCAACATGCCGCAAGTTGGACAGACGCTCCGGCGCAATTCGCCCAATAGCCTGCCAAGCGCCCTTGAATTGATCCAGTTCGGAGATGAGCGACAATGTATGATGAGTGATTGCAAGCGTTTCAATATTCACTTCTGCATTAGCATATGACATGCTGATATCCAATTAGCCATCCATTCTCATCCGTTTAATGATGGCATGACAATACCCGATTGTCCACCCGTTTCCATCCAATTAAACCGAGTCGAAAAACGCAGATCGGAACAGCTTTCAATGGGCATGATCTGTTTATTCACTTTGAAACGAAAACCATGGCCTGTCTCTGGCTGTGTTGTTGCATATAATGGCCTTCACCTTAATACGTCTTGCCATGCGGAATCTTGTCATGCCCATTTCGCCACCAACCGCAACAAACAAACCCCTAAAACCCAGCACCGTACGCGTAGGCCGTCGCTACCGCCCAACCCGCGTAGACGACCATTACGACGCCATCGTCATCGGCTCCGGCATTGGCGGCATGACCAGCGCGGCGTGCCTGG
>JBBKXJ010000095.1:0-9703 GCA_037969395.1 Pseudomonadales bacterium
ACGCGGAAGCATTGCTGGTGCAGGCGTTAAGCGCTGACAATGTCGGAGATATTCGCGCCCTCGTCAACGCCGCCCTGCAAGATATGGGATTAGAGGAATTGGTCTATTAACTAAGGAACGGTTACGAAATAACTTGACGTTCTTGCTTGTCTTTTCGCCCGTCTTCTTCGTAGCGGTAACAGTTACATAGTTCGACTATGCGCCTGTTACCACGCCTCGAATACGAACCAAAATCCGGCGCAATAACGTTCAAGTTATTTCGTTCCCATTCCTAACTGTGGAATGCGCGGTGCGCACAGCGCACCCTACTTCGCACACGCGTTAAACTAACCATTAATCAGCAAATGCACCCAGATACTGGCGCCGTAGCCGAGTGCAATAACCGGTGTCCACTTCAGGTGGCTGAAAAAAGTGTATTGACCGCGAGCCTGTCCCATAAGCGCGACTCCGGCAGCGGAGCCGATCGATAACATGCTGCCGCCGACGCCGGCGGTTAGTGTGACCAGCAACCATTGGACGTGCGGCATATCCGGGTTCATGCTGAGCACTGCAAACATCACCGGGATGTTGTCGACTATCGCCGACATAATACCAACCAGAATATTAGCGTTGGTGGGGCCCAATTCGCCGTAGAAATAGCCGGAAGCCATGCTCAAATAGCCCATAAAACCGAGCCCGCCCACGGCCATAATGACACCGTAGAAGAAGAACAGCGTATCCCATTCTGCTGCGGCAATTTTTGAAAAAACATCGAAGTCGTAAGGATCAGCCTCCGAGCCGGGCGGATCTTCGCTGTTGCGACCCCATTCTTTCGATTTTTGGCGAAGGAAAAATCCGTAGAATTTAAGATACGCCAGGCCGGTCATCATGCCGAATACGGGCGGTATGTGCAGAAAATTGTGAAAGCACACCGCCGTAGCAATGGTCGCGAGGAACAGGCCAACGATTGTCAGCCCGCCGTATTTCATCACCTTACCTTTAGACTCAACAGCAGCCGGCTTGCCGGCGGGTAGCGCAAATTGCATGATCAATGCCGGCACAGCGAAATTGACTACCGAAGGTATAAACAGGGCGAAGAAATCCCAGAATTGAATAACGCCTTTCTGCCAAACCATCAGCGTGGTGATGTCGCCGAAAGGACTGAAGGCGCCGCCGGCGTTGGCGCCGACCACAATATTAATGCAGGCAATAGTGACGAAGCTTGGCTTGTCGACACCAACGGCAAGGACTACTGCACACATGATCAGTGCGGTAGTCAGGTTGTCGGCAATGGGGGAGATAAAAAAAGCCAATAATCCGGTTAGCCAGAATAATGACCGATAGGTAAAACCCTTGGCAATGAGCCAATTGCGTAACTCATCAAAGACACGCCGCTCCAGCATGGCGTTAATATAAGTCATCGCCACCAGCAGGAAGAAAAAAAGTTCGGCGTATTCGAGAAAGTTGTGACGAATGCCATCTTCAACAACGTGCGGCAACTGCTGAGACTGGTAAGCCAGCGCGATTAGAATCCAGATCAACCCGGCGGCCAACAACACCGGTTTCGATTTACGTAAGTGCAGCTTCTCTTCAAGTATAACCAGCACGTAAGCTGCAGTAAAAATAGCCAGCGCAGCGAAGCCAGCCCAGGATTTTGTCAGGTCGAGCGCTGCGTGCGGGCTTTCCGCAGCCAGTGCAGGGAGAGTTACGGTCAAACCCATAAGTAAAACAGCAATCCATCTCATCCTCGCATATCTCCTGATTGTTAATAAGCGCGCAGATGTTAGCAGATTTCCATTCAGGCGCGCTTCATACCTTTGGCGATTTATTGATATGCATCAAACAACTCAGCATTGCGACAGCAGGTGTTCAGCACCTGTCTGCTGTGCTTACTTGCCGCGCCTGCGTGGAGTGGTGTTGCTTGGCAGCAATGCTGCTGCCGGAATATTGCCGTGCCTGCGACGCCGCTAAACTGTTGTCACACAACCAGCGGCCAAACCTGCGGAATAACGAGCACGGTAACAATGCCAAGCAAAATATTTAGCGGCAGCCCAAAGCGCAAATAGTCGCTGAAGTGATAGCCGCCAGGGCCCATCACCATCAGATTGGTTTGATAGCCAATCGGCGTGGCAAAGCTGGCCGACGCCGCCATCGTGATGGCGACTGCGAGGGGCATGATTTCAATACCAAACTGGGCAGCAATGGCAACCACTACCGGAAACATCAGCACCGCGGCGGCGTTGTTTGAAATGACTTCTGTCAGCAGCGAGGTGACGCCATATACGGCGATAAGAATTAGCCACGGTTGATCGCCGGCTAGCTGCAATACGCTAGCGGCGAACATTTCGCCGGCGCCGGAGAGCTGCATCGCACGGCCAATGCCGAATGCGCTTGCAATCACCAGCAACACCTGAAGGTCAATGCTGTTGCGCGCCACTGTCACGGAGCAGCAGCGGGTGGCCAGCATCAGGCCGGCACCGATCAGGGTGGCGTTCAATATGCTGAGCACACCGGTGGCAGCGACGATAACCACCGAGGTAAGAATAAACCAGGCGATCAGTGCGCGCTCGTGGCGTGGTGGCGCGGCATCACCAATGGGGCGCAGTAGCAGGAAGTCTCGCGAGTTGCGCTGTTGTTGCATGAATGTGCCGTCGGTTTCCAGCAACAGCGTGTCGCCGCCGCGCAAACTAATATCACCGATTTTGCTGGCGATACGGCTACCGCCACGGGCGACCGCGATGATTACGGCGCCATAATGTGAGCGAAACTGACTCTCTCTAATGCTGTGGCCAATCACCGGCGCGCGGCGCGCAATGACCGCCTCGATGAATTCGCGATTAGGTCGCGGTTTGTCCAGTTTGAATATCTGATCGGTGGCCGGGCTCAGGCCGCGAATCTTTTGCAGGTCAATCACCGAGTCGGTGATGCCGGCGAACACCAGATGATCGTCAGCCTGCAACACTTCCTGCGGAGACACAGCGGCAAGCGAGCTTTCGCCGCGCAGGATTTCTATCAAATACAGCCCCGGTAAATGCCGCAGGCCGGCGCGCTCTACAGTTTTGCCCACCAGCGGGCTACCGGCTTCTACCCGCATTTCCACCGTATACTCGCGCGCATTGACCGTTCCCTGAAAGGGCGCCACGCGGCTGCGCAGCAATGGCCCGCTGAAAATCAAAACATACACAAAGCCGGCCACGGCACAGGGCAATCCAACCCACGCCAATTCGAAAAAGCGAAAACCGCGCAGACCCTCGGTTTCCAGCAGCAGCCCATTGACGATCAGGTTAGTGCTGGTGCCTATTAAGGTGCAGGTGCCGCCGAAGATGGCAGCAAAACTTAACGGCATCATCAGTTTTGATGGCGACAGGCCTCGCTTGCGCGCCCAATCGACCACGGCTGGAATAAAGCTTGCGACTACCGGCGTGTTGTTGACGAACGCGCTCATCGCCGTGACCGGCAACATCATGCGCAGTTGTGCAATCGGTAGTGAGCGCGAGTCGCTGAACAGCTTATTGACGATCAATTCAATCGCGCCGGTCTCGCGCATACCTGCCGCCAGCACGTACATGACGGCGACGGTCAACATACCCTCGTTGGAAAAGCCGGCGAGCGCATCTGCCGGCTCCAGCACGCCGGTAGTCAGCAGCACCACCAGGCCACCTGCCAATACAACATCCGGCGCCAGCCGGGTAAAAATCAAACCGAACAGGCAGGCGGCTAACACAGCCAAGGTCAGCAAAATGGGTAATGACATGGAGGGAGGTCTACTCTGACAAGATGATTGTGGGTGAAGCGTAGCACGCTGCAAGGCATGGACGACGGCGCATGGTAAAAAGTCACGTTTAGCGTAATTACGCTGCTGAGCATCCGCAAGCGCTTACTGGTAAACCATGTGCGATTTTAATCGCGAAGTTAACCGGCATTCAGCCTTGGCAGTTAAATCCGCCAGCAGTGTGACTTTGCAGTAACAGTCTGCGTCAATGGCAAACAGACATTTTTTTTTTCGTTTATGCGAGCTGGGGCGAAGGTAGCGTATCCGGGTCTATTGGCACAGCGTACTCGAAGTAAGTTAGCACAGTTTTGATCAATTCCAGTTTTTCGCTGCGCATTGGAAATACCGCATAGGCATGACGTTTAATCGAGGGCGCATCGGCAACCAGAAACAGGCGACCTGCCTGCAAGTCAGCGGTCACCATGCGCGCTGGTAAGTATGCCGAGCCGCCCATTGCCAACAGATGCGCCAGCGCCATTTTGGCCTGCGCCACTCGCAGCTGTGGCTCGGGCGCATCGGGAAACAGCCGCCGATGTTGCAGCGCATGAGCCAGACCCCAATCCACCATAATGTAGTCACCGGCCAGCGCCTGTTCGGCGTCAAGGCCGGGGCTGGCGCTTACCAGCAGCAAGCGGATCAGCGCCACTTCCTCTGTTTGCATCACTTCGAGTTGCGGCGGTTCCAGCATAAACGCCAGATCAAGATGGCCGTCCAGCATCCTGCGGGTCAGCAGCTCGGGCGTTTGCACATCCGCAATAATCGCCAGCTCGGGCAGCTCCTGGCGCATTGTGTGGAACCAGTCCTGCAGCGCGACATCCCACAGCCGCAGGCTGCCGCCCAGCGTCAGCTGTTGCTGCGCACCGCCCAGCGTGACTTCCTGGCGCGCCTTGCGCCAGCCAGCCAGCATCATATCGGCATGCCGCACCAGCCGGTTGCCCTCCGATGTCAGCTGTAAATCATGGTAACGGCGGACAAACAGTTTAACGTCAAGCTGTGCTTCGAGCAGCTTAATGCGTGCGCTGACGGCCGCCTGAGTAAGATGCAGTACCTCGGCGGCCTTGCCGAAATGGCGCAGCCGATTGACTTCCAGAAACGTGCGTAATAGCTCTAAATCCATGCGCGCACCATAAAATAAATTTTAAAATAGCACAAATAGTTATAGTTTTATTTGTTGTATGTGCTTCCGTAATCTGTCGCTCGCTGTCGTTTCCGACAGCTACACGGGGGCAGTAAACAATGAATTCTTGCGCACTACAAGCGGCGAACGAACAACCGAATGCAAACTCTGAGGCCGATGCCAATGAGCAGCTCATACGGCTCGCGCGACTGGGAGGTTACGTTGGTGAAAGCGCGCGTAGTCGGCTTATTAAGCAGCATTACAGCTGGATCAAGCAGCGCTGTTTTTACATTCTGGGTAATGAAGCCGACGCCAATGACGCCGCTCAGGAAGTCGCGCTGCGTATGTACCGTGCGTTGTCGAAATTTGAGGGGCGGTCGTCTGTACGTACCTGGTTGCACACCATTGCACAGCGGGAATGCGTGAACCTGATTCGCAAACGCCAACGGTCGGTGCTAAGTGATCACATGCAAGCGTTGGTGACGCTGCACGAGCTTGACCTGCGTGAATGCCGGTTGAATGCCGATCTGCCAGCGGAAGCGGTGCAGCAATCTCTCGAAGCGCTGCCTGTGCAGGCAAAGGAGGTATTACAGTTGCGCTTTTTTAGCGAGCTTTCACTAGAGGATATAGGCGCCGTGCTTGGCATTAGTCTGAGTGCCACCAAGATGCGTTTGTATCGCGCGATGGATCAATTCAAGGGAGTCTATCCGCAATCCGCTGGTGACGCGCCGGTGTTTGCGTAGGCAATCACGTTTGCCAGTAAAAAACTGTATTAGAATAGCGGCAATGGAACAACAGTTCATTTGGCAATAAAAATCATGGATTCTCTGTAGTGACTAGCAAACGCAAACCCTTCGAATTTAACGGCCAGCTCATTGCGCCTGGCGAGCGCGTCAATGTTGACCTGCGTGCCGCGCAGCTTTATACCCACACCGAGCTACATTTTCCGGTTGAAATTATTCACGGCCGGCAGGAGGGGCCAGTGCTATTGGTGTGTGCCGCTATCCACGGCGACGAACTCAATGGTGTGGAGATCATTCGCCGTCTGGTGAAGAAATCCGTGCTAAAGAACATAAAGGGCACCTTGATGGTGGTGCCTATTGTTAACGTGTTTGGTTTTATCCATCAGTCGCGCTACCTGCCTGACCGGCGTGACCTGAACCGCTGTTTTCCGGGCAATGCCCACGGTTCACTGGCGTCGCGCATTGCACATCGTTTCG
This sequence comes from Pseudomonadales bacterium, assembly GCA_037969395.1. Taxonomy (GTDB): domain Bacteria; phylum Pseudomonadota; class Gammaproteobacteria; order Pseudomonadales; family JAUIET01; genus JBBKXJ01. The sequence goes on from JBBKXJ010000095.1 coordinate 6,089, forward strand.
TTACCGAGATATTGAGCAAATGTACCCACGTCATTGACCTGCACACGGGCGCCATCAATCGCACCAACCTGCCGCAAATTCGTGCCTATCTGGACGATCCGGAAACTGAAGCAATGTCGAGAAATTTCTCCGTGCCCATTGTGGTTAATACTGGCTTATTGCCGGGTTCCCTGCGCGCCTATGCCGATAAAAATAACATCTCGGCAATCACTTACGAAGCGGGCGAAGCCTTACGTTTCGACGAGAATGCCATCGCTGCCGGGGTAAAAGGCGTGCTTAATGTGATGCGCGGCCTGGGTATGCTCAAGCGACTCAAAAAACCGCCTAAAGAACCGGTAGTTGCTCGCTCCTCCAAGTGGATACGCGCGGTGCAGGACGGCATAATTTATCCGGCCGTGCGCATGGGTAGCCGGGTGCAGCGGGGCGACACGCTGGCGACCATCAGCGCACCGCTGGGAATTGATGAAAAAGTTGTCAAGGCGCCCGGTGCCGGTATCGTCATCGGTGGCACGACCATGCCGTTAGTCAATGAAGGCGAAGCTATTTTTCATATAGCTCAATTCCTCAATAGCGAAAAAGTTGCTGAAACGGTGCAGGCGTTTCATGAAGAGCTGCAGGAGGAGAATAATTTCGGGTAACTGCGATGAGAATACTTGAACTCGCAAAAAATACGCCATTGCCTGGTGGTGCACTCAGAAAATTGCTGCATTTAGCGGAGCGCTCGAAGTTATTTGGACTAAGTGTGGCGGGCCTGCTGTTGGTAGCGGTCGGCTTGCTCGACTATGTAACGGGTTACGAGGTTGGGTTCGCGCTTTTCTATCTTTTCCCCGTGATGCTCAGCACCTGGACTGCTGGTCGCTGGGCGGGGATTGCCACGGCCGCGGTCAGCGCGCTGCTATGGCTATTTGCCGACTTTGCTGCAGGCCACCCCTATCGAGAACCTTTGAGCCCATTCTGGAATGCCACCATGCGATTAGGGGTTTTCGCCCTGGTCGCTCAACTTGTGGTGTTAGTGAGGGGCGTGGTTGAGTTCGAACGAACGCTGTCCCAGACCGACCATCTCACCGGTATTAGCAATCGACGCGCATTCATGGAGGCTGTTGGTCGGGAAAGTCTCCGTGTTTCCCGGTTTCGGCATGCGTTTAGTCTGGTGTACATAGATATCGACGACTTCAAGCAACTGAACGATAATGCGGGTCACAAGACAGGCGATGAAGCACTCTGTGTAATCGCCCGGACATTGAGCGAAAATCTACGCAGCGTGGATCTCGTGGCCCGCATCGGCGGCGATGAATTCGCGATTCTTCTGCCCGAATGCGACCGCCTGGCGGCGAGTGAAGTTGTCAGCCGCTGCTTTGGGGCCTGCTCCCAAAAGATCAGGCAACGCAACTGGTCAATCGGTCTGAGCATGGGTGTGGCAATCTTCAATGGCGGCAACCGCACAGTCGATGAAATACTTGAATGTGCCGACAAGACTATGTATCAGAGCAAGTGCTCGGGTAAGAATCGTATTTACTACGTAAGCTTCGAAGAGCAAGACGTTAGCACAAGCGCGGCCGATACCGCCAAGCGAGACGCAAGACGGTACCATGAATGAAGAAATCAAAATCGGTTGAATCACTGCATGCACTGGTTTTCAAAAAACCTTGGTGATGCAATGCTGGCCGGTGAGGCGCTGGAATCCGTTGCAGAAGTGTTTCAGGCCGCATTTACGCAGGCTGGTTGTCCCACTGAGATGGCGGTATTTATGCGCCATGAGTCGGAAGGGCAGTTGCATTGTGAGGTTAAGACCTATTTCTCGCCCGCTGCAGTCGGCGTGGCGCGCCAGGTGGGAGCCGATGCTTGCGCACAACCGTCGCCGCATGGCCTGAGTCTGTTAGGGGGTAGTGAAGCTGCCAGTTCGCTGCTTTTTCCGCAGGACTAGTACGCCTTCAAGGGGTACTAAAGCATCACCAACGTTGCTAGCCCCAGAAAACTCACAAAGCCGACAATGTCCGTCACCGTAGTCAGTACCACCGCGCCAGATAGAGCCGGGTCCTGCCCCAGCGAGCGCAGCACCATCGGTACCAGTACGCCGCAGCCCGCGGCGACTACCAGGTTAATGACCATTGCCACGCCGATAACGGCGCCTAACAGATAATCCTGCATCCATAACACCGAGACAGCAGCAACCACCACTGCCCAAACCAGGCCGTTGAGAGTTCCTACTGCTATTTCCTTGGCCAGCAGCCAACGCACATTGGCTGTGGCGAGCTGGCCTAAAGCGATGGCGCGAATGGTGAGGGTCAGGGTCTGGCTGCCGGCGATGCCGCCCATGCTGGCAACAATGGGCATCAAAATAGCCAGCGCGACCACCTCGCTTAGTACGGCCTCAAACTGCTTTATTACGGCTGCTGCCAAAAACACGGTGGCCAGATTAATACCCAGCCATACGCCACGCCGCCGGGCACTGAGTATCACCGGGGCAAACAGATCTTCCTCTTCGTCCAGACCTACTTGCGCCAGGTAGGTTTGCTCGGCCTCATGTTGAATAAGGTCTAACACTTCGTCAATGGTGATGCGCCCCAGCAGTTCGCCGGTTGGTGAGACTACTGCGACTGACACCAGACTTTGCTGCCTGAACAGTTGTGCCACCTCATTATCGGTGGCGCTGACCGGCACGTAGTCATCGTCGCGTTGCATGACCTCGTCAACCAGTGCGTCGGCGTTGCCGGTTATCACATCGTTAATGGCCAGCCGGCCCAGAAACTTGCCGTCGTCATCGGTCACCATGACTGCATCGGTGTGTGCTGGAAAGCTGTTAAAGCGGTGTAGATAACGCAGCACCACCGCCAGGCTGACATCGGCCCGCACGCTGACGACTTCACTGGTCATTAGCCTGCCGGCCGTATCCTCGGGGTAGGCCAGCGCCGCTTCAAGTCGTGCCCGGTGGTCGGCTTCCAGGCTGTCGAGAATGCGAGCCATGTCGTGCTCGCCCAAGTCTTCTATGACATCGGCTAAGGCGCCATCTTTCATAGCCGGCGCGGCGGCACTGATGGCGTCGCTGTCCATTGCCGTTAACACGCTGGCGCGCACTTCTTCGTGCAATAACTCCAGAATGTCAGCGTGCAGTGCAGGGTCAACGTGCGGCCAGGTTTTGACTCGCTTCTCGGGTGGCAATGACTCAAGCAGCAGCGCTAAATCTTCTGCGGAACTTTCCGCTATGCTCGAAGCAAGACCTGCATCATCGTCTTGCCGCAGCGCCTCAATGACCAGTTCCAGCAAGGCAGGCGCGTGAACGTCGTGTTGTTCTGTCATGAGAAATACTCGCGTCTAGGAGGCTGTCCGAGAATGGCGATCGTAGCGAGGGCGTGAGATTTTGAGTCAGCTTTTTGCGTCGATTGAGGTGAATAGTGGTTCTATTTGCCGAAATCGACACGGAAAGATGGCCAAAATATCGCGGCCGCAGTAGATCAGTCTATTCTCGGATAGCCTCCTGGTCAGGCTTATAAACAGTCTTGACTTGCTAGTCGTGTGGAAGGCACCTGCCTGCGGATGGTTATAAAATCATCCCACGGCATTTCTTATTGATCATCAGTAGAAGTGTTTTCTGCTTCGAGTTGCTGGTGAATTTCA
>JBBKXJ010000096.1:0-18722 GCA_037969395.1 Pseudomonadales bacterium
TGGGCCTTGTATCGCCTGCAAAATTCCGGGGTTGACCTGAATTCATTCAATCCCTTCTATTGGTTGCGGCGACGTAAATGGGAAAACAATCTGCATGGTAAGCAGCTCCATCGTCTGGAGCGACCGATAGATGTGGCTGCTGTGTTAGTCGTCGGAATGATTAAACTCGAAGGCGAGATAAGCAGAGAGCAGAAAGCCGATACCATTCAACTTTTTGAGAAGGAATTCAAGCTGGCAAACGCCCAGGCGGTTCAGCTATTTTCCGCGTCAGCTTTTTTGCTGCAAGACACTGTCAACCTTATTGATGAAGTGAAGTATATTGTCGCGCCGACAAAGGAGAAATTCACAGAGGAGCAAACAGCATCCTTAATAGGAATTCTGAATTCTGCCGCGCAGCTCGACGGAAAAATATCTGAGCCGCAAGCTGATTTGCTTGATGCGGTACGAAAAGAGCTTGTAAGCGACCACATTCAGTCGGGTAAATGGTCTTAACGAGGTAGTGTTAATCTCACGACTACTCTGCATATTCCTTTTTCTTGTACTCGCATAAATCCTCTATGATACATGCACTGCACCTGGGCTTGCGCGCTACACAAATATAGCGGCCGTGCAAAATCAACCAATGATGCGCGTCTTTTTTGAATTCGTCCGGCACAAATTTTAGCAGCTTCTTTTCTACTTCAACCACGTTCTTACCGGGTGCGATGCCGGTTCGGTTCGACACGCGGAAGATGTGCGTATCGACCGCAATAGTGGGTTCTCCAAACGCCGTATTCAACACTACGTTCGCGGTTTTGCGACCAACTCCTGGCAATGCTTCCAACTCTTCGCGTGTAGTCGGCACCTGTGAGGCGTGCTGTTCGATCAGCATTTCGCAGGCGGCGATAACGTTTTTTGCTTTGTTGTTATACAGGCCGATGGTTTTGATGTACTCCTTCAGGCCATCAATTCCGAGATCAAAAATGGCTTGCGGCGTGTTCGCTATCTTAAACAGTTTGTCGGTCGCCTTGTTCACACTAACGTCGGTCGCCTGAGCGGAGAGAGTGACGGCTACCAGCAGTTCGAAGGGCGAATCGAATCGTAGTTCGGTGGTTGGTTCAGGATTCTCAGCCTGCAGACGTCGAAAGATTTCCTGGCGTTTTTGTTTATTCATTTAGCCAATGTCCGGTAGGGTGCGCCGTGCGCACGCTACGGTGGATTAGCGGATGGTTCCTGTTACTCGCACCCGCTTGCTACCCGCCACCGGCCTGGTTTTGCGTGCGTCCGCCCGGGCTTTCAGCTGCGCATCGATCACGTTTTTCAGTGCGATCAGCAAGCCGGTAAAAATAAACGCACCAGGCGGCACGATGGCCAGCAGGAAACCCGGATAGTTAGCGAACAGCGTGATTTTCCAGCTTTCGGCGACCGGGCCAAACAGCAAGTGCATGTCCGCAAAAATAGCGCCGGTGCCTATCACCTCTCGCATCGCGCCGAGCACTGTCAGCACCAGCGCAAACCCGGCGCCCATAATAAAGCCGTCGTAAGCGGAGGGCAGCACCTTGTTTTTACAGGCGAAGGCATCGGCGCGGCCGAGGATGGCACAGTTGGTGACAATGAGGGGAATGAAGATTCCCAGAATCTGGTACAGCTCAAACGCATACGCCTGCATCAATAACTTGATGCAGGTAACCGAAGAGGCAATAATCATCACGAAAGCCGGCAACCGGATGGCTTCAGAAACTACATTGCGCACCAGCGACACCGCGGTATTTGAACATACCAGCACAAACATCGTCGCCAGACCTAAGCCCAGGGCGTTGACCACCGAGCCGCTAACAGCCAGCAGCGGGCATAAACCTAATAGCTGTACCAGCGCCGGATTATTTTTCCATAAGCCGTTGGCGGAGAGTTCGGAATAGCTGATGTCATTTGCCATCGTTGGTTTCCTCTGAAGCAGTGGCGGCGGCCTGTGCTTGTGCCAACAGGCCTTCGTTGTGCTTGCGATAATACTGCAGTGTCTTATAAACCGCGCCGGTCACCGCGCGCGGGGTAATGGTCGCGCCGGTAAACTGATCAAACACGCCTTTGTCCTTTTTTACCTTCCATTGCGCAGGTTCAGGATCGCCCAGTGAGCGGTCGTCGAAGTCCAGTATCCAATCCGATTTTTTTAGATCAACCTTGTCGCCGAGGCCAGGCGTTTCTTCGTGCTGCACTACCCGCGCTCCGGCGATGCTGCCGTCTACGTTTACGCCCACCAACAGTTCGATAGCACCGCTGTAGCCATCCGGTGCAATGGCGGGAAACACGAAGGCAACCGGCATGTCGTTTTGCATCGCGACAAATACTTGCTGTTCCTCATCGAGATTTAGAAATTCGCTGTCGTCGATGGCAAATGTCGTGTCCAGCATGGCATTGTTATGACGGTCGTCGGGCACAATTTCCAGCAGTGCGCTTGCACGCGCCGCGCGAATCTGCTCGGCGATGCGGTCTTTGGTGCCGAGAAATGTGGCGGCAATCACGCCTGTAGTGACCACGGCAAACACGCCGAGCAATAGGCTATTACGGCTAATCGCCTGGCCAATCATTTGCGCGCGTTCCCGTGGCCGTAGGTTCGTGGCTGGGTGTAGTAGTCGATCAAGGGGGCGGCGAAATTCATCAGCAATACCGCGAATGCAACGGCGTCCGGATAATTTCCATAGCTACGAATCAGAAATATTAATACGCCTATGCCGGCCCCGTAAATCAGTCGGCCACGATTACTGACCGCCGAACTGACCGGGTCGGTGACGATAAAAAATGCGCCAAACATGGCCGCGCCGGTAAATAGATGAAACAGCGGCGAACCCTTGCTGGCGGCACTGCCGCCGTCGTAAAACAGCGCCGCCATAAAGGCGAGAGCAAGCAGCATGGTGAGGGGTGCGTGCCAGGTAAAGACGCGCTTGTACAGCAGGAACAAACCGCCCAGCAGAAAGGCGAGATTGACCCACTCCCAGGCGTAGCCACCGAAGCTACCGAACTGCGGTTCGCTGCCCCAAAATTCGCTGATCATTTGGGTATTGTTCTGCTTAAACACATCTAGCGGTGTGGCCATGGTGAAGGCGTCTACCGGTTGCGAACTTAACCAGGGGAAGTTGGCGTAAAGCGCCTGTAGCGGGCCGAGCAGCGCGGGCTGGTCGGCTACACTGTCGGCGGGGGCAGCCCAACTGGTCATTTCGACGGGAAAAGAAATCAATAACACCACGTAGCCAACCATGGCCGGGTTGAACGGGTTAAAGCCCATGCCGCCGTACAGCTGTTTAGCAATGATAATAGACACGCCGACGCCGACTATTACCAGCCACCAGGGCGCGTAGGGGGGGATCGATATGGCTAGTAAAAATGCGGTGACCAGCGCGCTGCAGTCGCGTAAGTAAAAACCTATCGGCCGTTTGCGCAGCTTCAGTACCAGCGCTTCTGCGCCGAGCGCGACCAGGCTGGCCCAAACAATATTGATCACTGTGCCCCAGCCGAAAAACCAGGTGAGGGTAGCGACGCCGGGCAGGGTTGCCAGTAGCACCAGCCGCATCACGGCGCCGGTGTCCTGTTTGACGCTCAGGTGTGGCGACGTAATGGGCGACGACTGTTGCACCACTAGCCGTGCTCCTTCTGCTGGTAATCTTCCAGCGCTTGCTGCGCCTGTTGGCGTTTCGCTTCGAGTTTGCCCAATGACCCTTCCAGTAACGTGACTTTGTCCGAACCTTCGCTTTTCGCCTGCTCCAGTTTTTCGCGGGTATTGCCTAGCCGCTTGTCGGCCGTCGCCAATGCTTTCTGCAGTGTGGCAAGTTTGTCTTCCGGTTCTGCATTCGCCTGCGCCCGTTTTGCCTGAGCGCGTGCTATGGCTGCCTGCACCGGATCTTCCCCGTTAGCCGTGTCTGCTTTCTTCGCTTTGGCGCGTGCAACCGCAGCCTGAATTTCAGCCTGCTTTGGGTCCTGCGCAGAGCTTGCCGTGGCTGGCTTTTTAGCAGCCTCTTTGCGCGCCTTACGTTTGGCCAGTTTTTCCTGTTCCAGTTTTTCCAGCCGCGCCTCACGCGCCTCGAAGCGTTCACGCGCCTGCTCTGATTTTATATGTTCGAGATCGCGCTGGCGTATTTCCGCTTTCGAGGCGCGATAATATTGCACCAGCGGAATATTGCTAGGGCAAACGTAAGAGCAGGCGCCGCATTCAATACAGTCGGCCAGATGATGATCTTCCAGCTTTTCGTATTCTTTGGCGCGCGCGAACCAGTACAGTTGTTGCGGCAGCAGGCTGGCCGGGCAGGCCTCCGCGCACAGGCCGCAGCGAATACAGGCTTGCGCAAACTGCGGAGTTGGGAATTCCTGCTCGGTAGGTGCCAGAATACAGTTTGTAGTTTTGACTACAGGTACGTCAGCCGAGGGCATGGTAAAGCCCATCATCGGTCCGCCCATAACCAGTCGAGACATCTCGGCGGGCTGCCAGCCGCATTGCTCCAGCAGAAAGCGCATACTGGTACCTAACAGCACCTCCATGTTGCGCGGCTGTGCTACCGCTTTGCCGGTAACGGTGGTGATACGCGAGATCAGAGGTTCGCCGTGGTCTATGGCGCGCGTCACGGCGTAGGCCGTGCCGACGTTCTGACACACAATGCCGATATCGGCCGGCAGACCACCGCTTGGCACTTGCTTGCCGGTCAGAATTTCTATCAGCTGTTTTTCGCCGCCCGAAGGATATTTGGTGTGAAACTCGACGACTTCTATTGACGTGCCTTCGGCTGCTGTGCGCAGGGCTGCAATCGCGTCGGGCTTATTGTCTTCCACACCAATCAGAATTTGCTCTGACTGCAGCAGATAAGCGAGTATTTCGCTGCCACGCACGATGTCGGCGGCGCGTTCGCGCATAATGCTGTGATCGCTGGTGATATACGGCTCGCATTCGGTGCCGTTAATGATCAGCGTAGTGATGCGCTTATCTGCCGAGGGGCTAAGTTTGACCGCGGTAGGGAAGCCGGCGCCGCCCAGACCGGCAATGCCGGCGTCGCGTATCAGCTGTATTAACGCTTGTTTGTCACAGCTGCGAAAGTCTGCAACCCCTTCGTGTTTTATCCATTCATCCTTGCCATCGGTTTTAATTGTTATACACGGCGCGGTAATGCCCGAGCTGTGCGCCACCAGTTGATCGTCTAAGGCGGCGATAATGCCGGAGCTGGGCGCGTGGATGGGTGCGCTAATAAAGCCGCTGGCCTCAGCAATCATCTGGCCTTTTAAAACACGATCGCCCACTTGCACATTAGCTTTAGCTGGCGCTCCCACCGTTTGCGCCATTGGTAAAACCAGCAACTCGGGAATACCGGCGCTGACGATCGGCGTGGTCAGCGACTGCGACTTGTTCTCCGGCGGATGTACGCCACCGTGTATGGCAAACACGCGGCGCGTCATGCGGCCTGGCCGCGGCCACGGTCGGTAGCAATCAGGTGCGAAGTTGGCGTGCTGGCAGGCAGTTGCCATGACCAGCTTTGTACGTTGGTTGCCTCGGCCAGCATATCGATGCAGTCCACCGGGCAGGGTTCCACGCATAAATCGCAGCCGGTGCATTCGCTGGCGATCACCGTGTGCATCATTTTGGCGGCACCGAGAATGGCGTCTACCGGACAGGCCTGAATGCACTTGGTGCAGCCTATGCACTCAGCTTCACGAATGTAGGCGACGGTGGTTACATTTTCTTCGCCGTGCTCGGCGTCGAGCGGAATCGCTTCCACGTCTAACAGGTCGGCTAAGGCTTGAATGCCGGCTTCGCCACCGGGCGGGCATTTGTTGATGGCATCGCCGTTGGTAATCGCCTCGGCGTAGGGTTTGCAGCCAGGGTAGCCACATTGGCCGCACTGGGTTTGCGGCAGCACGGCGTTGATTTGATCGACGAGAGGGTTGCCCTCGACCGCAAATTTAATCGACGCGAAACCCAGCAAGGCACCAAACAGTGCGCACAGCATGACCAGTACGATAACCGCCGCGAAGAAGGGGTATTGTGCTGCCCAGTCCAACATATGACTCAAACCGCGCCTCGCCTAAACAAGTCCTGCAAAACCCATAAATGCCAGTGACATCAACCCGGCGGTAATCATTCCAATGGCAGCGCCATTAAATGGTGCCGGCACGTCGGCCACGTTCAGCCGCTCGCGCATGGCCGCGAACAGTATGAGTACCAGTGAAAAACCCACAGCCGCGCCGAAGCCAAACAGAGCAGAGTGAATAAAATCGTGTTGCTTATTAATATTTAGCAGCGCTACGCCAAGTACCGCGCAGTTGGTAGTGATTAGGGGCAGGAAAACACCCAGTACCCGATGTAGCAGCGGGCTGGTTTTGTGTACCACCATCTCGGTGAACTGCACAACCACGGCGATCACAACGATAAACGCGATGATATCCAGATACTCCAGCCCCAGCGGTTCCAGCAAATAGGCGTAAGTTAGATAGCTGCAGATCGACGATAGGGTTAGCACAAAAATAGTCGCCGCCGACATGCCGATGGCAGTTTCCAGCTTGTTAGACACACCCATAAACGGGCACAGGCCGAGAAACTGCACCAACACGAAATTATTGACCAAAATGGCGCTGATCAGCAGCGTCAAATATTCCATAACGACTCTTGTTCCATAGATGCGCCGTTAGCTCACCCGCATGCCAACCCGCGCACCCGGCTCGGTGGCTGTGCTGCCGTCGGGTTCGATCAGCCAGACCTCCTCTTCAGCCTCTCCAGCGGCGGCCAACACCATGCCCTCTGACACACCAAAACGCATTTTACGCGGTTTTAGATTGGCGACGACCACAACCAATTTACCCACCAGATCTGCTGCCTGATAGGCTGACTTAATACCGGAAAAAACCGTGCGTGTGTGGTCGCCAACATCCAGCGTGAGCTGCAGTAATTTATCGGCACCTGCAACGTCATTCGCAGCGGTTACCCGCGCCACGCGCAAATCAACTTTTAGAAAATCGTCGATGGTTATTTCGTTGCTGTCGACGGTCTCGACTTTTGAAACGGCTGTCGACGCCGGTTTTTTCGAGGATTTTGCGACAGCGGTTGTCTCCTTGTCGGCGGGCTCGTCGGCAGGCGCTTTACTTTCTTCTACCATAGCGGCTATTTGTGCCTCTTCTATACGTGTAATCAGTGGTTTAAATTTGTTTATCGAATGGCCCAGCAGTATGTCGCCCTGCACCGGCCAGCGCAGCGGCAGATTCAAAAACGCTTCGGCTTTATCTGCAGTGGCCGGCAGAATCGGCTGCAGGTAAGTAATCAGGTAGCGAAACAGATTGATACCTACCGAGCACACGTCGTGCACAGTTTGCTGCTGGTCTTCCTGTTTGGCGAGCTCCCAGGGTTTGTTGGCGTCAATGTATTGATTGGCCTGGTCGGCAAGTTGCATAATCAAGCGCACCGCTTTGCTGAATTCGCGCTTTTCATACAGCCCGGCAATATCTTCCCCGGTGGCGATAAAACGCTGCATCAATTCCGGTTCGCTGCATTCAGGCGACAGCTGCCCGCCGAAGCGTTTACCAATAAATCCGGCGCAGCGACTGGCGATATTGACTACTTTACCGACCAGGTCGGAATTGACCCGCTGTTGAAAATCCTCCATATTCAGGTCGATATCATCAACTGCAGCGGTCAATTTGGCGGCGTAGTAGTAACGCAGATAGTCGGCCTGCAGATGATTAAGATAGGTGCGGGCCTTGATAAATGTACCGCGCGACTTCGACATTTTGGTGCCGTTAACGGTAAGAAACCCATGCACAAAAATTGCCGTCGGCAGACGAAAGCCGGCGCTGGAAAGCAAGGCCGGCCAAAACAATCCGTGAAAATTGATAATGTCCTTACCAATAAAATGATACAGCTCAGCGACGGAGTCCTTGCCCCAGTACTCGTCGAAGTCCAGCCCTTGTAGTTGGCAGTAGCGGGCGAAACTCGCCATATAGCCAATTGGCGCGTCCAGCCACACATAGAAATACTTGCCTGGCGCGCCGGGAATTTCAAAGCCGAAGTAGGGGGCGTCGCGGCTTATGTCCCATTCCTGCAGGCCGGCGTTCAGCCATTCGCTGAGTTTGTTGGCTACCTGGTCTTGCAGCGTGCCGGCCCGGGTCCACTGTTTGAGCATGTCTTCAAACTCTGGCAGCCGAAAAAAGAAGTGCAGCGATTCTTTTTCCACCGGCGTCGCGCCCGACAGTTGTGATTTTGGATTTACCAAATCGGCCGGGCTGTAGGTGGCGCCGCAATTTTCGCAGTTGTCACCGTATTGGTCGTCGGCACCGCAGCGCGGGCAGCTGCCTTTAATGTAGCGGTCGGCCAAAAACAGATTTTTTTCGGGGTCATACGCCTGCACGATGTTGCGTTTGGCAATATGCCCATTCGCCTCGCAGCGCTTGTAAATCAGCTCGCTATAGTGGCGGTTCTCTTCCGAGTGGGTGGAGTGGAACTGGTCGAAGTCGATATTAAAATCGGCATAGTCACGCATATGCTCGGCTTGCACATCGGCGATAAGCTGCTCCGGTGTAACACCCTGCTCCTCGGCCTTAAGCATAATGGCCGTGCCGTGTGCATCTTCCGCGCATACGAAAATGCAGTTTGCGCCGCGCAATTTTTGAAATCGCACCCAGATATCGGCCTGGATGCTTTCCAGTAGATGGCCAAAATGCAGCGAGCCATTGGCATACGGCAGGGCGTGAGTGACCAGTATTTTTCTATTCAAAGCTTGCATTTGGATTACTGACAGGAGGATGGCTTGAGGACGATAAAAAGCGCGCTACTATAGCGTTTTTGCAGCCATTTTGCATCAGGCCGATTAATTTTTCAGCGTAGGGTGTGCCGTGCGCACTACCTCTGCGGCGCATAGTTCGTATCCGCGTGCGCACGGCGCAGCCTGCGCGGGTCGGTGGTACACTGACAAACTTTTTACGGGCATATATTTCAATGAGTGGTCTCGAATCTGTTAAGTACATCGTTGCCGTTGCCTCGGGGAAAGGCGGCGTCGGCAAATCTACCACGGCGGTCAATTTAGCCGCGGCGCTGGTGCACGAAGGTTTTACCACGGGCTTGCTCGACGCCGATATCTATGGCCCCAGCCAACCGGTGATGTTGGGCCTGCCGGCAGGCACCCGGCCCGAAGTACGCGACGAGAAATTCTTCCTGCCGGTTGAGGCGCATGGGCTGAAGACCATGTCGATGGGCTATCTGGTGACTGAAAAAACGCCAATGGTATGGCGCGGCCCGATGGTCAGCGGTGCGCTGCAGCAATTACTGTCGCAAACGCTGTGGGGCGAGCTGGATATTCTAGTGATCGATATGCCGCCAGGCACCGGCGATATACAGCTCACTCTGTCGCAACAGGTGCCGGTGTCGGGCGCGGTGATCGTTACCACACCGCAGGATATTGCCCTGCTGGATGCCAAAAAAGGCATTGAAATGTTCCGCAAGGTCAATATTCCCGTGCTCGGCATCATAGAGAACATGGCGCTGCACATTTGCAGCGAATGCGGCCACGAAGAACACCTGTTCGGCGAAGGCGGCGGTGCACGCATCGCTGCCGACTATGATACCGAGCTGATTTGCTCGCTGCCGCTGCAGCGTCAAATTCGTGAGCAAACCGACGGCGGCCACCCGGCGGTAACGGTTGATGCCAACAGCGCCGTCAGCGAACTCTACCGCGCAGCCGCGCGTAAGGTGATGCAGATATTGCAGGCGCAGCAGAGCAATGCAACAAGCTCTCCCAATATAACCATTTCAGACGATTAAATGAGCTTCAACCGATGACAATAAAATCCGACCATTGGATTCGCCGCAAAGCGGCAGAGGGCATGATTGAACCGTTCGAGTACGGCCAGGTACGCGAACAGGGCGGGGAAAAAGTAATTTCTTACGGCACGTCCAGCTACGGCTACGATGTACGCTGCTCAAACGATTTCAAGATATTTACCAATGTTCATTCGGCAACAGTTGACCCGAAAAATTTCGACCCCAAAAGCTTCGTCGATGTTCAGGCCGACGCCTGCATCATTCCGCCTAACTCGTTTGTGCTGGCACGCACAGTGGAATATTTTCGCATTCCCAGCAATGTGTTAACCATTTGCCTGGGTAAATCGACCTATGCGCGCTGCGGCATAATCGTCAACGTCACACCGCTGGAGCCGGAGTGGGAAGGGCATGTGACGCTGGAGTTTTCCAACACCACTAACCTGCCCGCAAAAATTCACGCCAACGAAGGCGTCGCGCAGATGTTGTTTTTTGAGTCGGATGAGCAGTGCGACGTGACTTACAAAGATCGTGGCGGTAAGTATCAGGGCCAGCGTGGCGTGACGTTGCCGAGGGCGTAGGGTGCGCCGTGCGCACCAATTTTTTTAATTCACGTGCGCACAGCGCACCCTACTGCAGCCCCACCACTTGTTTGCCATCAATCGTCGCCGAATTTAGCAACGTCCGATCCGGCTTGTCGTCAGGTTCGTCCAAATGTTCGATGCGCGCGATCAGGTAGTCCCAATCTTTGGCAAACCAGATAAAGTCCTGCCGCTGTTTGGCACCGAAGTCGCGCTGGAATTTTAACGTGCGCAGCTTGCCCAGCGGCGTGTCAATGGTTTCCTCGGCAACGAAGTCATAGGCGTAAAGTTTGACGCGCTTATTGCTGGCGAGCCGGTATTCATAGCGTTTCTGCAATGGTTTACTGATAAGGTCAAGCCGAAACTGCGGTTGAAAGCTGAGTTTGTCGTAAGTAGGAAATTCAACACTAAGCGGCTCATGACTGTTAATAAGTCGGTCGGTTACCTGCCTGGTATTCCAGTCGAACCGCAAATCGGTATTGTGCTTTTTGCTGACGCCGCTGCGAATATGTGAGTAAGTAGCGGTTTTCACTATCCCGTTCGGGTCGATGGCAAAAACGCACTGTTCTTCGATACCCAGCCACAGCTTCTGCAAATTCATCGACAGGGTGTAGTGCGCACCATCACGCACCAACTGGCGATGCAAATTCACATTGAAGCCGGAAATCTTCCCTTCGTATTCCGCCACATACGGTTTCAGCTCGCTGGCCAGCGCGTTTGCGCAGCAACAGAGTGCAATGCTGAAAGCCGGTAGCGCCGTTCGCAAGAATTTAATCATCAATACCGAATACATAACCCGTCGATGGCAGAACGTTGCCATCGAGCTTAGCCTCGCAGCCTTGTAAGCGTAAGCGCCCGCTAATAAACCAGCTAGCCGCCAGTGGATAGATGATATGTTCCCGCTGCAACACGCGCTGCGCAAGCGCGGAGGCATCGTCGCCCGGCAGCACCGGCACACTGGCTTGCACAATCGCCGCACCGCTGTCCAGCTCTTGCGTGACGAAATGCACGGTCACGCCGTGCTCCGTATCGCCGTTATCGAGCGCCCGCTGATGAGTGTGCAAGCCGGGATATTTTGGCAGCAGGGAGGGGTGAATGTTCAATAAACGACCCTGCAACGGGCTAACAAATACCGGCGTTAAAATACGCATAAAGCCCGCCAGTAAAATCAAATCAGGCTCATGGTGCAGAACGCGGGCCAGCAGCTCGGCGTCGAAGGCTTCACGCGAGTCAAACTGCCGATGGTCAATAGCTGCAGCGGTTATGCCTGCGTCGGTGGCTCGTTGCAAGCCGTAAGCGTCGGCGCGGTTACTGAAGACCGCGCAAATGTCAGCGTCGAGTGTGCCGTTTTGAGTGGCGTCGATAAACGCTTGCAGGTTGCTACCGCTGCCGGAAATAAGCACAACCAGGCGTGCTTTTTCAGCCACGTAATACGACCTGGTGGTCGCCTTGTTGCGCTTTAATCACGCCAATCTGCGAGGCCTGCTCGCCCTGTGCCTGCAATACCTGTAGCGCCGTGTCGGCTTGGTCGGCCGCAACGCACAGCACCATGCCGATGCCGCAATTGAAGGTTCTGTGCATTTCCAGCTGGCTTAACGCGCCATGCTGTTCCAGCAAATCGAACAGCGGCTGCCGTTGCCAGCTACCGAGGTCGATGCTGGCCTGCATGCCCGCCGGCATCACGCGCGGCACATTCTCGATCAGGCCACCGCCGGTAATATGGCTAAGCGCTTTGACGTTTACTTTTTTCAGGCATGCAAGCACCGACTTGACATAAATTCGGGTCGGTTCAAGTAACCGCATACCCAGCGACTGGCCGTTCAGGTCGGCGTTAATATCGAGCTGCTTGTCGGCGATGATTTTGCGGATCAGTGAAAAACCATTGGAGTGTGGGCCGGAAGAAGCAATGCCGAGCAATACGTCACCGCTGCTTACCGTTGAGCCATCGATAATGGCAGATTTTTCAACAATGCCGACACAGAATCCCGCCAGGTCATAGTCTTTGCCGCCGTACATGCCCGGCATTTCGGCCGTTTCACCACCTACCAGCGCGCAGCCTGCCAGTTCGCAGCCTTTGCCGATGCCCTGCACAACGTGCTCGGCGATGGCAACGTCAAGTGCGCCCGACGCATAGTAATCGAGAAAAAAAAGCGGTTCGGCACCGGTGACCAGTAAGTCGTTGACGCACATCGCCACCAGATCGATGCCGACGGTATCGTGTACACCCAGCTGCATCGCCAGCTTTAATTTGGTGCCGACGCCGTCGGTGCCGGCGACCAATACCGGCTGCCGGTAGCCGGCGGGTAGCTCAAACAGCGCGCCGAAGCCGCCCAGCCCGGTTAACACTTCGGGTCGCAGCGTGCGTTTGGCAATGGGTTTAATTTTTTCAACCAGCTGGTTGCCGGCTTCAATATCAACGCCGGCGGCTTTGTAGGTGAGTGATTCGTTGCTGGAAGAGGAGGTTGACATAAACAGAATCTGGCGCTTACAAAAGCCGCGTATTCTAGCAAGCAGTGGCGGTTGTCGCCATCAACGATTAGCGTGAGCCGTTGCGTGTTGTTGTCAATTGCGGCTGCATCCGATGATCGTAAACTCGTACCAGGCGACGCATTACCAATCCCTTTAGGACGGTGAGCCGGTCGGCGGCGTGCAACCGTCAACAGATGACGAGATCTCCAACATTAGCTGGGTGATTAATGATCGCTTGCTGTACACACTGGCGGAAAAACCGCTGTTCTTTGACCAGCCAGTACCGACCGGAGAACTGTACGCGATCAAGCAAGTTGGCCACCCGTTTGCCTGGCCCCGCTGGTATGTTGTATGAACAAGCCGCATGGCGAATTCTACTGTTACAATACCGCCGCTTTCACGCGCACCCGGAAACCGATAAATGCACGCAAAACTCCTTAAACCATTCGCCTGGCTGCTCACTCTGTTGGTAGCGTGCAGCGCGATAGCCCAACCAGATGATGACGCTTTTACTGCAGAGTTTCAGAAATCAGAGCTGCAGGAACAGGAACTGCAGGAACAAGAGCTGCAGGAGTCAGAGCTGGACCCCTACGAGGCCAAAGTCGCGGTAGAGAGCCAAACCGAATTGCTGCGCCAGCGAGCCATGAGTCAGGGTTTGCGCGACGTTATAGTCAGGCTGCTGGGCAGCGATACTGCGTTAAGCGAACCTGAGATAGTTCGCGCGTTGCGTGCTCCGCAACAATATGTGGCGCAATTCAGCTACGTAAGAGATTACCCCGCAGCAGTCGAAGACGACGACAGCGACGCCGAAGACGAGGACAGCTACGCCGGCGCCAACGATAGCTACAACAACGATGCCGGCGACGTCGATGTTGAAACACAACCGCAATTGGAAACGTTCCTTAGCATGCACTTTCTGCCGGGGCGGGTTGACGGCTTGCTACAAGCGGCAAACCAGCTTGAAGTCGGTCAATTGCAAAACGTAGCCATCGCCGTGCAGGGTGTCATTGACTTCGCCGACTTTGCAACAGCGCTGACCGCACTGCAGGGGTTGGCAATGGTACGCGAAGTGTCTCCGGTTCTGGTGCTGAATGAGACAGTAGACTTCAGTGTCCATTTCGAGGGCGATGTGGAACTTTTAACCATTGCGCTGGAAGAGGAAACCCGCCTGCAATCACTGGACGAATATTTTGACCCGGTGTTTGACGATCAGCTTAACTACGAGCTTGGCCCTGAGATAATCAATTTTGATGACTAATCCGGAACGTTTATACGTTGTTGGCGCACTGCTGGTTTTCTGCTGGCTGTTTTACCTGTTGCAACCTATTTTAGCGCCGTTTCTGCTGGGTGCACTGTTTGCGTACCTCGGTGATCCGTTGGCCGACCGGCTGGAAAGTTGGGGCCTGGGCCGCAGCGCGGCGGTGGCCATAGTATTTCTCACGATAACATTGCTAATGACGCTGGTGGTATTTTTGCTGCTGCCACTGTTAGGCAGGCAGGTAGACGCATTGATCAGCCAACTACCGCAAATTGCCGAGTGGTTTCAAAACGTGGCATTCCCCTGGCTTAGCCAGCAGTTTAATTTGCCGCTGTACGAATTACCCATCGAAGAATTGAAAAACCTGCTGGCTAATAACTGGGAAAAAGCCGGCAGCCTGATCAAAGTTATAATGGAAAAAGTCACCACCTCGAGCATGGCTTTTTTGGGTTGGTTTGCCAACCTGGTGTTAATACCGGTGGTGACTTTTTATCTGCTGCGCGACTGGGACCTGTTGATAGCGCGCATTCGCAAGCTGCTGCCACGTCGCCTCGAGCCAACCGTCGTTGAATTGGCCAGGGAATGCGACTCAACACTGGGCGCGTTTCTGCGCGGCCAAATGACCGTTATGTTTGCGCTGGGGGTTATTTACAGCGTAGGTCTTATGCTAGTCGGCCTCGATCTCGCATTGCTACTTGGCATGCTGGCCGGCTTTGCCAGTGTAGTCCCATATATGGGCTTTATCGTCGGTATCGTCGCCGCAAGTATTGCTGCGTTTTTTCAGTTTGACGGCTGGTATCACCTGGTCGCAGTGTGGGCGGTTTTTGGCTTTGGGCAAATGCTGGAAGGCATGATTCTTACTCCGCTGCTGGTGGGCGACCGTATCGGGCTGCATCCGGTGGCGGTTATTTTCGCTATTCTGGCCGGCGGCCAACTGGCCGGCTTCGTCGGTATTTTAATCGCTCTGCCAGTGGCAGCCGTTGGCGCTGTGTTGTTGCGCCACGCGCATGCGAGTTACAAAGTCAGCGCCCTGTACGAAGCACCACAAAGCAGCGAGCAAGAAGCGCCGCATAACAGTGAGCAGCAGAAAAGCGCACCCCTTCCAGATGATATTGCCTAATGCAGTCAGTTCAAAGGCGGTACAGTGCGAGGCGTTTTCCCGATGGCATAGCGGGCCTATGCTGAGGGGAAACAACGAAGCAATGTGCCGCTTTTGGACTGACCCGAAGGGCGCTAAGCAGGCCATTCTCTGCTGCGTTGCACTGCTTCGACGTAGGCCCACTATGCCTTCACCAGTGCGTCTTGCAGAGAATGGCCTGCTTAACGCTGCATTAGGCAATATCACCTGGAAGGGGTGCTAGTGGACCATAGCGCGGCACAAATCCCGCTTAACATTGCACTGTCGCCGGAAAATGATTTTGCCAATTTTTACGTGACCGAGCGCAATCGCGAGTCGGTTAACGCCGTAGCTTCACTGGCGCAATGCAACGCGCCGGCGGTCGCCTGGTTGTACGGCGAGTCGGGCAGTGGGCGCACTCACCTACTCGAAGCCGCCTGCCTGCAAGCACAAAAATTACAGCGCTCGACGGTTTACCTGCCATTGCAGGACCTATGCGCCGGCGCAGCTGACGGCGTGCTGGAGGGGCTGGAACAAGTAGACCTGCTGTGCCTTGATGACGCTCATCACCTGCAAAGCTCTCCCGCCTGGCAGGAAGCACTGTTCCATCTTTATAACCGTGTGCAACAAAGCCAGGCGGTGTTGCTACTCAGCGCTGACCGCGCGCCGCGGCAGTGTAATTTCGAATTGCAGGATTTGGCCTCGCGCCTGAACAGCACGCTGGTGTACAGGCTGCACGCGCTGGACGATGCGGCCAAAGCCGCTTGCCTCAAACTACGCGCAAATAATGCGGGGCTGCAGCTTTCCAGCGACGTCTGTGATTTCATCCTGCGCCGCGGCGAGCGCAGTATGGCCTCGCTGTGTAACACCATTAAACAGCTGGATCATGCGTCACTGGCAGCACAGCGAAAACTCACCATACCGTTTGTTAAGCAGGTTCTCGGTTGGTAGCTGAAGTCACGACAGCGTTAGTAATAAACTAGCAAGGACAACATGAAACCCGCCCATTATCTTTTGCTGACTTGCGCGCTGCTGGCACTCTCCATACTGGGGCCGGCCGACCGCCTGACCTGGTTTGCAGAAGCGGTGCCGGTCATGATTGCAATCCCGCTGTTGTTCGTGACCCGCAACACCTTCCCTTTAACACCGTTACTGTACCTGTTACTTTTTCTGCACGGGCTGGTGTTACTGTTAGGTGCCTTCTACACCTACGCCGAAGTGCCGCCGGGGCTCTGGCTGCAGGATTTATTCGGTTTCGAGCGCAATCATTACGATCGCCTCGGCCATTTTATGCAAGGCTTCACACCGGCTATTCTGGCACGTGAGTTGTTGTTAAGGCGCACGCCATTGCAAACAGGTGGCTGGCTTTTTCTGCTGGTGGTGTGTGCGTGTCTCGCCTTCAGCGCATTTTACGAGCTGATCGAATGGTGGGTGGCGCTGGCTCTGGGCGGCTCGGCCGATGCCTTTTTGGGTATGCAAGGCGATCAGTGGGATACTCAGTGGGATATGTTTATGGCGCTGTGTGGAACCCTTAGCTCGCAATTATTGCTTGCACGAGTGCATGACCGTCAATTGCAAAGTTCAGGCTGGGCCTAAGCGTTTCGAGAGGAGTAGAAGTAACCATGTCATTCCCACAACACGCCGATATTCGCGCCGCAACAGAAGCCATTCGCCGCAAGACAAACATCACGCCGCGCGTCGGCGTGATCCTGGGTTCGGGTTTGGGGCGCATTGCGGAGGCAGTTGCAGAGCCAGCCATCATTCCCTACGCCGACATACCGCACTTTCCCATTGCAAGTGCGCCCAGCCACAAAGGGCAACTCTGCCTGGGAAACTTATATGGCGTGCCGGTTGTATCAATGCAAGGGCGTATACATTTATACGAAGGCTATACACCGCAACAGGTCACTTTTCCGATCCGCGTCATGCAGTCGCTGGGAGTCGAAACACTACTGGTAACCAACGCCGCCGGCGGCATTAACCCGTCTTACCAGGTAGGCGATTTGATGCTGATTGAAGACCACATCAACCTGCCGGGAATGAGTGGGCTGGACCCGATGCGTGGCCCGCAGGTGGCAGAGCTGGGCAGCCGATTTACCAGCCTTAACGGTGCCTACGATGCTGCCTGGTTGCAGACGATTGAAGAAATAGCTGCAACAGCACAGATTGCAATACGCCGCGGCGTCTACGCTTTTTTGGTGGGCCCAAGTTTTGAAACCGCGGCAGAGGTACGCTTTCTCGCCCGCATGGGAGCCGATGCGGTCGGTATGTCTACCGTGCCGGAGGTCATGGTGGCCCGCAATGCAGGCATCAGAGTGCTGGCAATCAGCGCGATTACGAATATGTCTATTCATGAGACAGCATCGTTGGCGCAAACCACAGAAGCAGAGGTGTGGGAAAATATCGAAATAGCGATTCCCAGGCTAACGGCGTTGATCGCCGGCTTTCTAAAAACGCAGGCTTAAGCGTAACAATCGTATTTGTACACAGGTGACGTATGGCAGCTTATAAAAGCATTGAATGGCTTGATGACGACAGGGTAATCCGGGTGCTCGACCAATCGCTTTTGCCGGGTAAGGTCGAGTACAGAATCTGCCGCACCGTAGCGGACAGTGAAGCAGCGATTCGCGACATGATCGTCAGAGGGGCGCCGCTGATTGGTGTGACTGCTGCTTACGGTCTGGTTCTCGCCGCGTATCAGCAGCAAGCAGTGGATATTCAACTGGTGCAGCAGGCCGTGCATGCAGCCGATGCGCTATTGCGAACATCAAGACCAACTGCCGTCAATTTGTTTTGGGCGCTGGACGAAATGGCGCGCAGAGTGAATGAGAAGTCTTTCGACAATGCGAGCGAGTACCGTCGCGCGCTATTGCAATGCGCCGATCAGTTAGCCGCTGAAGACGTCGCCATCAATAAAGGTATCGGCACGGCGGCGCTGGCGTTGCTGCCAAAAGACAAAGTCACGTTTATCCACCACTGCAATACCGGCGCGCTGGCGACTGTTGATTACGGCACGGCACTGGGCGTTATTCGTATGGCGCATGAGACCGGTTTAAACGTGCACGTCTTCGTCGATGAAACCAGGCCACGGCTGCAAGGGGCTCGTCTTACTTGTTGGGAACTGCAGCAGCAGGGCATCGCCCATCAGCTAATCGTCGATGGCGCCTCCGCCCACGTAATGCAAACCTTCGACGTCGATATGTGCGTTGTTGGCTGTGACCGAGTCGCCGCCAACGGCGACGTAGCTAATAAGATAGGCACCTGCAATCTGGCAACTGTTGCCAGGGCGAATAGTGTGCCGTTTTATGTTGCGGCGCCGCTCTCCACCATTGATCTTGAAACGCCGTGCGGCGCCGATATTGAAATCGAGGAACGGGCAGCCGAGGAGGTGACGCATATTGATGGCGCGCAGGTCGCGCCAGCGGCAACACCGGTTTATAACCCGGCGTTCGATGTGACACCGGCCGATTTAATTACCGCGATAATTACCGAGAAAGGGGTTGTGTATCCGCCGTTTGAGGAAAGTTTGAGGAAAATAAA
>JBBKXJ010000097.1:0-3186 GCA_037969395.1 Pseudomonadales bacterium
TGTTTGCTCATGTCGGCTTTGCCTAAAGCCACTCATATTTTGGACTGGTATCACTTAACTCGTCGCCTTACCGTGTTAAAAAGGGTTCTCTTCGGCAAGGAAGCGATCAAACAGTTTCCTTCGGACTATCACGATCCATTGTGTCAGCATTTGGAATCCTTGAAATGGCGACTATGGCACGGCTATATCGGCGGCGCTATCAACCGAATCATGGCGATCCTGTTCACGCTCAGGTTGCCAACGATTGCGGGAAAAACGGTCGCCGTTCGCCTGCGTCGGTTGATCAAGGAGCTTATACGTTACCTCAAAAACAACCAGGACTCCCTGGCCAATTACGGTCGGCGTTACCGTAGCGGCCGTCGAATCTCCACCGCGTTCATGGAGTCTGCAGTCAACCAGCTGATCGATAAACGGTTGTCGAAATCACAACAGATGCGGTGTTCACCATTGGGCGCACATGCCCTCTTGCAAGTTCGTGCTGAGCTGGTCGATGGCCGTCTTGGTGCTGCATTTGCCCGCTGGTATCCTGGGTTTGCGGGAGAGAGACAGCGTTGTCAGGCGGGCACATGACCCCACCGTTTGAATCGCTCTCCAATCTCTCTGTGGGATTAGTCACTAGCGTGAGGGCGGGAAAGCCCTACGGTTCACTGCGCGGTATAAGTCTACACTCGATCGGTTGATGATCAAAATATAGTCGATCGAAAACCGGCGCGATATCGCCAGAACCAGGCGATCGACAGTCTCCGTCGAAGCCCTTGCCGAGCACATGATCGATTTTCCCGCGATAAGGATAAGTGTCCTCGACGTTTTCATCAATTTCAGAATAGAACTCGAACGCACTCGTTTCGACCCAATTGGCGAGATGGGCTGCGCTTTCATCAGAATCGACGTTTCGGACTGGATCGATATTGAAATCCCCGAGTACAATCGTGCCGAGTTGCGAAGTCGAATCCAGCTTTTCCAGATCCGCACGGATTTGATCGACCTGACGAATCCGGCATCGACTGTCCTTCCGCTGCAAACCCGACGTCGCGTGATAGGCGACGGCAACGATAGAACCGCCGCCGATGTGCTCTATGGTGGCCAACCCGTGCCGCGCGGCGCCCCCGCAGTTAGCAACAGGAGTGCCCGCAAGTCCATCAATACAAAATGAACCGGGCTGGCACCCCCGAATAGCACCAAAACCCACGCGCACGGAAAGACACTTGTCGGCTCTTCCAGGAATACAAGCGATCGTATAGTCCTCACCCAGGATCGTACGGGCAACCGTCGGATCGCCCTTCTTCCATCCATCGCAGACGAAGCCGCGCCGCTGTGTTTCTGGAATCGATTCGCATTCATCGCTGTGGAAAATTTCCTGCAGAGCAATAATGTCGGGCTTGGCTGCGGCCAGATAGCGGCTGACGGCCCGGATTGCGGGGGACCAGGAGAGACCGTTTTGATAGTACTTTCTCGAAATGTTGGCCTCGCGACTCGTGTACCCATCCGCACGGTCCCGATTGTGCGGTAACCAATGTGTCGTTCCCGTGTTGAACGTAATGACGGTAATTGGGCCGACTCTGGAATTCGCCGCTTCCCCAGCTGCTGCAACACTAGCGGAAAACCCAAGCGCCATCGCGAGAACGGCCAGCACTTCACCAACAATACGAGAAATGGAAAGTTCACTACGACGCATTCTCACTTTCCATTCACAGCAAGGGTAGCCCAAGCAGCTTCCGATCGTGATCGATGCTAAGCATGGCGGCTAATAGCGCACTTACCAACGCTGTCGCGTAGAACGCACCGCAATGCACGAAGGCCGCAATCAAGTACAGCACCTGATGATTTATTACTCGTTTCATCAGCCTAATAGCTGGTCTAAACGAATTTCCACCGATTCAAACGGTTCAACACAAAATATATCGGTTCCAGAATAAACGCCTTGCGATTCCCAATCGCCCTCCACCAATCGGAAAGCTTCCAGCTTTCTATTCGTTGGGTGAATAAGCCATAAGTAACTCACACCAAATCGCGCATAGAGCGGTTTTTTAATATCGCGATCAATACTTTCGGTAGAGGGCGAGAGTATCTCGCAAATCCAGTCAGGGACAATTATAAACTTGTGTCCGTCGGGTATCGCCGGCATGGTTGTTTTTCGCCAGCCCGCCACGTCAGGGACAGCGACCTCTTCATCCAGTACGAAATGAACCTCCGGTTCTTGTAAAATCCACCACCCTCCAGGGCCATCCTTGCCGCGATGGTAAGGACCTCCAATCTCGATACCAAGATTGGAGGCCGCTAATACATGCTTACCACTCGGTCTCGGGTGTGCGTAGAGTTGACCGTTGAGTATTTCTCCGGTCAATGATGCCGGCAAATTCACCAGATCTTCATACCGATTATATTTGGGCAGCACTTGCATGACTTTTTACCTTTGCTCTGTTGCTGTCAGTTTGCCTCGGGTGAGCAGATCATCGCCGATAAACTGTTCGCGCCTTGGCGGCCTTGGCATACTGCGTAATGTTGATGTCACAGGGCGGTATGTCAAGCGTTTTGCTCAACCGTCTACTAATAGACTCGCTGTTCAGCGATGGGTTGTATCTCAAACACTTCCAGTTTGCTTGGAGCGTCAACGGAGATTGGCATGATTTCGAGGTATTCGAATACCGCTGATCGCTTTTTCGGTTGTTTTAAAATGCTCTAAAACATAAACGACTTGTCATTCTTAGTTTAAATTGCAAGCAGGCTTGGTCATGCGAGGGTTAGCCTAGATGCTTAGCACTCCCGCAGTTGCGCAACACAGCCTTTGTCCGACGACGCGCGATTGCACGGTGTGCTGCCCTATAAGGCTATTGAGTAGAAACGGACCGGAAACGTTCACTTACGCGCTAATCGATTGATTTTTTGCGTATTTATATTCCAAAAAATACCGCTTTTCCCAGATTTCAGGCGATAAATGAGCCGTGACATCATGGAGCACTCCAGCAATCAAACAGGAGTGCTCAAATGCCCGTCACTTTCCTTAGTAAGCAACACCGCCGTTACTATGGCCGCTACAACGGCGAACCCAAAGGCGAACAGCTCGCCCGATATTTCCATCTCGATGACGCCGATCTCGGTCACATTCAGCGACTGCGTCCTGCACGCAATCGCCTCGATTTCGCGCTGCAGTTGTGTACGGTTCGTTTTCTTGGCACGTTCCTGGAC
>JBBKXJ010000098.1:0-13572 GCA_037969395.1 Pseudomonadales bacterium
TAAAGGCCGCGACGGCACATATTTTTCATGTCGGGGATACACGAGTCTACCAACTGCACGCCAACAAGCTGGAGCAGTTAACCAACGATCACCGGCTGTGGCTATCACAGGAACAAAGCTACCTCAGTCGCGCCCTGGGCATCGACTCGTATCTCGAAATTGACTACCACACGCTCGCCGTTGAAAAGGGCGATACTTTTTTTTTGGCTACCGACGGCGTGTACGAATACGTCAGGCATTCGTTCATCGTCGATGCTCTCAAAACGCACGCAGACGACCTGGATGCCGCAGCGAGGATCATTGTCGCCGAAGCCTATGAGCAAGGCAGCAACGATAACCTGACCGCGCAGATCGTGCGCGTCGATGATCTACCCGCTGGCGATGCCGATACGATTCAACGACAGATGATCGAACTGCCATGCCCGCCAATTTTGGAAGCGCGCCAGCTTATTGATGGCTATAAAATTCTCAGGGCGATTTATAGCAGCAGCCGTAGCCATGTTTATTTAGCTGAAGATAGCGAAACGAAGCAACCAGCCATCATTAAAACGCCTTCCATCGACCTGCGCGATGATCCCGACTATCTGGAAAGATTTGCGATGGAGGAATGGATTGCCCGGCGCATCAATAGCCCCTACGTATTAAAACCACACCGGCAAAGCCGGAAACGCAGTTACCTCTATGTTGCGACAGAGTACATCGACGGGCAGACGTTAACCCAGTGGATGATTGACAACCCGTCTCCGGATATAGAAACGGTTCGCGACATTGTTGAGCAGGTATCGAA
The DNA here is from genome assembly GCA_037969395.1 of Pseudomonadales bacterium. GTDB lineage: Bacteria > Pseudomonadota > Gammaproteobacteria > Pseudomonadales > JAUIET01 > JBBKXJ01. The sequence goes on from JBBKXJ010000098.1 coordinate 788, forward strand.
GGGGCTGCGCGCTTTCCACCGGTTGGAAATGTTGCATCAGGATATACGGCCGGAAAATATTATGATCGACAAATCCGGCACGGTAAAGATCATCGATTTTGGTTCGGCCCGGGTCGCTGGCATCGAGGAAATAGCGACATCCATCGACGCAAACGCTCTGCTGGGCACGGCACAGTATGCCGCACCGGAATATTTCCTTGGTGAAAGCGGTTCTCCCTGCTCCGATTTGTTTTCGCTGGGCGTAATGACGTATCAAATGTTGACGGGTAAATTACCCTATGGGGCTGAGGTAGCAAAAGCGAAGACCAAAGCCGCACAACATAGACTGCGGTATCGATCTGTGCTCAACGACGAGCGCGAGATTCCTGCCTGGATCGATAGCGTCATCCGCAAGGCAGTGCATCCAAATCCGTATAAACGCTACCAGGAACTGTCTGAATTCGTCTATGATTTGCGTCACCCGAATAAAGCACTCCTCAACCAACCCGCACCCCCTCTGATGCAACGTAACCCCGTTGTGTTCTGGCAGTCCGTTTCTTTTATACTGGCGGTTTGCGTCGCAGTATTGCTGTTCTATGCAACGACTTGATTGATTAGAGCTTATCGTCGTTAAAGACTTCATCACGCCAATTCTCCCCCAGCTTTTGCTCGATGTAGTCTCGCATAAACTGGCGTATTTTCTGCGAAGGCGTCACGTCTTCAGCCGCGCAGAGCTTTTCGAATGTCGCTTTTTTGTCTGGATCAACCAATAGTGTCAATCGAGCTGTGCGTTTTTCCATTGTTACCGTGCCATAGAATGCATTGATGGTTCACGCCGGAGGGCGGTTTATCTAATTGGATAGTTGTCGTTCATTCAGCTCGCTTGCTGGCGCGGCCATGCTCTGCAATTCTGAGTTCCCCCTTTGTCTGCGTGTGTCTACGTGTTCGGCTAAACGCTTGGACCCGCCGCTAGCAGACCCTTGCCGGCCTCGGTATCGGTAAACTGCACAAAGTTGGCTATAAACTTTTCCGCCAGCGCTTTGGCGCTGCTATCCCACTCGGCAGGATTCTGGTAAGTGTCTCGCGGATCGAGAATACCCTGGCTGGTATTGCTGAGCGCCGTGGGAATGGCCAGATCGAAGTAGGGGATCTGGATTGAGTCGCTGGAATCCAGTTCGCCGCTCAAGATGGCGTCAATAATTGCGCGCGTATCTTTTATAGAAATACGCTCGCCGGTGCCATTCCACCCCGTATTGACCAGATAAGCGGAGGCGTTAACTGCCGCCATGCGACGATTCAGTACCGCGGCATACTGAGTCGGGTGAAGGCTCAAAAAGGCTGCGCCAAAGCAAGCCGAGAAAGTGGGCGTCGGTTCCGTGACACCACGTTCAGTGCCAGCCAGCTTGGACGTATATCCCGACAGGAAGTAGTACTCTGCCTGCTGCGATGTGAGCCGGGCAACCGGGGGAAGCACACCAAAGGCATCTGCCGTTAAAAAGATAACCTTACCGGCGTGCCCGGCTTTGGAAACCGGTTTTACGATGTTATCGATATGATAGATCGGGTAAGAGACCCTGGTATTTTCGGTTTTCGATGCATCTTCAAAATCAACGTTGCCGTCCTTATCAATAACCACGTTTTCCAGTAATGCATCGCGGCGGATTGCGCCGTAAATATCCGGCTCATACTCTTTACTGAGGTTAATGGTTTTGGCGTAACAACCGCCCTCAAAATTGAACACGCCGTTGTCATCCCAACCGTGTTCATCATCGCCGATCAGTTGGCGCTTGGGGTCTGTGGACAAGGTCGTTTTGCCCGTTCCCGAAAGGCCGAAGAAGATAGCGACATCCCCTTGCTCCCCCACGTTGGCGGAACAGTGCATGGAGGCGATACCCTTTTGCGGCAACAGGTAATTCATGACCGAAAAAAGCCCCTTTTTCATTTCGCCGCCGTACCAGGTGCCACCGATAAGCTGCACTCTTTCCGTCATATTGAAGGCCACGAAATTTTCGGAATGCAGGCCTTGTGCCTGCCAGTCCGGGTTGGTCGCTTTGGACCCGTTAAGCACCGTAAAATCGGGCACGAAGTCTTGCAGTTCCTGTGTGCTGGGCCGGATAAACATGTTTCTAACGAAGTGGGACTGCCAGGCCACCTCGGTGACGAACCGAACCCTGAGTCGCGTAGCAGGCTCTGCGCCACAGTAGAGATCATCGACAAAAAGGCGTTTTCCACTGAGCTGCTGGCCGATGATGGATTTCAGCTGTGACCAGGTTTCCTGTGATAGCGGCTTGTTATCATTTTTACCCTGGTCGCTCCACCAGATAGTGTCTCGGGTGGTGGCGTCTTTTACAAAATACTTATCTTTAGGTGAGCGACCGGTAAACTCGCCGGTATCAACTGCCACAGCCCCCAAAGTGGTCAACCTTCCGCTGTCAAATCCAGTCCTTTCTGAACTGGTTTCCTCGTTAAACAGCAAGTCATAATCAGGGTTATGCACCACCTCTGCGGCAGCGGAAATGCCATGACTTGCCAGGTTTGAAATAAGTGTATCGGCAACCATGTTGGGCACTCCTCTATCATTCGTTGGGGAAATAATTAGCAAATACATGCTAATTGCATTAACATATTATTATACATAGATTATCACTAAAAGCATCTATTAAAAGGTTCGCACATGCCGCATAGGGCGCATCTGTTTTCATTAAGCATCGGACACGCAGTTCGCGATGCGTGTTTTGGCGCTGAGCCTTATGGGTTCACTCGCTTCAGGCAAGACGTGCTGGCCGGCGTCACGGTCGGGATTATTGCTATTCCGTTGGCCATGGCGTTAGCGATAGCCAGTGGAGTTGCACCGCAATACGGGTTATATACAGCGATTATTGGCGGCTTTGTTATTGCCCTCACCGGAGGCAGTCGATTCAGTATTTCCGGTCCAACCGCCGCTTTCGTCGTTATCCTCTATCCCGTCGCCCAGCTTTACGGCCTCGCTGGACTGCTACTGGCCACGTTTATGTCTGGCGTAATACTCATTGCGATGGCATTTGCTCGTCTGGGGCGTTTCATCGAGTACATTCCCGAGTCAGTAACACTTGGATTTACCGGTGGCATTGCGATTGTAATCGCCACCTTGCAGTTGAAAGACTTTCTCGGTCTACCGCTGGAGAATATGCCTGCACATTACGTCGACAAAGTATGGCTGCTCGCTAACTCTATGGCCCAATTTGATGCTGCGAGTGTCTTTATCGCCCTGTTCACCCTTGCCATTATGTTGGCCTGGCCGCTGCTCAAAACCGCAATCCCTGCGCATTTACCGGCGGTTGTATTTGCGAGCGTGGTTGGTGTTGTGCTTGCAAACTACGGCTACGCGGTTGACACCGTAGGCTCTCGTTTTAGCTACCTCATGCCGGATGGCACGGTGGGCATGGGTATCCCCCCTTATCTGCCTGTATTTGAGTGGCCGTGGCAACGACCTGGTCCGGGCGGTCAGCCGTTCGAGTTCAGCTGGGAAATGATTGTTAGTTTGCTCCCGTCCGCATTCGCTATCGCGATGCTGGGCGCCATTGAATCTCTCCTGTGCGCAGTCGTGTTGGACGGTATGACTGGCAAACGCCACAGTGCTAACAGCGAGTTGCTCGGGCAGGGCGTGGGAAATATTATCGTGCCTTTCTTCGGCGGCATCACGGCTACCGCTGCTATCGCGCGTTCGGCTGCAAATTTGAAGGCGGGCGCACAGTCTCCCATAGCCGCAATAATCCATGCTCTGGTCGTTCTGCTGGCGCTGGTTCTGCTGGCGCCGCTGTTGGCCTATTTGCCGATGCCCGCGATGGCAGCTCTGCTGATTATGGTCGCCTGGAATATGAGCGAAGCGCCAAAAGCTCTGCACCTGTTCAGGCATGCCCCGGTTCGCGACGTCTCGGTATTGATAACCTGCCTGCTGCTCACCGTATTTTTCGACATGGTGGTCGCGATAACAGCCGGCGTGCTGTTGGCCTGCATTCTCTTTGTCAATGAAATGGCAGCGATGACAAGAGTCACCAATATAACCGACAACAAAAAGCTGATCGACGCCACACTTCCCGATCGGTGGGCGGTACTGAAAATCAATGGCCCCCTGTTTTTTGCGGCAGCCGACCGGACATTCGGAGAAATATCAGTGTGTATGGAGAACCTTGACGGTGTCATTCTCTATATGGATGGTGTAACCCTCCTCGATTCCGGCGGCGTTTCAGCATTAAATGAACTGACTGCCTTCTGCGCAAAAGAGAAGAAGAAAATACTGATCGCTGATTTGCAGTTTCAGCCGCTAAAAACGCTGTCCAGAGCGAAGGTCAAACCCGTCACTGGTGTAACCTCGTTTTACTCAACATTGAATGAAGCTATTCATTCTTTCGACTCAGCTTAGGTTGATAACATGAAACTATCAGCAGCACAGTCAAAGTTTGCAGAAAACTATTTCGACTACGCTGAAATACGAAAGAATCCTGGCGAGATAAGTGAGTATATCGGTTTGCTGTACGGTCGGGATGGAAAGTCATTCATGCTTTGCCACGAAAACGACACAGTCATATCTTCGAAAGCCGTGGATCATTTAGTTCAGATGTTGAAGCAGGTAGGATTTAAAATGGCAAAAATATATTTTTAAAACTGTTTGAGGGTTACGGCAGAAGACAACTGACATTCCTTACAATTATTGCAATCATTCCTAAATGTGGTTTGTTACAGGTATAAGCTCAGGGGTCGTCAGTATTTTCAAACGGCGCAGCGTTGCTGAATATCTTGCAATGCGACCGCGTCGCGGGCTTGTACGCCCATTACCAGCAGAGCCGGCGATGCCAGCCTGGCTCGCCGACTTAACTCGGCAATATTGGCGAGGCTTCCCTGTACAAGTTTCGCATCATCTCGTGTTGCGTTGGCAATCACGGCAAAGGGTGTGTCGGGACTTTTTCCGCGCCGTAACAGCTCGGTGGCAAGCTCGTCCAGCAGTGATAGCCCCATATAAACCACAACGGTCTGACCGGAATGCAGCAGCAGCGGCCAATCGATCTGCAATTCTCCGTCGTGGCATTGTGCGGTCACGAAAGTGAGCGCCTGTGACTGTTTGCGCTGCGTCAGTGGTAAGCCAAACTGGGCGGCTGCTCCTGTCGCCGCGGTGATACCCGGCACAATCTCCCACGGAATTCCTGCCGCGACAAGCGCGTCAATTTCCTCGCCGCCACGGCCAAAAATCATCGGGTCACCGCCTTTCAGGCGCAGCACAACTTTGCCTGCGCGCGCGTGGCTGACCAGTGTCTCCTGAATCGCTTGCTGTGTCATGGCGTGCAAATGTTTACGCTTGCCGGCATAAACAAGCTCACATCCAGGCGGGGTCAAACTCAACAGTTCCTTATTGACCAGCCTGTCATAGACGACGACCTGCGCCTGCGCCAGACAGCGTGATCCCTTGACCGTAATCAACTCAATATCGCCCGGTCCGGCGCCTACCAGGTAGACCGTGCCGGCGCTGCACTGCTTGCGTTTTTTGCGTACGATTTTCATAGGTTTGTCACAGGCTTTGTCGGTCTTTCCGCTACCAACTATACCTGTTGCTCCTTCTTTATGGCTGACCTGTTCAGCGTGTTTGTTTGAGTGGCACAGCTAGCGCCTACAATTTGACATTCAGTGACATCCACACCTTGCGCGTGTCGACAGCAAACTCGCTTACGCTATAGTCGGCATATTTCAATTGCAGCGACACTTTCTCATGAATGTTATCAGCGTGCAGAATGCGTTGCCTGCCCCCTGTGAATGTTGCATCCTTCGCCGTAAATTTTAGATAGGCCTGGTTGAGGTCGAACGCTTCCGGGTCTGCAACTACCGGGAAATCCGTAGTGCCGTTCCCGGTTGAATTGTAATCATCACTGCCGATCGCCGAGACATCGTCAGCTTCTATGCCAACGCTGAATCGATTAACAGCGGCAGAGGTATAGCTAAACCGGGACAGCAGTGTCGATGCCGTAGCATCCTCGTCGAAACCGTTCTGTTCGACGGCTTCGTAACGATAGCGAAACGTAAAATCCGTCGTGCCGTTGCTCACCGCGTCCGACACGTTCGCATATTCCAGTGCCTGTAGTGGTAGCGTAATTAGTAGTAGCGGGAGTATCAGTACGGCGCGCGCAATTCGATAAAACATGTTTTCTCCCCACAATAGAATTATCCTGCAACCGCCTGGGGGTTGAGACGTCAATGCAGCAAATGGTTAAGATACTGGTGCCAAGTCCGCAGGGGTTCAGCTATACACACTTGGAATACAAAAATCGTGCCATCGGCGGAAAAGCTCGATCTAGCGGGCTGCGAGAGCGTTTTGTCACGTTGTTGGCTTGCCGAAACGCACAGTTTCGGTGCGCCGAGGGGTTGGCATGCGATGCGCTGGAGCATAGCCAGGCATCGACGATGGCCAGGGACTACCTTTAGCTGAATGAAAACTGAATAAGGTGAATCGACGCTGTAGAAGCCTGAATAGAGGAACAACTTGCGGGACCTTCCCTGGATGCGGGCTAATTGCCCCGTTGATGGAAGCCCACTTCTTGCAGCGCTCCGTTTGCCAACGTTCGTATAGCAGTGACGTTATGCAAGCACAAAGCCTGGGTTAGTAAATCTTCCGCCCGAGCAATAGACAGAGACCTTATCAGCCATTTTATGCGTGGCAACTGAGCCGCGCTCATGCTTAAGGTACGTATGCCCATGCCGAGCAGCAAAACTACAGCGGCTGGGTCGGCTGCCATTTCGCCACAAAGACTCAATGGAAGCTTGTACTTTTTAGCTGTACTAACGACGCCGTTGATTTCATGCAGTATTGCGGGATGAATCGAATCGTAACGAGCCGCTACGCGTCTGTTGCCACGATCCAGCGCGAGCAAATACTGGCTTAAGTCATTTGAACCGATCGAGATAAAGTCGATTTTGTCGGCCCAAAATGGCAGTTGGGAAATCGCCGCCGGAACTTCTACCATCACGCCTATTTTCGGCCGGCATAAGTTTACCGCTTCCTGGCGTAGCTGATCGCAGGCATCATTCAATAGCAGCGTGAAGGTATCGAGTTCGTTAGTTGAACTGATCATCGGCAACAAAATATGCAAATTGCTTTCCCCTCCCGCAGCTCTGATCATAGCCCGAATCTGCGTCATCAATAACCCGACGTTGTCCAGCGTGAGTCGTATTCCTCGCCAACCCAATGCGGGGTTAGGCTCATTGTCGATCGGAAAATAGGGTAGTTGTTTGTCTCCGCCAATATCCAGGGTTCTTAAATAGATGGGTTTACCCCGGTACGCGGCGAACACCTTACGATAGTCCTGCACCTGTTCGTCTTCGGTTGGAAAGCTGTCGCGCATCATGAAAGGAATTTCAGTGCGGTACAGGCCAACCCCCTGGGCTCCGCTGTTCAGGCCCTGGGGAATATCTGCCATCAAGCCTATATTCGCAAATAATCGCACTGTGCGGCCATCTGTTGTTGTTGCTGATTTATCGCGCAATTCGCCGAGTTGCTCGACCAATTGATGCTCTTTGCTGACAAGCTCATTGAACTCTGCGGCCAGTGCATCGCTGGGACGAAGGATTACCTCCCCCTCACCACCGTCAACGATCAACCGCTGTCCCGATTGCAAGCCGTTAAGACAGCCGACCCCCATCACCGCAGGAACACCCATTGCATTGGCCAGCACAGCAATATGAGACAACCCCGATCCTTCAAAGCAGACAATGCCGGACAAGCGCTCGAAAGGTATGTTGGCAACTTCGGAAACGCTCAGTTGTGCACCGACGAGTATCACCGGTCCTTCGGGTACGACGCTTCTCTGCTCGTCCACGCTCATACTGCGCCAGGCATTAAACAATTTATTGCCTATCAGCTGGATATCCTCATGCCGAGCCTTTAAGTAAGGATCATCCATTGCAAGAAACAACTCGCAAAAGTAATGAATGCTCGATCGAAGGGCTGCAGGTAACCATTGTCCTGCACGAATTTCGAGCTCCACTCTGTCTATCAATGCCTGATCCGCCAATAACATTTGGTAGACGTCAAAAATGGCAGAGACAGTGGCCGATACTTGCTGACCTAGCGCTGCTTTTTCTGCCTGGATGGCTGTCTTTACGGTCGCCAACGAAGCATGCCACTGTAAGATTTCACTCTCAATATCATGACACGGCGCGTCAGGGACGGAGTTGAGTTCACCGCCGTCACATAAAATTGCTGAACCAATACCAATACCCGGAGCACCCTTGATGCCGGCCATTCGTTGATTGCAGGTTGGCGATGTTTGACCTGCAGTCGGTATATTCGAAACGATAAGCGCAAGCTGTGCAGCCAGTGTAGTCAAAAAGGCTTCGTTGTCGTCACTGAGCTTCTGCTCGCGCTTACTTTGTACGACAAGCACCCCAATCACTTCACCAAATCGCACTAAAGGCACGCCACAAAAGCTGCGGTAGTGCTCTTCCTCGCTGCCGGGGACATAGAGATAGTTGGGATGACTGGCGGCATCTGCGATATTAATGGGCTGGCGACGTGTAGCCGCCAGACCCACTAAGCCTATGCCCGGTGGTAGTTTGACCTCATGGTTGACTGCGAGACCATGGCTGGCCAGCAAAATCATCTCACTTGCGTCGTTGATCCTGTACAGACTACAGACGTCGACACCTATCACCTGACTGATTGACTCAACAATCAGCTCTACCTGATCTGTCGGAGATACAACCATCGCTACGGCTTTAACGATGCGTGTCAGTTCAAGAATAACGTTCTTCATTGCACCATCAAACCACGCAGCACCATAGAAGTTGGATTTGATTGATCCGGCGCGCACTGTAGATCGCTAGCAAAATCGACTGCAGGGCTTCCTACAGAGACATGGAACGTATGGCGATCTGGCAATAACGCCGTGCAGGCCGAAAAGACTGGCTAGCGAATGCTAATGAGATCGCCGCCGCTCTATTTTAAGTAACGACGGACTATGCTCCTCCATGGCTGAGAAAGTCTTAATAGAACTTCGGTTATACACCAAAGGTAGTATGATTCAAACAACTTTCATGCCTAACGGAAAATATGGTTTTACTTCAGTCTGTTACATTTATTGGGCAATAAATGTACAGCTATATTGGAGGGAAGAGGGGCATTTCTGCGACCCCCTGGTGCACCCGATGCACTTAAATGGTTCGTGAATCGCGCCTGAAAATAACAATGCTAAGGCGCGGTGTAGGCGTTGCAGAGACGTGCTAACATTGTGTGGATTTTAAAATGCTTGCGCAGCGCGTTCTGAGTAACAGTCCCATGCGGCGCGCGATTAGGAGATAAGCGATGTTTCCATGGTTATGGTTTTGGGCTCCACAGTTACACCTTCCCTGGAGCGGCAACGTAGAGCAACGAATTGATCCGAAGACTGATTGGTTGTTCGGCGCCATTGCACCGCATGCGGGAAACGGAAACATCGAACAGCGCGTGTTTGAAGATGTTGCAGCTTATGGCAAGCAATTGGGCGTCATTACCGAGGTCCTGATGGATGTGGCGGAAAACAATCAACCGCTATCTGCCAGGGCTGAAGCAGCGTTAGCTGAATTACGAAAAATTCGACATCAAATCGAACAAATAAAACACGAGGAGTCGTCAGCTTTTGAACAATCTGTGGAGCAATGGCTGGCTAAAAAGAAGCAGTCAAATCCAGACGACTACCAGAGAATTACAGAAAAGCTGGCCTCGAGTTTCGGCGACGGTCAATGACAACTCGCGTGTATTGCGATACGACAGCTTTACTTGCAGACTTTTAATCTGGTGACTGCTGGCAGAGGCGGTCGGGTATAGATCCTCGGCGGTAAGACGAATACTGCCGCGTCACGCTACAACGCAAAAACTGCGCAATCCGCGCTGAGAAATTTTGTTGTTCGCGCGTCTCACGCGGATTTGCTGAAGCGCTACTACGAAGGGTAAAGGCAGCTACCGCTTGACTCGATGAGCTTGCAGTAACTGCCAGATGGGTGGCTAAAGCACTTCGCGCTTTATCTCAGAAATAACATTTCCCGATATTTCGGTAGTGGCCAAAGTTCATCGGCAACTTCCTGCTCAAGTGCGTCCGCAGGAGTACGGACTTCCAGCATCAGCGGGCAGATCACGGTGGCACAGAAATGCAGGTGCTCTTCGGTCGAGGCAAAGTCCTTTTCCTTTAAGGCCTCAATTAGCTCGTTCACCGCGCTCATCATGGCGTTGGCTTGTTTGGCAACTGATTGAGTGATTGAGCTGTCGAGTCCTATGTTCAACCCAGCCATGGCTGAATTTGCGCCAGCGAGTTCGGTGAGATATGTGGCGGCGGCGGGGTAGATAATGGTTTTGGCCATTTCCACCACCAGTTTCGCCTCGACCTCAATAGATAGAACATACTGCTCGGCATACACTTCAAAACGACTCTCAAGCTCTACCGGTGACAACACACCCGTGCGCTCAAAAAGTTGCTGTACGGACTCCTCGCGAAAGGCGGGGAGGGCATCAGCGCTGGTAGGAATATTTTTCAGACCGCGTTCTTCAACAGCCATCTTGTGCCACTCGGCTGAATAACCATCGCCGCCAAATATCACATTGCCATGCTGTTCCATCAGCTCTTGCAGTACGGTGGTCACGGCATCCACTTTGGCTGCGCCGTTATCAAACTGGGTTTTCAACTTGTCTGCAATCCACTCCAGTGAATCCGCCAGCATTGTGTTCATGGCAATCAGCGGGCCGGATACCGATTGTGAAGAACCAACGGCACGAAATTCAAAACGATTACCGGTAAAAGCGAACGGCGAGGTGCGGTTGCGGTCGCCCGGGTCACGGTCAAAATTAAGGATTTGCGCCAGCCCGAGATCCATCACTCCGCCATTGTCTGAGCCGAGCAGTTCGCCTGCCTTGATGTCGTTAAATACTTTTTCCAGCTGATCACCGAGATACACCGATAAAATCGCCGGTGGCGCTTCGTTGGCTCCCAGGCGGTGGTCGTTCGCTGCGGAGGCGATGACCGCCCTTAGCAGTGGACCGAACAAATGTACGCCCCGAATTACCGCGCCGCAGAACAGCAGGAAATTTAGGTTATCGTGCGGGGTATTGCCCGGATCCAGCAGATTTCCCTGGGTGGAATTTCCCACCGACCAGTTAACATGTTTACCCGAGCCGTTGACCCCGGCGAAAGGCTTCTCGTGCAACAGGGCCACAAAGCCATGCCTTTTTGCCGTGGTCTTCAAAATTGTCATCAGTAATTGCTGATGGTCAGCAGCTACATTCGCTGCCTCGAAATAAGGCGCTATCTCGAACTGCCCTGGTGCCACTTCATTGTGATGGGTTTTTGCCGGAATACCGAGCCGGTAAAGCTGGTCTTCAAAATCCTGCATAAATACCTGAACCCTTTCAGGTATGGCGCCGAAGTAATGGTCGTCAAACTCTTGTCCTTTAACCGGGGGCGCGCCGAACAGGGTTCGACCCGTCAGCAACAGGTCGGGACGGCTAGCGGCAAAATTTGCATCGATGAGGAAGTATTCCTGCTCGGCGCCACAACTCGAGTTGAGCGTGGCGATATCAGTTTCACCCATCAACGCCAGCACTTTTTGTGCGGACGTGTTCATCGCGGTATTCGAGCGTAGTAAGGGAATCTTCTTATCCAGCGAGTCGCCGGTCCATGACATAAAGACACTGGGAATCATCAGCGTTGCGCCATTGTCGGTGTGCATGATGTAGGCGGGGCTGGTTGGATCCCAGGCCGTGTAGCCGCGCGCTGCACTGGTCATGCGAATGCTGCCATTAGGGAACGAAGAACCATCGGGTTCGCCCTTGATGAGTAGACTGCCAGTGAATTCGGTGATCGCACCTCCGTCAGGAGTAGTGATTATAAAACCGTCGTGTTTTTCAGCGGTGATATTGGTCATTGGGTAGAAAATATGGGAGAAGAACTTAACGCCCTTTGTCATCGCCCAGTCTTTCATCGCGGCGGCAACAACGTCGGCCGTTGCCGGGTCCAGTTCAGCACCCGTTTGCACGGTTTTCTTCATTGCCTTGAAGGTATTTTTAGACAGCGATTCCTCCATGGTAGCCAACGAAAAAACGTCGCAGGCCCAGATTTTTGACAGCGGCTCTGGCTTGGTGACGCTGGTGAGTTTGCGATTTATGGTCTGGCTTATCGCCAGCAGGCGGGATTGATTTGCACTCATTTCCGGAATCCTTAGTCTTTAGTTAGGTCTTCAGTTAATTTCAAGCATCGGTACAGTTGTTTGCGCGAGAAGAAGCTACAAAAAAACAAATGGGTACACCCCGTTCGCCGCAAGACGATGCTGCCGATAGCGGGATTTAGCCTGTTCGTGTCCATGGTTACACTTCTGCGGTAAGCGAGAGCAATAAACAAGCCAACTCACTTACAACCTTGTATTTGTGTGAGATCCAGTCCCAATCCTGCTGCCGTGCGATCCAATAAATCCCTTCGCCACACGATTTTGGTGCACGCACGCACAAATTCGGTGCGCGGAGGGCGTTAAGAGGGAGGGTAGAAGCTCTAACGGAATTGGTCAGAAGCGTGCATGAGTTTTTATTTGACAGACGTTGCCGCGCTAGCGAGACTGTTTTCAGTGGAACCGGTCATTCAGAACGACGATTTCCGCTTAATTTTCGCTAGGTTAAATAATACCGGCAAGCGTTTGTTACGACTGCCTGTCCTGAGGAGTGAGCATGCGCGATGTTTTTATGTGGGGACTTACAAGCGTCGCCCTGGCTGCAAAGGAGCTATCGCTAGTGCGGCTCTTGCGGCGACTATGCCGCATTGACAAGG
>JBBKXJ010000099.1:0-45088 GCA_037969395.1 Pseudomonadales bacterium
GGGTAGGGCGCCAGTATGACAACAATCCAGCAGGACGATTTAATCGAAAGCGTAGCCGATGCGCTACAATTTATTTCTTATTACCATCCGCTGGACTTTATTCAAGCAGTGCATGAGGCTTACTTAAAGGAAGAATCGCAGGCTGCTAAAGACGCGATGGCGCAAATTCTCATCAACTCTCGCATGTGTGCCGAAGGGCATCGCCCCATCTGCCAGGATACCGGCATTGTGACGGTGTTTTTGAAGGTCGGTATGAATGTGCAGTGGGATGCGACCTTAAGTGTGACGGAAATGATCAACGAAGGCGTGCGTCGTGCCTACACTCATCCCGACAATGTGCTGCGTGCTTCTATATTAGCCGACCCTGCCGGCGCGCGAAAAAACACCAAAGACAATACACCAGCCGTCATTCATATGGAAATCGTTCCCGGCGATACCCTCGATGTCAGGATTGCGGCGAAGGGCGGTGGCTCGGAAAACAAGTCGAAAATGGCCATGCTCAATCCTTCCGACAGCGTTGTTGATTGGGTGGTCAAAACTGTACCAACTATGGGTGCCGGTTGGTGCCCTCCCGGCATGCTGGGAATTGGTATCGGCGGTACAGCCGAAAAGGCCGCCGTACTGGCTAAAGAATCGCTGATGGATCCCATCGACATTCACGACCTGCGCGCGCGTGGCCCACAAAACCGCGCTGAAGAATTGCGTCTGGAAATTATGGATGCAGTCAACAAGCTCGGCATTGGTGCACAAGGTCTGGGCGGACTGACTACAGTGCTGGATGTAAAAGTTAAAGATTTCCCAACCCACGCCGCGTCTTTGCCGGTGGCGATGATTCCGAACTGTGCCGCTACTCGTCACGCGCACTTTGTATTAGACGGCAGCGGTGCTGTAATGCAAACTCCGCCCAGCCTGGATGACTGGCCCGAAATCACCTGGGACGTTGGCCCAAGCGCGCGCCGCGTCAATCTCGACACGATCACGCCAGAGGATGTGCAAACTTGGCAGCCCGGCGAAACCGTGCTGCTGTCGGGTAAAATGCTGACCGGTCGTGATGCCGCACACAAGCGCATTCAGGAATTATTTGACAGCGGCGAAGGTTTGCCGGAAGGCGTCGATTTACGCGGCCGCTTCATTTATTACGTCGGCCCGGTGGATGCGGTGCGCGAAGAAGTTGTTGGTCCTGCCGGACCAACCACCGCGACGCGCATGGATAAATTCACCGAGATGATTCTCGACAAAACTGGTCTGATCGGCATGATCGGCAAAGCCGAGCGCGGCCAGGCAGGCATCGACGCAATTAAAAAACACAAGGCGGTGTATTTGATGGCGGTCGGCGGCGCGGCCTATCTGGTATCAAAAGCGATTACCCATTCGCGCGTAGTGGCGTTCCCGGAAATGGGTATGGAAGCCATCTACGAGTTTGAAGTGAAAGATATGCCGGTCACGGTAGCGGTAGACAGCCGCGGCGAGTCGGTGCATCAAACCGGACCAAAAGAGTGGGCGGCTAAAATTGAGGAACGAGCGATTCAGGTTCAATAGGGAGTAGCCAGGTATCTATGTCAGCAACCTTTTATTGGCACGACTATGAGACCAGCGGTACCGACCCGGCGCTGGACAGACCAGTGCAATTTGCCGGCGTACGAACTGATGAAAACCTGAATGTCGTCGGCAAACCCCTAGTGCAGTTTTGCAAACTGCCGCCCGATTGTTTACCTCATCCCGCGGCCAGTCAGGTGACCGGATTAACACCGCAGAAAATTAACAGCGAAGGTGTTAGCGAACGCGAATTCATTGCCCGCATCCACAGCGAGCTGAGCCAGCCTGACACCTGCACTGTGGGGTATAATAGCATTCGTTTCGACGACGAATTTACCCGCCATATCCTCTATCGCAATTTTTACGACGCTTACGAACGCGAGTACAAAAACGGCAATTCCCGCTGGGATATTATCGATGTAGTGCGCCTGTGCTGCGCGCTGCGGCCAGAGAATATCGAATGGCCCCGCCACGAAGACGGCAACCCCAGTTTTCGGCTGGAGCATTTAACGGCGGCCAATGGCATTGAACACGGCGCCGCACACGATGCGCTGGCCGACGTGAACGCTACCATAGCCGTCGCAAACATACTCAGACAACGTAAAAAGAAGCTGTTCGACTACGCGCTGCAACTGCGAAACAAGAAGTTTGTTGCCGGCCTGTTGGCTACCCGGCAAGCGCAGCCGGTGCTGCACGTATCATCCAAGCTGCCCAGCGAAAACTACTGTACAAGTCTGATGTTGCCAGTAGCCCCGCACCCGGTAAATAAAAATGGCGTGATCTGTGTGGATCTGCGTCACGATCCCGCGCCATTGTTTGATTTAAGCGCAGCTGAAATCAGCAAATATCTTTATCTGCCGGGTCGCGAGCGCACTAAAGAGATGCCGCATATTCCGCTTAAAACTATTCACCTCAATCGCTGTCCCATCGTCGCTACTCAAAAATTATTAGATGACAAAGTCGCTGAGCGCATTAATCTCGACCTCGCTGCCTGTGAAAAGCATGCGCAAGCCTATGCCATGCAGCGTGATTGGCTGGCTAAGCTAACGGCGATATTCGACACGCCGTTTGAAAACGAGCAGCAAGACCCGGAAGCGCAGCTTTATTCAGGCGGTTTTCTTAGCAAAGCCGACCGTGATCAAAGTAACGCTGTGCGCGCAGCGTCGGCCGAGCAGCTAGCCAAACAAACGTTTAGCTTCGATGACGCACGTTTGCCCGAGTTGCTGTTTCGCTATCGCGCGCGCAACTTTCCCGCAAGTTTAAATGCCCAGGAACAAGCGCAGTGGCATGAGCATTGTCGAAGACGTTTGACTTCAGCGGA
Source organism: Pseudomonadales bacterium (assembly GCA_037969395.1). Taxonomy (GTDB): domain Bacteria; phylum Pseudomonadota; class Gammaproteobacteria; order Pseudomonadales; family JAUIET01; genus JBBKXJ01. The sequence goes on from JBBKXJ010000099.1 coordinate 2,858, forward strand.
TCACTTCAACTTTGCCGAATTTGAGCAACAGCTGGTACAGATCAGTTCGGCGGGCGCAGCGCCTGAACTCGTTCAGGGTTTGTACGACTATGCCCAACAGCTGCACCAACACTACGTGGAGTCGTAATCGCCTGCTTGAGCCGGCGGTTTACTACCGGTAGCATGCGCCCAACAAAAAACTTCGCCTGGATTAGCCATGCAATTTCCCGGTAGCCATATCTTATCGATAGGCCAATTTGAGCGGCCCGATATTGACCGCATTTTCACCGTGGCCGACGCGATGCAGCCCTACGCCCATCGCGAGCGCATGACCAAAGTGCTGAGCGGCGCGATTCTGGGCAGCATGTTCTTCGAGCCCAGCACGCGCACGCGCGTCAGCTTTGGCTGCGCGTTTAACCTGCTGGGCGGCGAGGTGCGCGAAACGACCGGATTTGAACATTCGGCAATCGCCAAAGGGGAGTCGTTATACGACACCGCGCGGGTAATGAGCGGCTACAGCGACGCCATTGTCATGCGCCATCCCACGTCGGGATCGGTCGCCGAGTTCGCTCGCGCCAGCCGCGTGCCGGTGGTCAATGGTGGCGACGGCAGTAATGAGCATCCCAGCCAGGCTTTGCTCGATCTTTACACTATTCAAAAAGAGCTGCGTGCCAAAGGTCGCGCGTTGGACAATCTTCGCATCGCCCTGATTGGTGATTTGAAATACGGCCGCACCGTGCATTCAATCTGTAAGCTGTTGATGTTGTATGAACACGTTAAGCTGACGCTGATTGCGCCGCAGGAGTTGGCAATGCCAGCAGAGATTGTCGAACAGCTGCGGCAGACAGGGCACGAAGTGATCGAGTCGGATCAGATGGAACAAAGCATTACCGACGTTGATATCGCTTATTCCACGCGCATTCAAGAGGAGCGTTTCGCCAGTCAGGAGGAGGCCAATATGTTCCGTGGTCGCTATCGCCTGAATCAGGCGATTTATACGCAGTTTTGCGATCCTAACACCGTGATCATGCACCCTTTACCGCGTGACTCACGGGCCGGTGCTAACGAACTCGACAGCGATCTAAATGAAAATCCCAACCTGGCAATTTTTCGTCAAACTGACAACGGCGTATTAGTACGCATGGCGATGTTTGCGCTTATGCTCGACGTGGTGGACCAGGTTGAAAACAGTTCGCGTGCGGTTAATTGGTACACCGAACGACGGTTTTAATGCGCTAACGCGCGCAAGTTAACGGCGACGGAATTATTTTTGGCTGCTCCTGAATTATCTAAACCCGCCGGCGGTTTGCTGCGCTCAAGCCTGCTGGTTGGTTCAATGACTATGCTGTCGCGCGTGCTTGGCCTGGTCCGCGACGTGGTAATCGCTATATTTCTCGGCGCGAACGCTAATGCCGATGCTTTTTTCATCGCCTTCAAAGTGCCGAATTTTTTACGCCGCCTGTTCGCCGAAGGCGCGTTTTCGCAAGCCTTCGTGCCGGTGTTGTCGGAATATCGCACCCAGCGGGAGCATGGCGAAGTACGCCATCTTATAAATAGCGTGGCAGGTTCGCTTGGTATCGTATTGCTCGGCGTCTGCGTGTTCGCAATATTGGCTGCGCCGTTGCTAACAACCATTTTCGCGCCGGGTTATGTGCAGCAGCCGGAAAAGTTCACCCTAACGAGTGAGCTGTTACGCATTACGTTCCCCTATCTGCTGTTAATCTCGCTGACAGGTTTTGCCGGCTCCATACTTAATAGTTATAACCGGTTTGCAGTGCCGGCTTTTACGCCGGTTTTACTCAACCTTAGTCTTATTGCCGGTGCCTTGCTGTTGGCCCCGCACATGCAGCGGCCAGTATTTGCACTTGCCTGGGCGGTAATTGTTGCCGGTATTTTACAGCTGTTGCTGCAGCTACCTTTTCTTGCGCGCCTCGGCTTAATGCCGCGCCCGCGCGTGGAGTGGGGCCATCCGGGCGTTAAGCGTATTCTGACGTTAATGGTGCCGGCCTTGTTCGGTGTGTCGGTCAGCCAAATAAATCTACTCTTAGACACCGTACTGGCTTCGTTTTTGCCAACCGGCAGTATTTCCTGGTTGTATTATTCTGATCGATTAGTGGAATTGCCGCTGGGCGTGTTTGGCATTGCGGTCGCTACGGTAATTCTGCCAACGCTGGCGCGCCAGCATAGCGATAGCGGCGTTGAACAGTTTGCGCGCCCGTTGGACTGGGCTATACGCATGGTGTTGCTGGTTAGCCTGCCGTCAATGGTGGCGCTATTAGTGCTGGCCGAGCCGCTATTAATGACCTTGTTTAACTACGGCGAATTCACTCGTCACACCGCGACAATGGCAAGCTACAGCCTGCAAGCCTACGCGCTGGGTTTGCTAGCTTTTATGCTGATTAAGGTGCTTGCTTCGGGTTATTACGCGCAGCAGGATATGAAAACGCCGGTTCGCATCGGCATTATCGCCATGGTCGTCAACATGGTATTGAATATTGCGCTGGTCGTGCCGCTGCATTTTCTGTTTGAACTTGGTCATGTCGGCCTGGCGTTAGCGACGTCGCTGGCGGCATTCGTCAACGCCGGCCTTTTGCTGCGCGGCTTGTTAAGAAATGATGTCGTCGTGTGGCAGCCCGGGACCTTTAAAAATTGCGGGCGCATAGTGGCCGCCACGATGGCGATGGCGATATTTTTAGTGATCTACAAAGGTGATACCGCAGTCTGGCAAGGGCTGGAAGTCTACGGTCGTGTGCTGCGAACCGTATGGCTGTGCACAGCTGGCGCAGCCATTTACTTTGCGGTGCTGGCGCTGCTGGGGGCAAGATTGGCGCATTTTCGTGCACAATCTCATTAGTTGTACGCGTTGCGACTCAGCTATAATAACTGGCTTTTTATAGACGACTAATGTGCCGATGGAACTGATACGTGGACTGCATAATTTGCGCCCTCGGCATAAGCCCTGTGTGGCGACCATCGGCGCATTCGACGGCGTGCATTATGGCCATCAGGCAGTATTGAGACAGTTGCTGGCCAAAGGCGCTGAACTCGGTCTGCCGACAACGGTCATTGTGTTAGAGCCGTTGCCGCGCGAGTATTTTGCGCCAACAAAAGCACCGGCGCGGTTGATGAGTTTTCGCGAGAAATTCGTTGCCTTCCGTGATTTTGGCATCGACAGGGTTTTTCGCATTCGTTTCACCCAGACATTAAGCCAGGTGTCTGCTATTGAATTTATCGAAGACGTATTCGTAGCCGGTCTGGGCGTTAAATATGTGGTAGTGGGCGACGATTTACGCTTTGGCCATGATCGCGAAGGAGATTTTGCGCTGTTGCAACGGCTTGGGGAAAAGCATGGCTTCGCGGTGGAAGATACCAGTACTTTGGCTATCGACCATGAGCGCGTATCAAGCACGCGCATTCGCGCCGCGTTAGAGGCCGCGGATTTTGATCTGGCTGAGCGCCTGTTAGGTAAACCCTACACCATTACCGGCAAAGTGGTTTATGGCCAGCAGCTAGGCCGGCAGTTGGATTCTCCTACGGCGAATCTCGAACTGCATCGGCACAGCGCGGCTTTGTCGGGCGTATACGCGGTTGAGGTGCTGGGGCTCGGTGACGAAGCCAGACCCGGCATCGCTAACGTCGGCTCCCGCCCAACGGTGGACGACAGCGTAAAAGCGTTGCTCGAAGTCCACCTGCTGAATTTTGACAGCAACATCTACGGCAAAACCATACATGTACGTTTTAGAAAGAAACTTCGCGAAGAGAAAAAATTCGCCAGCGTGGAAGAGTTAAAGAAAAACATCCAGGCCGATATTCAAACCGCATACGACTATTTTGGAATTGAACGCAAAGCTAATGAGTGATTACAAAGCCACCCTGAACCTGCCACAAACCGATTTTCCCATGAAGGCAAATCTGGCGCAGCGCGAACCCAAAATGCTGCAGCAATGGGACGCGATGGACGTGTACGGAAAAATCCGCGACAGCAGCGCCGGCCGCCCTAAATTCGTACTGCACGACGGTCCTCCCTACGCCAATGGTGAAATCCACATCGGCCATGCGGTCAATAAAATCCTCAAAGACATCATCGTTAAAGCTAAAACGCTGAGCGGCTTCGACGCACCCTATGTGCCCGGCTGGGATTGTCATGGTTTACCAATCGAGCTTAACGTTGAAAAAAAGGTCGGTAAGCCCGGCGTGAAAATAGATGCTGCCGAGTTTCGCCGCCGCTGTCGCGACTACGCGGCTAAACAGGTTGAGGGGCAGAAGAAAGACTTTATCCGCCTCGGTGTATTGGGCGAGTGGGACAAACCCTATCTCACCATGAACTATCAGTACGAAGCAGATCAAATTCGCGCGTTAGGCAAAATCGTCGCCAACGGTCATCTGCAAAAAGGCTTCAAACCGGTGCACTGGTGTACCGACTGCGCCTCGGCGCTGGCAGAAGCCGAAGTTGAATATCAGAACAAGGTGTCGCCCGCTATTGACGTGTGTTATCCAGCCGAGCAGCCACAGCAATTTGCCGATGCGTTCGATTTCGATCTAAACGGTTTTGAGACTGTGAGTGTGGTGATCTGGACCACCACGCCCTGGACGCTGCCTGCCAGTCAAGCGGTCGCGTTAAACGCCGAACTCGACTACGTTGCAATAGCCTGCGAACTGAGCAGTAAAAAACAGGTGCTAATCGTAGCTCAGGATTTGCATGAGGCCGTGCTGGAGCGCGCCGGAATCAGTGAATTCAAGCTTATTGGCGCCTGCAAGGGTGCTGCGCTGGAGCAGCTGCAGCTACATCACCCGTTCTACCAGCGCAGCGTACTAGTTGTGTTAGGCGAGCATGTCACGCTGGAGGCAGGCACCGGTGCCGTGCATACAGCGCCGGGGCATGGTCCCGAAGACTTTGCCGTGTGTAAGGCTTATGGTCTGGAAGTGCTCAATCCAGTGGGCCCCAACGGCGTGTTTCTGGCTGACACCGAATTGTTTGCCGGTGTGCATGTGATGAAAGCCAACGCTGCGATCGTGGAGGTATTACAGGAACGCGGCGCACTGCTGGCGCATCACGATTATGAACACAGCTATCCTCACTGCTGGCGGCATAAATCACCCATTATCTTTCGCGCCACACCGCAATGGTTTGTTGGCATGCACGCCAACGGCCTGCTTGAGCAGGCTCAAGCAGCTGCTGACAGCATCGAATGGCTGCCGGCCTGGGGTAAGGCGCGTATCGCCGGCATGCTGGCTGATCGACCTGACTGGTGTATCTCCCGGCAACGTACCTGGGGCGTACCCATCACATTATTTGTCGACAAGGAAAACGCTGCGCTGCATCCGGATACCAGTCGTTTAATCGAAGCGGTTGCGCAGCGTGTGCAAGTGGACGGTATAGAAGCCTGGTTTGCGCTGGAAGCTGCGGAGCTACTTGGCGACGATGCCGAACGCTATGTGAAGGTGAGCGATACGCTGGACGTGTGGTTCGACTCCGGCGTAAGCCATGAATGTGTGTTGCGTAAAAATTCCGAGCTGACGTTTCCGGCCGATCTGTATCTGGAAGGGTCTGATCAGCATCGAGGCTGGTTTCAGTCTTCACTGCTAACCTCAATGGCTATTAACGGGCAGTCCCCCTATAAAGCGGCCATGACCCACGGCTTCACTGTCGATACTAACGGCCGCAAAATGTCGAAGTCATTGGGCAATACTATCGCGCCGCAAAAATTAATGAACACGCTGGGTGCTGATATCCTGCGTCTGTGGATTGCCGCCACCGATTACCGCGATGAGATGACGGTCTCGGATGAAATTTTCAAACGCACGGCCGACTCTTACCGACGCATTCGCAACACCACGCGCTTCCTGCTGTCTAATTTAAACGGCTTCGAACCGCAGCGCGACAGTGTTGCATCAGACCAGCTGCTGGCGTTAGACCAATGGATTATCCGCCGCAGCCAGCAACTGCAGGAAGAGATTACGCGCGCCTACGATAACTATCAATTTCACCTAATTTATCAAAAGCTGCATAATTTTTGTGTCGCTGACTTGGGTGGTTTCTATCTCGACATTATCAAAGACCGGCAATACACCATGGCCAGCGACTCGCTGGGCAGGCGCTCGGCGCAAACAGCGCTTTACCATATAGTCGAAGCGTTAGTTAGATGGATTACGCCTATATTGCCTTTTACCGCCGATGAGATATGGCAGTTTGTACCAGGTGAGCGGGGCGCTACTGTGTTGGTAGAGACCTGGTACGAGTTGCCTGCTATCCCTGCAAACACGGAAATGGATGAAGAATTCTGGCACCTCGTGCTAGAGGTTAAGGAAGCCGTTAACAAGGCGCTTGAAAGCCAACGCAAAGACGGGCTGATCAAAGGCACCCTGAGCGCCGAAGTCACGCTTTACTGCGACGAACAATTACTCAAAACGTTAACCCGGCTTGGTGATGAGCTACGCTTTGTATTGATTACATCGGTCGCGACTTTGCAGCCACAATCTGCCGCCCCGGCTGCTGCACAAGTCACTGAACTAGACGGTTTGCAGCTTGGCATCAGCGCCAGCACGGAAGATAAATGCGTGCGCTGCTGGCATCAGCGCGCCGACGTGGGAGCCAGCAGCGAGCATCCGGAGTTGTGTTCGCGCTGCATTGAAAATATCGATGGTGCCGGCGAGCAGCGTCTTTATGCCTAGATTAGCAAAGAGTGAACCAGTGTTGTGGTACGGCTTAAGCCTGATCATCGTCGCTTTAGATCAGTGGACCAAATGGCTGGCCAGCAGCAATTTGAATTATGGTCAACCGGTAGAGATTTTGCCCTTTTTCAACTTCACGCTGTGGCATAACACCGGTGCGGCATTCAGCTTTCTCAGTGACGCCAGCGGCTGGCAGCGCGGTTTTTTCGCCGTAGTCTCGGCTGTGGTTAGCGTCGTGTTAGTGGTATGGATGTATCGCCTGCCAAAGGCGCAAAAACTGCTTATGCTCGCGCTAGCGTTGATCCTCGGTGGCGCCGTGGGCAACTTATACGACCGCGTCGTATTAGGCTACGTAGTCGATTTCATCGACGTGTATTATAAAGATGCCCACTTTCCGGCATTCAATATTGCTGATTCGGCCATTAGCATCGGTGCCGGTCTCATGCTGCTGGATATGTTTGTGAACCGCCACGCTGAAACGACGTCTTAATTCAGAGAATACTTATGTTGATAACCAACCAAGCCCGCGTCACCCTGCATTTCGCCATCAAGCTGCAGGACGGTACCGAGATAGATTCAAACTTCGACAAACAGCCCGCGAGTTTCAGCATGGGTGACGGCAGCTTGCTGCCGAACTTTGAAGAGAAGTTGCTAGGCCTCACCGCAGGCGACGAAGCCAGTTTCGCCATGTCGGCGGAGGAAGGCTTCGGTGAGCATCGGCAAGAGAATATACAAACATTTTCGCGCTCACAGTTAGCAAACTACGACCTTGAGCCGGGCCTGGTGATTTCATTCGCCGACGCCGCCAAGGCAGAAGTACCCGGCATGGTTAAAGAACTGACCGAAGACACTGTTGTTATTGATTTTAATCACCCACTGGCCGGTCGTGATCTACAATTTGAAGTAGCCATCGTCACCGTCGAGTCGGATGAATCTTTGCAAGAGCAGGCCAACGCATGAATATTAAACTAGCCAATCCCCGCGGTTTCTGTGCCGGTGTCGATCGCGCAATAGAAATCGTCAATCGTGCGCTGGAGATGTTCGGCGCGCCTATCTACGTGCGCCACGAAGTGGTGCACAACAAATTTGTGGTGGACGACTTACGCGAACGCGGAGCTATCTTCGTCGATGAATTGCGCGAAGTGCCCGACGATAGCATCGTGATTTTCAGCGCGCATGGCGTATCGCAAGCGGTGCGCGAAGAAGCCGCCAACCGGCAGCTGAAAGTGTTCGACGCCACCTGTCCGCTGGTTACCAAAGTGCATATGGAAGTCGCCGGCTACAGCAAAAATGGCCAGGAATGCATTCTGATCGGCCACAAAGGCCATCCTGAAGTTGAAGGCACGATGGGCCAGTATGACTTCAGCAGCGGCGGCATGATTTACTTGGTGGAAGACGAAGCGCAGGTGGAACAGCTGGTTGTTCACAATGCCGAATCGCTGGCGTACGTGACGCAAACCACCCTATCGATGGACGACACCGCCAAGGTCATCGATGCCTTGCGCGTAAAATTCCCCGCCATTCATGGCCCGCGCAAAGACGATATTTGTTACGCCACACAAAATCGTCAGGATGCCGTTAAGCAGCTGGCAGTTGAGTGTGATCTGGTACTGGTGGTGGGTTCACCTAACAGCTCCAATTCCAATCGCCTGCGCGAATTAGCAGAGCGTACGAAAAGTAGTGCATACTTAATCGATAGTGCCGCTGACATTCATCCCGAATGGCTGGCGAACAAGCAATCCATTGGTGTCACTGCCGGTGCGTCCGCGCCTGAAGTGCTAGTAAACGAAGTGATTCAGCGGCTGCAAGACCTGGGTGCCAGCGTGCCCGAAGAAATGGCAGGCCAGCCCGAGAACATCACGTTTTCGATGCCGAAAGAGCTGCGGGTAATTAATCAATAAGCAATTAAAGGCGCTAATCCGGCCACTTATCCCCGCTACAGACCTCCCATCCCGCGTTACTTTCATTAGTCACTAAACGTTTCTACAGTTAAAACAGATCGCCCTTGCTTGTGATTGGGTGTTTTTGACTGTTAGCCGTTGCCAGAACTGACTAATGAAAATTATGCATACCAACAAAAAGACCTCTTCGCGCGGCTTCACCTTGCTGGAGCTGCTTATCGTGATGGCGATGATCGCCATTGTCGGCTCGATCGCGGCACCCAGTTTCGACAGCAGCATTAGCCGTAATAACGTGCAGAGTATGCGCGACAGCTTGTTTAATGCGTTGCGCTATGCGCGCAGTGAAGCGGTAAAACGCAAAATGCCGGTCGGCGTTTGTGCCAGTGCTGATCAAATCACCTGCGCAAATGATACTAATTGGCATTTGGGCTGGGTCGTTTTTGTCGATCAAAACGCCAACGGCACGCAGGATGGCAACATTCAGGAACAATCGATTCAAGCCCACTACGGCGAAGGAAATTTGACAACTCCCCTGGGCACGAGTGGCGTCGTGTTGTTTAACCGCCAGGGTCTTGCCAATAACCCGCAAACTGACCTGTGCTTTGTTGACCCAAAACATGTGGCGAACACTAATCGTCGAGGTGTACAGATTTCGGCGACTGGTTCGGTATCTCTCCGCTCCGGTTTCAACGGTGGCTGCATATGATGCCGCAACAGAATTCAACATGGAGCCACGCCAAAGTGAAAAGCAACACACAGAGCGGATTTACGCTGATCGAAATTCTAGTGACTATGCTAGTCATGGCGATTGGCTTTCTGGGCCTGGCGGCTCTGCAAACCAGCGGCTTGCAGCAATCGCAAAACACCTATTTTCGAACCCAAGCCGATATTCTGGCGCGCGATATTGCCGACCGCATGCGCGCCAATCGCTTCGGTGTATTGAGCGGCAGTTATGAATTCGCCGGGGGCGCGGCGCCTGCCGACCAAGGTTGTGTGGCTTCTGGCGCCGATTGCACCGAATTAGAAATGGCAACGCAAGATTTGAATGAGTGGATGTTGCGTGTGCAAACCTTGCCGGGTGGTGATGCCACGGTGGCTGCCAATGGCAGTCTTCAAACCGTGACCATCATGTGGGACGAGCTACGCACCGGCGCGATTGGAACAAACTGCGACCCTAACGACCCTGCGGACCTGGCATGTCTGGTCATCAACGTGGAAATTTAGCAATGAATAGAATGAGCAAACAAAACGGCATGACGATTGTGGAACTGCTGATAGCCATGGGCTTGGGCATTTTCCTGATGGCTGGCGTGATCCAGGTTTTTCTCGGCAGCAAGCAAACCTTCACCACTATCAACGCGCAATCACATATGCAGGAAAACGGTCGCTTCGCCATGGATTTTATGGCGCGCATTCTGCGTCACAGCGGTTACACCACCGATATCAATATAGATGAAATTCTGGATCCAATTTTGCGCCAGGCCACCTTCGCAGCTTCGGCGAATTTTGCCGAAGGGACCGCCGTAACTGGCGCTAACAATACGGTTGCGCCCGAACTTAAAGACGGGACCGATGTAGTTCGGGTGCGTATCGAAGGATCTAATGACTCTCCGGTCAACGACTGCCTGGGTGTCCCTATAGCGGCCGACCAGTGGTCCGAGGTCAGCTACTTCGTCAACGATGACTCTCAGTTTCAGTGTCAAACCGTTAACGCAGGTGGCACCACAACGGCAACGCTGGTTGAGGGCATTGATGATTTACAAATTCAATACGGTGTGAACGTCGGCGGTGTGGTCGACAACTTCGTGTTCCCGGCAGCCGATGACAGGCCAGACGAACAGTTGCTTACTGCCAGCAAGTTCGTCAACGCCGACGATATGTCGGCCGACGACTGGGAAAACGTTGTGTCCATCAAAGTTGCAATGCTCTCCTCTTCAGCCGATACGCCGTTGGACAAAAGCGTAGCACAAACCTATGACGTGTTGGATAACGCAACCGTGAGCTATCAGGACGGCAAAGCCCGGCAGATTTTTACTCAGACCATCAGCTTGCGTAATCCAGTTTATCCGGCGAACTAAAGGTGACAGCCATGCATACAGGAACTTCTCTACACAAACAAAACGGCGCCGTCCTTCTGGTTAGCCTGATTATTCTGGTGATCATGACAGTGATCGGCACCAGCGGTATCACTTCGGTCACCCTGGAAGAACGCATGGTTAGCAATATGTATGACGACAACTTGTCTTTCCAGGCTGGAGAGACCGGCTTGCGCGATTGTGAGGATTACATTTCGCAGCTAGGAATTGACAGAAAGCAGCTGCAATCAGCAATTGGCGGTGGCGGCACCCCTGATGCGACTACAGAGTTTTGGGAGTCGGACGACTCGGGATCGGCCAATGCGCCCGCAAGCCTTTGGTCTGGTGCCACGGGTCTGACCTACTGGTGGCAGGATACCAAGTTTTGGGAAATAAACGGCATGGAGTATTCGACAACCGACGCCGTTCAGACTGACTTGATAGGTATGGCAAATGGCCAGGTTGCGGTCAACCCGCGCTGCATTCGCGAAGAAGTGGACTTTCAGGCCGACGACAAGCAGGAATCCGTATTAAGCAAAACCGGCTGGTATCACTACCAGGCCACAGCGGCCGCTACCGGTGGTGATATTCGTAGCATAAGCGTCGTCCAAAGCGCTTACTTTAAGCGTTACAAGTAAGGAACAGGTGAGATGATGAATTTTGAAATGAGACGTGGTGTTAAGCGGGTAGCGAGTCAGTTGGCGTTGGGTACTTCTCTGGTGATCGGTACTTTGCCATCCACTGCCAGCGCACTGACATTAAGCGATTTGCCTTTGTTCCTGGTAGACAGCGTGCCGCCTAACGTTGTGTTGTCTATGGACGACTCGGGCAGTATGGGTTTGGCTTATATTCCAGACAACATAAGCGGGAATTCTGCGCTGAATGCGGCGAAATCGGTGTATTACAATCCGCTGTACTACGATCCAATTGCCACCTATCTACCCCCTTTGAATGCTGATGGTACTGCCATGGCGAACGCGACTTTCAGCGCAGCGCTCACCGACCCTTACGGTGACGGCGACGATCAGACTAGGACATTACCGACGAGTGTGGACCTGGCAAGCAGTTACCAGCCTTTATGGCATGTGGGCAATTACAGCACCGGTATTCCTCTCTATTCGGGTGCGGCCGAACCCGCGTACTATTTCAATTACGACGCGACTAACAGCGGCTGCGACGGTATTAACACGACTGACGCGTGTTATACCAAAGTGGTTGTGGCGGGCACTCCCGAGGAGCAAAACTTTGCCAACTGGTACCAGTACTATTCGTATCGTATGAAAGCGGCGAAAGCGGCTATCAGCTTTGCGTTTTCGCCGGAACAATTGCCCTCTTCAATACGGGTTGGTCGCCAAACTATCAATAACCGTGACGTGAAGTCTGGAGACAATAGCGGCACGGACAACTACGTAAACGAATTTGGCAGCGAAGCAAGAACGAATTTCTACGACTGGTTGTTCGATGTTGACGCCAATGGCGGCACACCATTGCGTAGGGCGCTCATTGAAGTAGGTGAATATTACACAGATTCCGGCACCAATAGTCCTTATGTCATCGATCCGGGCGGAAGCTCACCTGATAATTCAACGGAGCTGTCCTGCCGATTGAATACTCATATCATGGTAACCGACGGTGTTTACAATCAAAGCCATGGCAACCCGTCGCAGACCCCATTTAAGCACGATTATGATGCGCTGACTTTGCCTTCTGGGAAGGCCTACGATCCTACAAGCGTGGAAGCTTCTATCTTTGCAGACAACGAAATAACAGATTCAAACATTACTGGCTCAAACGTCGTGCCGCTATCGGATTTTGCTTTTCACTATTGGGCGACCGATTTGCGCACAGATCTCGAAAACAATGTGAAGCCATACCTACCTGCGGGGAGTTCGACTGCCAATAATATTAGCAATGCTGATTACTGGAATCCTGCTAACGACCCTGCCACCTGGCAACACCTCGTAAACTACATGGTCGGTTTTGGCGTGGCCGGTTACGTTCCTTTGACACAAACGGTTTACGACAGTCTGAAGGCAGGTACTTCGTTCACCGATAACTTCGGCACTAGTCAAACCGAATGGCGGCCGATAACGGATTATCCAGGCTGGCAAAGACAAGACGCCTTGGCGCGCGTCGATGATCTCTATCACGCCGCCGTAAATAGTCGTGGCCAGTTCTTCGCCGCCAGCAGCCCCAATGAGTTGAGTAACGCCATAGGGAAAATCGTCAACTCGCTCAGCGCGCGTACATCGTCAGCCTCCGCCGTCGACCTTAACAGTAGCTCGATAGCCGGTGGCGTGGGCTTATATCAGGCTAAATTCCAGACGGATACCTGGGAAGGTAATATTCTAGGCCGCCCGATTTCGGATGCATCCGGCAGTGATAGCTGTAATAACTTGCCTATAGGCACGGTGTGCCAGGCGGTTTGGGAAGCGGGTGCGCTGAACACAAAAACTTCTTTGTATTGGGACAGTCGTAAAATATTCACCTCACTACCGGGTAATGTCCTGGGTGATCGCGGTCGCAAGTTCAGGTGGGGAAGTGGATTTATTGGTACAAACAATATGAATATTCTAAACAATGGTGATGCGGCCCCCTTACCCCCCTCAACGCTACCGTCGGGACAAGCCCGCCTGCAATATATTCGTGGCAATGACGATCAGGAAGCGCAATCCGGCGGTGTTTTTCGCAATCGCTCGGCCACCCGGCTAGGCGCCATTGTACACTCCTCGCCACTGTACGTGGGTAATGGCTTCGAGGCCAGTGGTGCATTCGATATTCTCTATCCAGAAGACCTGGAGGGCGGCAGTAGCCAAACTCACAGTGACTTTCTCTGCACCGGTCCGCAAGATACCGACAGCAACGGCACCATCGATTCGTGTTCCTCGGGAACATTCAATCGCACACCTATGCTCTACGTGGGAGCCAACGACGGCATGCTGCACGCTTACGATGCCCGCATCAACGTGCCTAGCGGCGGCACCGAGAAATTTGCCTTTGTTCCTGACCTGGTACTCGACAAATTGTATGAGTTGACCGATCAGTCATTTGTGAGTGGTTCTTATGTTGATGGTGAATTGGCGCATTCAGATGTCTATTATGACGACGCGTGGCATACCCTACTCGTGGGTGGAGTGCGTACCGGCGGCCAAGGCTTTTTCGCGCTGGATATCACTGATCCTGACGCGATTAACTCGGAAGACAATGGCGTACCCGAAAAACTCGTACGCTGGGAGTTTGGCGATACTAATACGGCCAGCGGCATTGTCGACGGCGCTACGGGTGCCAATGGTGACCCTGATATGGGCTTTAGTTACTCCAAGCCGGTCATCACCAAAGTGAACTACAAAAGTACTGATGCCAGCAGCAACCAGCCAAGCACAACCGGCCGTTGGGTCGTTGTCTTTGGTAATGGCTACAACTCCACGCACGGTGATGGTTCGGCGTCCGCAACGGGTAACGCCGTGCTGTATGTAGTAGATGCTGAAACAGGCGCATTGCTCAAGAAACTCGATACCGGTGTTGGCCTGGGTGATGGACCCGATCCGACCGTTGCGAACGGCTTGGGCAGTCCAGCCGCTGTCTTTAACGACGATGATCTGACCACAGACTACGTTTATGCTGGCGACTTGTACGGCAACCTGTGGAAGTTCGATATCAGCAGCGAAGACCTGAGCGAATGGAAGATTGCCTATTCGGATGCCAGCGGCCCGGCGCCACTATTCGAGGCCCAAACGGATGCTGGCGTAGCGCAACCAATTCAATCCACTCCGCGTATCGGTGGTCATCCTTCACGCCGTGGCGGCAATATGGTGTATTTCGGTACCGGTCAATACCTCGAGACCGACGACAATATCACAACGCCTTTGCAGGCTTTTTATGGCATTTGGGATAAAGATCTGTGCGGCGGAGCCGATTGTGCAGGCTTGCCAGTAAGTGCAATAAAAAATCATGATTACCAGACTGGTTTAACGGTAAGCAACCTTTTGGAGCAACACATTGCAGACCAGCAAAATGGCAAACGTGTCACAACTGATCTACCCATTGAATGGGAAGGCGCGAACGCGAAAATGGGCTGGTATTTGCTGCTTGCACAGAAATCCAATGGCAGCCCGCTGTTGACCGGCGAACGCATGGTTGGTAGGTCAGTTTTACGCGGCCGTACCGTTGTATTTACTACCATCATCCCCAGTGATAATCCTTGCGAAGCGGGCGGTACAAGTTGGTTGATGGCGCTGGATCGTTCCGACGGTGGTCTGGCTCCCTCGCAACCTTTCGACCACGACGGCGACGGTGTACTGGATAGCGACGATTACCTGGATGGTAGCAAAACCTCCGGTATTCAAGGCGAACTCAGCGGCGACGGAGTGTATTCCGACCCGACCGTGATTCGCTGTGGCGCAGGAGATTGCTATTACGTGGGTACATCAGAAGGCGAGGTCAAGTCCGGTTTTTCGGGTGAAGGGTTCTCGCAGGGCAGACGCCGCTGGCGCCAGCTTAACTAACAGCCCAGCCAATAGATACGGAGAAGTTAAATGAACGCATACGTTAAAATGATGGCTAAAATATTGAGCTTGGGTGCGCTGTTAACGACATTTGCATTTAATGCGCACGCAGTCGATGTTCGATCGCAAGACAATTTGACCGGCGAAGTTGTCGGCACAAAATTCAAGAGCCGACACATTTATATCGGCGATCACGACACACAAAAGCGCTATCGTGTCGCACTAGCTGCCAAAGTGACGCTGTTGGATGGCAGCAAAGGCGCTTTGGAAGACGTCATGTTAGGCGATGGAGTGCAGGTAATGCTCGATGGCCAAACCGGTGATATTCGGGATTTATCGGTCATTTGGCAACATTAACAGGTTTATTTCAGGACAGAAATCATGACCAAGCAGCGCGGCTTCACATTAATAGAACTGATGATTGTAGTGGCGATAGTCGGCATTCTTGCCGCCATCGCCTTTCCAAGCTACCAGGACAGCGTGCAGAAATCACGCCGCGCCACGGCGCAAGGTGATTTGCAACAATTCCGTCAGGCAATGGAGCGGCATTATACGAAGAATGGTTTTAGTTATTTGGGTGCCGCTACGGCAGGTGCCGATAATGGCGCCCCCGATGTTACGACTTTCGGTAGCACCACGTCACCACTGGAAGGCGGGCGACCGTATTACAATTTGATTATAGCGGCGCCAAATGCAAACACTTACACGCTGACAGCTACGCCTATTGGTACGCAAGCCAACGACCTTTGCGGCACCCTCACGCTGACCAATACGGGCTTACGCGCTTCGTTGGGTGCAGGCACTAATTGTTGGGAGAACTAAAACGTCAGTTGATTCACGATTGAAGTCGCTCCTACAGTATTTCCCTCTAACGCTTTCCCTGCGTTTTACCGTAGAAACGACTTCAGTCGCAAACCAGACATCAGAGCGAGACACTTAACAAACTAACACTCTGGCTCATCGCCATTACGTTTCTCTCTAATGCCGTTACCATCAACATCTTGCGCATTATGCACACGACCCTGCCTGTTCAGCACCAGCATCTTCGCATAGCGTGTATCGCGTGAACGAGGGCAATACGTAAACGTTCCAAATTCGCGCGCCGCACCGGTGGGTGAGAAGCGAATATACGTATTTCTGCCGGCTGATGCGCGCCAATTCAGCGTGATGCCTTCTGAATATGCCTCACTGACGTCTATCAATCGTTCATCGTTGTCGACTTGGCGATTGTTGTTTTTATCACGAAATAAAATCGTTCCCCTATGCCACTCGCCGCCGCACTTCCTGCCGTTATTGCTGGGGCACAGCGTAGTAATCTCTTTCCTGGTGATTGCGGTATGCCGCGCCAGGTTTAGCGTACGAATAAAGCGTTGCGTGTGCGCAGTGCTGCGATTACTCTCAAGCATATTCTGCAACGAAGGCGCTGCGATACCGCTAATTATGCCGACGATTGCCAGCACGATGATTAATTCAAGAAGAGTAAAACCGCGTACAGTTTGCATAGTAGTGACGTCCCTGTCGTTGATCTCTGCAAACATCGTGTTCGCAGATGACAGGGTCACTATATGTTGAGCGCGTCATTGGGGCTGTAAGACATTGACCATGGTGGCTGTGGGATCGGGGCGGGTTGTTAGTGGTGCGCACCGGTTTTACTTTAAGTCCAGCTTCTTCAATCGATAGCGCAGGGCACGAAAAGAAATCCCCAGCTGCTCGGCGGCGGCAGTTTTGTTCCAGCGGCAGGCTTCCAGCGCGCGCGTGATCACTTCTTTTTCTATACCTTCCAGAAACTCTTCCAGCGAATGCACGGGTTGCTCCACATCCACATCAGGGTAAAGCACACTTTTGCCAGCAGTCGCTTGTGGAGGTTGCGCTAGCTGCAAACTATTGCGCGCGACTGCCGGAGCGAGCTGTAAGTCAGCTGCCGTGATGTGATTACCTTCGCACAGGGTGCCTGCACGTTCCAATACGTTTTCAAGTTCGCGCACGTTGCCTGGAAAGGCGTACTCCTGCAACGCCTGCAAAGCGTCGCCTGCGAGTTCAAGTTTATCGTGCGCATTTTCTTCGGCAAGTTTGTTGAGAATAAAACTGGCCAGTATTGGAATGTCGGCTTTGCGCTCACGCAGGCTCGGCACTTTCAGCTCGATCACGTTGATTCGATAGAAAAGGTCATTGCGAAAGCGCTCGTTCGCAACTTCCTTACTTAAATCTTTATGGGTTGCACTAAGAATCCGTACGTCGATAGGATGCTCGGCATTTTCACCAACAGCGCGCACTGCTTTTTCCTGAATTGCACGCAGCAATTTTACCTGCATGGCCAGCGGCAGGTCGGCAACTTCGTCGAGGAAAAGCGTGCCTCCTTCAGCGGCGCGAAACAAGCCAAGCTTATCTTCGACGGCCCCGGTAAAACTGCCCTTCTTGTGGCCGAAGAATTCACTTTCCATCAGCTCGGCAGGAATGGCACCGCAGTTCACCGGCACGAAAGGAGCGCTGGCGCGCGGGCCATTGGAGTGAATCAAACGGGCGACCAACTCCTTGCCCGCGCCGGACTCGCCGCTGATATACACTGGCGCCTGGCTACGCGCCAGCTTGGTAATTTGGCCACGCAGTTGCCTGGCAGCGCTGGTTTCCCCCAACAGCTGCACTTCGTTGTCGGCGCCAATGACATCGGCCTTGGCGGCAATTTTTAACGCGGTGGCCACCAGGCTACGCAGCCGGGTCAGGTCGATGGGTTTGCTGACGAAGTCAAACGCACCCACCTTCAGCGCTTCAATGGCAGTCTCCACGCTGCCAAACGCGGTAATCATGGCAACCGGCAGATCAGGTAGCTGCGCTTGAATATGTTCCACCAACTGCATGCCGTTGCCATCGGGCAAGTGCATGTCGGTAAGGCAGAGATCGAAATCAGCGGCTTCCAACTCGGCGTAGGCGCTGTGTAAGTCGGCGGCGCTGGTCGTGTGTAAACCCATGCGGCCGAGCGTAATCTCGAGCAGTTCTCGAATATCGGGTTCGTCGTCAACTATTAACACGCGTTGTTCAGGCATGGTTTGAACTCTCTTGCTCGCTTATTTTTCTATCGCTCGTAATTTCCGTTCCGGGTGGGCAAAGCTTAGTCGAAAACAGCTCTTGCCTTGCTCTGTTCTCAAATAGTCTAGCCGGGCCTGGTTCGATTCACACAGTTCTTTCGCAATAAAGAGTCCCAGGCCGGTACCGCTCTGCTCGCTGGTATAAAAAGGCTCGAACAATTGCTCCGCATGTTCATCGCTCACGCCGGGACCATCGTCTATTACGTCTAATACTGTAAGCCGGGAGTCGGCATAAAATGTGGTACTAAGCAGCAGTGATTCCTGCCCGGTTAGCTGTTTGCTGTAGCGTAAACCATTGGTGCAGATAGCGGTCAGTACCTGGTCGAGCTGAGTGGGGTCAAACGGTACGATGGCGGCGGGATCGTCGCTTTGCAAGCGTACCTCTGCCTGGGAGTATTGTTCAGTCAAATGTTGAACAAATTTTTGCAAAAACGGGTGCAGATTAATTCTTTCTGCCTCTGTTGACTTGCGCCGCGATAATTGCAGAACGTTCTCTATAATTTTATTCATACGTTTGGCATGGTTTTGAATAATTTCGCTCAGCCTCACGTCGGGTGCCTGCAAGTCACTGGACTCCTGCAGCAACTGCGCAGCGTGGCTGATTGCGCCCAGCGGGTTGCGTATTTCGTGTGCAATGCTGGCGGTTAAGCGGCCTAACGAGGCCAGTTTAAGTTGCTGGGCCTGTTGCCGCGTACGGCTGGTATCCTCCAGAAAAATTAGAATACCGCTGTCTGCCTGGTTGGTTAGCTGCATAAATTCGGCCTGAATTTGCGGGCCGGAGATGGTAGTGCGAAACGGCAAAAAGCCAACGTTTTCGCCATTAGACCACTGTTGTATGCGGGCCAGTAATAGCGTTGGCAGCCTGGTGGTGGTGCTATCGACACCTAACATAATGCCTGCGGCGCGATTGATTGTTGTGACCTTGTTGCTGCCGTCTACCACCAGTATCCCGGTTTGCATACGCTGCACAATCAGCTTGTTCAGAAATTCCGAGTGTTCCAGCTCTTTGGTTTTCTGTGCGGCTAAGCGCTGAGACTGTTCAATGCGCGCGGCTAAAGTCTGGATGATGGCCGCAATCGCGAAAAACAGTGTGCCCAGCAGGCCGGCTGAAATTATGTCTGCTTCGCTGGCTATATCCTCGCGTAACAAAAGATAAGTGTTAGCAAGCACGGCGATGGTTGCGATAGCGGCAACCAACAGGGCCCAGCGACCGCGATAGAAAACACTGGCGGCTGCCACGGTGTTAGCCAGCATCACACTCAGGCCGAGGCTCAGCCCGCCATTGGCATGAGCTATGAACGTTAGTGCGACAATATCGACAATAAAAAAGACCAGGAACAGCGTACGCCGGCGCAGCCTGAAGTTGTGATAGCCGACATAAAAATGGGTAGCAAGGCTGGCTATGAAATAGGTGCTGGTAGCGATAAGAAAAAGCGTTTGATTCTGGCCCGCTTCAAGCTTACCAAAGCGCTGGCCAAGGAATATCGCCAGCAGCAGTGCCGACAGCACGATGCGATACAGGCTGTAAATGCGCAGCGTACGCTGCGTTTCGGCGAATATTGATGCCTCGGCTTGGTTAGACAACGAAGTTATTCGTCGGTGTTGGATTGCTCGTATTCAAGCCGGTGGTCTGCCGAGCAAAACCAGCGACCGGCTGTATCGGCAATGGCATCTTCGCGCGGCAGATGGATTTCGCACTGCTGGCATTTCACCATCGCCGGATCGTTAGATTTGCTGGCATCATGCTGCAGCTGCTTTGGTTTGCGATGGAAGATAAAGCGATAGATTAGCCACAGTGCAAGAACCAGGATTAGTACGCGAACCAAGCCGATGAAGCCCATAACAATTCCTGTATGTTGCGGTGAGACGTTCTGGAATTTTACCGTTTGGTGCGCACGGCACGCCCTACGGATTCTTCATTCTAGCGCAGGGTGCGCCGCGCGCACGAGAACCATGTGCCAGTGACAGATTAGATAATACCGACCACAGCTTACGGTCTGTAGTCAAATGTTAACGGCTCATTGCGATCAAACAGACCAAAACTCAGCATGTTTACCCAGGAGCGGTCCGGTCTCTCCGGGTTGAAATCGGTTTTAAAGCTGCCATCCTTATTCAGCGCCGGGTGCTGGGGATAATTACTAGCAAGTACTTCACGACTGTCTTCGGCTAAATCGTCCAGCCCCAATAATTGATATGCCTGGCACATAACGGCCAGTGCGTCGGGCACAGCAGTCGATTTCTGAAAGTTCTCAACCACATAGCGACCGCGATTTGCTGCTGCCAGATAAGCGCCACGCTTGAAATAATAGTTGGCGACGTGAATTTCATAACGCGCCAGCTGGTTGCGCAAATTTACCATGCGCGCTTTAGCATCGGGCACGTATTCACTATTTGGAAAGCGGGCCAGCAATTGCGCAAAGTCATTGAACGATTGGCGTGCTGCACCGGGGTCGCGACGGGTCATATCGGTGGGTAGAAAACGCTCGAACAGGCCTTTACCCTGACTGTAGGACGCCAGACCCTTTAAATAGTAGGCATAGTCAATGTTGGGGTGCTGTGGGTGCAAACGAATAAACCGTTCTGCTGCAGCGATAGCGGCCTCGGTTTCATAGCTACGATAATAAGCGTAGATAATCTCCAGCTGCGCCTGTTCCGCGTAGGCGCCAAATGGGTAGCGTGACTCCAGCAACTGCAGGTTGGTAACCGCCGAGGTGTAGTTGTTTGAGGTCAGCTGTTTCTGGGCGACATCGTAAAGCTGCTTTTCCGACGCTTCGGCTTCCTCTTTCTCATCGTTCGAAGAGCAGGCTACGATTGCTGTCAGCATAAAGGCGATGGCGGCAGCAGTGATTAATTTGTTGAGCATTAATTGGACCAATTGCGATTCGTGACGTTGGCACGTATTGTACCGGGTTTGATAAGCGCGCAACACATGATTGAAATAATCCAGCAGCAGCACAGTGTGCCGGAAACTTGCGATCGCCTGCGGTTCGATAGAATCGCGGTGCAATTGTTCCCGGATTTTTCCCGGGCGCGACTGCAGAGCTGGATAAAATCCGGCGCGCTGCGGGTCGATGGGCAACGCTGCAAACCCAGCGATGCGCTGGCACCCGGCATGCTGCTGCGGTTGCATGTTGAGCTTGAGCAACATAACCAATGGCAGCCCGAATCCATTGCGCTGGAAATCGTGCATGAAGATGCGGCGATTATAGTAGTGAATAAACCCGCCGGCCTGGTAGTGCATCCCGGTGCCGGCCAGCCAGCCGGCACGCTGGCTAACGCTTTGCTGCATCATAATCATGAGCTGGCGGCCGTGCCAAGAGCCGGCATTGTACACAGACTCGACAAAGACACCTCGGGCCTGCTCGTCATTGCCAAAACCTTGAGTGCGCACCAACAGCTGGTGCAGCAGCTGCAGCAACGCAGCGTAAAGCGTGAATATGTGGCCATTGTGCACGGCAGCCCACCGGCCGAGGGTAGTGTGGACGCTGCGCTGGGCCGGCACCCGGTACAGCGCAAAAAAATGGCCGTGCAAAAATCTGGCGGCAAACACGCCGTTACGCATTTCAAAACGCTGCAGCGCTTCGCTGTCGTGAGTCACGTAGGCCTCAAGCTGGAAACCGGGCGCACCCATCAAATTCGCGTGCACATGGCGTCGATTGGTCACGCTTTAATCGGCGACCCGATATACGGCGCCAGGCTTCGAGGGGCAGCCACCATCGACCCGGAATTACGCCTCCTATTGACCGATTTTCCCCGCCAGGCCTTGCATGCACGGCGCTTGGGTTTGCGCCATCCACTGAGTGGCGAACTGTGTCAGTGGGAAGCGGCGTTGCCGGCGGACTTTGCTGATCTACTCAGTACATTAGGTGTGTACGAAGCGAATGAATGATCTAATCGCTGCCGCTTGGCCTGCGCCGCCGCAGGTGCGCGCTTTCGTCACCACGCGCCTGGGCGGCGTCAGCAATGCACCTTATGAGCATAATAATCTGGCGCTGCATGTCGGCGACGACGCAAAGCTTGTGCAGCGCAACAGGCTTCTCCTCGCTCAGCTTATGCCAGACTGCAGCGCAACCCAGTGGCTGCAGCAGGTGCACGGTACAGCAGTTCACAGCATAGCCAACGCCCGAGATTGTTTGTGCGGCGATGGGTTGCATACCGGGAAGACAGGCCTGGCATGCGCAGTGTTGACGGCCGATTGCTTACCGGTATTACTCACCGACCAAGCCGGTAGCGAAGTTGCTGTGGTGCATGCCGGCTGGCGTGGATTAGCCGCCGGGATTGTCGGTCGCGCCGTGCAAAAATTTCGTGCGCCGGCGCAAGAGATGCTTGCCTGGTTAGGCCCGGCGATCAGCCAGCCACATTTTGAAGTGGGCGAAGAAGTCGTGCAGCAATTGCAGGCAAGTATCGGAGGCGCGCAGGTTGACGCAGCGCCGTTTGCCATGCCGAGCCACGCTGACGAGGGCAAGGCGCTGGTCGATTTATATCAAGTCGCACGCTGCCAGTTGCACAGTCTGAATATCACAGCTGTGTTTGGTGGTAACTTTTGCACCTTTGCCGACAGCGAACGCTTCTATTCCTATCGCCGCGAAGAAGTCACCGGGCGTATGGCGAGCGTGATTTACATGCGCTAGCCACGCTTGAAAATATAGCGCGCGCCCCCACCTCCAGAGCAGACATGAAAAGATTATTGAGGTGATTGATGCGCGCTGACAAATTTACCACACAGCTACAAACCGCCCTTGCCGACGCACAGTCGCTAGCCGTCGGCAAAGACCACAACCAAATCGCGCCGCCGCATTTGCTGGCGGTATTGCTGCAGCAAGCGGGCGGCACGGTCGCGCCGCTGCTGCGCAAAGCAGGCGGCGACCTCGGTCGCATCAAGGCGGCCGTCGAACGGCAGGTTGAGCAACTGCCAACCTTGAAAAGCCCTACGGGAGAGGTACAGGTTTCTCCGGAGCTTGGCCGCCTGTTAAATCTGGCCGATAAAAACGCGCAGCAAAAAGGCGACAGCTTTATCTCCAGTGAGATCGTACTGCTGGCCGCTATGCAGGCCGACGCTGCGATCGCCAATGCTCTCAAGGAAGCAGGTGTTACTGAGAAGGCGCTGGCGCAAGCGGTTGAAGATGTGCGCGGCGGCTCGGCGGTCGACAACCCCGAAGCTGAAAGCACTCGTCAGGCACTGGAAAAGTATACAGTTGATATGACCGCGCGTGCGGAGAAAGGCGAGCTTGATCCGGTGATCGGTCGTGACGACGAGATTCGACGCACCATACAGGTGCTGCAACGTCGCACCAAAAATAATCCGGTATTAATCGGCGAGCCCGGCGTGGGTAAAACCGCCATTGTCGAGGGCCTGGCGCAGCGTGTCATCAATGGCGAAGTGCCCGAAGGGTTAAAAAACAAACGCATTCTTTCGCTTGATCTCGGCTCGCTGCTGGCCGGTGCCAAGTTTCGTGGCGACTTCGAAGAGCGCCTGAAAAGTGTGCTCAACGAGCTGGCCAAGGAAGAGGGCCGCGTTATTTTGTTTATCGACGAACTGCATACCATGGTCGGTGCCGGCAAGGCGGAAGGGTCGATGGATATGGGTAATATGCTGAAACCGGCTTTAGCGCGCGGTGAACTGCACTGTGTCGGCGCAACAACGCTGGACGAATACCGTCAGCACGTTGAGAAAGACGCGGCTCTGGAACGCCGCTTTCAAAAAGTGTTAGTAGGCGAGCCCAACGAAGAAGACACAATCGCAATACTGCGCGGTTTGAAGGAGCGTTATGAAGTACACCACGGAGTGGATATACTCGATTCAGCCATTATCGCCGCCGCTAAACTATCGCAGCGCTATATCACCGACCGGCAGTTGCCCGACAAAGCCATAGACTTAATCGATGAAGCGGCCAGCCGCATCCGCATGGAAATAGACTCCAAACCGGAAGCGCTGGATCGTCTTGAGAGGCGCCTGATCCAGCTCAAAATCGAACGCGAAGCCGTCAAAAAAGACAAAGACCATGCCGCTAAAAAGCAGCTGGACATCCTCAACGCCGATATTGCCGAGGTGGAAATAGAGTACGCCGATCTGGAAGAAATCTGGAAAGGGGAGAAAGCCGCCGTGCAGGGCTCGCAACAGATTAAAAGCGACCTGGAACATGCGCGTCTGGAATTTGACACCGCGCAGCGGGCGCACGATCTGGCACGTATGTCTGAATTGCAATACGGTGTGATACCAGAGCTGGAAAAACGCCTCGAAAGCGCCGATTCAGGTGCCGGCGAAGATAAGCAAATGACCTTGTTACGCAACAAGGTGACAGAGGAGGAAATCGCCGAGGTAGTGTCGAAGTGGACCGGTATTCCAATCTCTAAAATGCTGGAAGGCGACCGTGAAAAACTGTTGCGAATGGAGTCGGAACTGCATGCGCGGGTAGTGGGCCAGGACGAGGCGATTGTCGCCGTGTCGAATGCCGTGCGCAGGTCCCGAGCCGGGCTTTCCGAACCAAACCGGCCGAATGGATCGTTTCTCTTTCTTGGGCCTACCGGCGTAGGTAAAACCGAACTGTGCAAAGCGTTGGCCGAATTTCTGTTCGACAGCGAAGATGCCATGGTGCGTATCGACATGTCAGAATTTATGGAGAAGCACTCAGTTGCGCGACTGATTGGTGCGCCGCCCGGCTATGTTGGCTACGAAGAAGGAGGCTACCTTACCGAAGCCGTTAGACGCCGGCCTTATGCCTTATTGCTGCTTGACGAGGTAGAAAAAGCGCACCCGGATGTGTTCAACATTCTGCTGCAAGTGCTCGAAGATGGCCGTCTGACTGATAGCCACGGTCGCACCGTAGACTTTCGTAATACTGTGGTGGTGATGACCTCCAACCTGGGGTCTGATGTAATCCAGGAACTGGCGCTGGACAAATCATATGACACGATTAATCTCGACGGTAAAACCGACGACGCAGTGGTAGATGAAAACCGCTATGCAGCGATGAAAGACGCAGTAATGAACGTGGTTAGTCAGCATTTTCGGCCTGAGTTCATCAACCGCATCGACGAGACGGTGGTGTTCCACCCACTGGCGCGATCACAAATTCGCGGTATAGCCACAATTCAGTTGGCTTCGCTACAACAGCGCCTGCATGAGCGCGAATTGCAGATGAACGTGTCGGATGCGTTGCTGGATAAAATCATCGAAGCCGGTTTCGACCCGGTGTACGGTGCGCGGCCATTGAAACGCGCTATTCAGCAAATGCTGGAAAACCCGCTGGCGCAGGAGCTACTGGCAGGCAAGTTTGCGCCCGGTGCGGTGATTCAGGCCGAGCTGGACGGCGACACGGTGCGTTTTACTGAGGGCTAAATTCGTCATTCCTGCACAGGAATGACGGTATTATCTAACGTCGCAATGTGAATGCTAGCAATAAGTATCCATTGCGACCTTGGCAGATTTTTTCTGGTCTTCTTTTTCTTCATCGCTTAGGTAGCGCACTTCGCCGTTGTCGTCCTGTTGCTTGATGCGCGCCCGTTCATTGAGCAAATTAAAATTGAACGTTGCGCGCTCGCAGACATCTTTATTCTTGCGCGGATTGGGCATGCTGGCTTCGGCCAGCTTACGCTGCGCTTCCTGTTCGCGGTGTGGAGCCGCCATGCTATTTTTCTTAACGGCGCTGGAGCTGCCGCTGCTGGTTTTGATGCGAGTAGACTCTATGCCTTTTGGCGGCCGCTCGCTGTAGTGCACAATGTTTTCCTGGTCGACCCAGCGATACACCACATCGGCCTGGCTGGCGACAGGCAACAAAGCTATCGCGGTTAACAGGCAGGCAGGCAGTAAATGACGGTTAAGATGAAACATAGCGGCTTTGAAATAACAATGTGTAATGTACAAATAATAGGCTAGTTTGGCGCTTTTTGCGTAGGTTGGCATGCTTCTTTATGGGAATAATAATCGCCGATAAACGAATAGTCAGGAATAAGACGATTTAGCTTGAGTTGCCGGTTGACTTGTGCAGCAATTAATTAAAAAATGAGTTTCTTGGCACTCTGCGTCAACTTGTGCCATAAACTAGCTGTGTTAGAAGCTGCTTGCCAGTCTATTCATCGTTGCCCCATAGCGGGTGTCGGGACAAAACAACTCACACGTGGGTTCGCAAGTTTAAGCGACAGTTGCTTACGCTTAACGGCGTGTCAGCTGCGCGCAAGGTTTGTGTAGCACCTCGTATAGCGCATTTTTTTGGTCAATTGGGAGTATAACAGTGGAGCTGATGTCAGGCGGCGAAATGGTCGTCAAGGCTTTGCAGGACGAGGGCGTTGAATTTATATTCGGTTACCCTGGCGGTGCAGTTTTGCACATCTACGATGCTTTGTTCAGAAGTGATGAAATAAGGCATATTCTGGTACGCCACGAACAGGCCGCAACCCACGCGGCCGACGGCTACGCGCGCGCCACCGGCAAAACCGGCTGCGTGCTGGTGACTTCGGGTCCGGGTGCCACTAATGCTATCACCGGCATTGCAACAGCGTATATGGACTCGATACCGATGGTTGTGATTTCCGGTCAGGTGCAAAGTCACCTCATCGGTGAAGACGCTTTTCAGGAAACCGACATGGTCGGTATTTCGCGGCCGATTGTGAAGCACAGCTATCTGGTCAAGCACGCGGCAGACATACCGGATGCTATTCGCAAAGCGTTCTACATTGCCTCCACCGGCAGGCCTGGGCCGGTAGTTGTCGACATCCCTAAAGACATTACCAACCCGACCGAACGCTTTGAATATCATCCACCGCAGCCGGTACGCTTGCGGTCTTACAATCCAACCGAGCGCGGCCATTCAGGGCAAATAAAAAAGGCCGTTAACCTGCTGTTACAGGCGAAGCGACCGGTTATCTATTCCGGCGGCGGTGTCATACTGGGCAACAGTTCGCACTTGCTGACAGAATTGGCGCATGAGCTGAATTACCCCGTCACAAACACCTTGATGGGGCTGGGGGCTTTTCCGGCCACCGACAGGCAGTTTCTCGGTATGTTGGGCATGCACGGCACCTTCGAGGCGAATACCGCCATGCACCATAGTGACGTGATTTTAGGCATTGGTGCGCGTTTCGATGATCGGGTGACGAATACTATTGCGAAGTTTTGCCCGACTGCAAAAATCATTCATATCGATATCGATCCCACGTCTATCTCCAAAACGGTGCGCGCCGATGTGCCCATTGTTGGTTCGGTGGAGTCGGTGTTGCAGGAGCTGCTGGAGCAGGTACAGCGCCGCAAGGGACACGAAGATAGCGGTTATTCGACCAAGGCGATTGCCAGCTGGTGGCAGCAAATAGACGAATGGCGCAAGCAGCATGGCATGTACACGGCACCACGTTACGATGCCAGCAGTTCAGAGCAAATGAAGCCGCAGCAAGTGGTAGAGATGCTCTACAAGGTAACCAACGGCGACGCGTACGTCACGTCCGACGTTGGTCAACATCAAATGTTTGTGGCGCAGTATTATCGCTTCGACCAGCCACGTCGCTGGATCAATTCGGGCGGCCTCGGCACCATGGGCTTTGGGTTACCGGCCGCCATGGGCGTGAAACTGGCCTACCCTGACGCAACGGTTGTGTGCGTTACCGGCG
The DNA here is from genome assembly GCA_037969395.1 of Pseudomonadales bacterium. GTDB lineage: Bacteria > Pseudomonadota > Gammaproteobacteria > Pseudomonadales > JAUIET01 > JBBKXJ01. Next base: position 30,673 of record JBBKXJ010000099.1, read on the forward strand.
AGGGCAGTATTCAAATGAATATTCAGGAGCTGTCTACCTGCACACATTACAATTTGCCGGTAAAAATTATCAATATCAACAATCGCGCGCTCGGCATGGTGCGACAGTGGCAGGATATGCAGTACGCCGGTCGCTATTCGCAGAGTACTTATGAAGACTCGCTGCCGGATTTTGTCAAACTGGCGGAAAGCTACGGTCATGTTGGCATACGCGTGGATCGCTATGAAGACTTGGAAGAAAAAATGCGGGAATGTTTTGCAATGACTGATCGGGTGGTGTTTATGGATATTAATGTCGACCCGAACGAGCACGTCTACCCCATGCACATAGCTCCGAACGGCTCGATGCGCGATATGCATTTAAGCAAATCGGAGCGAAGCTGATGCGTAGAATTATTTCCCTGCTTTTAGAAAACGAACCGGGCGCACTGTCGCGCGTGGTAGGTCTATTCTCGCAGCGTGGCTACAATATTGAAACGCTGACGGTTGCGCCTACCGAAGATGAGACCTTGTCGCGCTTAACGCTGACAACGATTGGCGATGACAGCAAAATCGAGCAGATCACCAAGCAGTTAAACAAGCTGATTGACGTGGTCAAGCTGGTTGATTTGAGCGAGGGTCAGCACGTAGAGCGCGAGCTGATGTTAATCAAGGTACGCGCCAGCGGTACACAGCGCTCTGAGGTAAAGCGTTGCGCGGATATCTTTCGTGGTCAAATCGTCGACCTGGGGCCAAGTATTTTCGTTATTCAAATTACCGGCACCAGCGACAAACTGGATGCGTTTATTGAGGCGATTGGTGAAGCGTCGGTGCTTGAGGTGGTGCGCAGCGGCGTATCGGGCATCGCCCGCGGCGATAAGGTTTTGCGCTTGTAGGGTGCGCCGAGCGCACCTTTTCTCTGTTTGTCGCTTTCTCTTCTACGTAGCCTCGTAGGGCGCGTGCGCACAGCGCACCCTACGAAGCAATAGTAGTATCAAACAATGCGCTGCATTGCCGTCATGTGGCTGCGCAGTTTCTTACCGATAATTTCTACCGGGTGGTTTCGAATCGCGTCGTTGACGGCGATTAACTCCTGATTGTCGACGCCCAGGTCTTCTACCTGCAGTCCTTTGCCAATCACGTCGGCGTCAACCGTTTGCATAAAATCTTTCAGCAGCGGCCGGCAGGCGTGGTCGAACAAATAACAGCCGTACTCAGCGGTGTCGGAAATCACCACATTCATTTCATACAGCTTGCGCCGCGCGATCGTGTTGGCGATCAGCGGCGTCTCGTGCAGTGACTCATAATAGGCCGATTCTTCGATAATGCCGGATTGCGACATGACTTCAAAGGCCAGCTCAACACCGGCTTTCACCATGGCAACCAGCAATATGCCGTGGTCAAAGTATTCCTGCTCTGGAATGTCTTCGCTGGTATTTTCGGCTTTTTCAAACGCGGTTTCTGCCGTGGCCGCACGCCAGTCGAGCAGGTTTTTATCATCGTTGGCCCAGTCTTCCATCATGGTTTTGGAGAAGTGGCCGGTCATGATGTCGTCCATATGCTTTTCATACAGCGGCCGCATGATGTCTTTCAATTCTTCAGTCAGTTGAAAGGCACGAAGTTTTGCAGGGTTACTTAAACGGTCCATCATATTAGTGATGCCGCCGTGTTTTAACGCTTCGGTAATGGTCTCCCAGCCGTATTGAATCAGTTTCGACGCATAGCCTGGGTCTACATCCTGTTCGACCATTTTATCGAAGCAGAGCAGGGCGCCGGTTTGCAGCATGCCGCATAAAATAGTTTGCTCGCCCATCAGATCAGATTTGACCTCGGCAATAAATGACGACTGCAGCACCCCCGCGCGGTGTCCACCGGTGCCGGCGGCGTAAGCTTTGGCCAGTTCCAGGCCGTCGCCCTGCGGATCATTTTCAGCGTGCACGGCAATCAGCGTGGGTACGCCAAAACCGCGTCGGTATTCTTCGCGCACCTCGGTGCCGGGGCATTTAGGTGCGACCATGATCACGGTAATATCGTCGCGAATTTGCATGCCTTCCTCGACGATATTGAAGCCATGCGAATACGACAGGCAGGCGCCTTTTTTCATTAGCGGCATCACTTTACTAACGACCGCGCTATGTTGCTTGTCCGGCGTCAGGTTAAGCACCAGATCAGCTTGCGGAATCAATGTCTCGTAGCTGCCCACGGTGAAGCCGTTTTCGGTGGCATTCTTCCAGCTCTGGCGTTGCTCATCAATAGCTTCCTGACGTAACGCATAAGCGACATCAAGACCACTGTCGCGCAGGTTTAACCCCTGATTCAACCCTTGTGAGCCGCACCCCACAATCACCATTTTTTTACCCTTCAGCTTACCAACCTCGTCGCAAAATTCTGCTTTATCCATAAAGCGGCATTTGCCAAGTTGCTGCAGTTGTTTCCGTAAGGGCAGGGAGTTGAAATAGTTCATGCTGTGGTCCTGATCACGCAGTTAATTTTGGACGCGTAAGATAGCGCACTTGCCAGCTCGCGTAAAATGATATTATTGTGGCGCAATACGTCATAACCCCTGCCGAATCTGGAACAGAATTGTATGAAAGATGAGTCATCGAACGAACAGCAAAGCGGCAAAACGGCGCCGCTGGAAAGTCTGCTACCGATTGACGAACACATTGAGGAAGTTTCCGAAGACGGTCGCAAGGTGCAGCGCAAAGGCATTTTTCTGCTGCCGAATCTGTTTACCACGGCGGCGCTGTTTGCCGGTTTTTATGCGATGGTCGCCGCTATCAATGGTGATTTTGCTGCGGCAGGACTGGCCATCTGGTTAGGCCAGCTACTCGACGGCATGGATGGCCGGATTGCCCGCCTGACTAATTCGCAGAGTAAATTTGGTGAGCAGTACGACAGCATGTCGGACATGGTGAGTTTCGGTGTGGCACCCGCCCTGGTCATGTTTATATGGTGTTTGTCCGGGCTGGGTAAACTGGGCTGGGCAGTGGCATTTATGTATGTCGCCTGCGCCGGTGTGCGGCTGGCGCGTTTTAATGCGCAGGCCGACACCGCCGACCAGCGTTTCTTTACCGGCCTGGCCAGCCCGCCTGCCGCAACCCTTATCGCCGCCACCGTTTGGACCGGCCACGATATGGGTTACCTGGGTTTAGAAATGGCGAGTTGGGCGCAGGCACTGCTGGCGCTGGAAATGGCGTTGGTCGGGTTGTTGATGGTTGTGAACGTGCCGTATCACAGTTTTAAAGGCATCGACTTCAAAGGTCGCGTGCCGTTTGCAGCAGTGTTCGGGGTGATTCTGATTTTCGTGGTCATTTCCATTGACCCGCCACGGGTACTTTTGGCTATGGCAGCTACCTATGCGTTGTCGGGACCGGCGATATTCGCGTGGCAAAAACTACGGTCAAAACCAGCGGTAAAAGAACCCTAACTGGAGGACTGTTCGCGACTTAGTCGCTCCGACAAGGTACCGTGGGAGCGACTTCAGTCGCGAAATAAGTAGGTGCAGTAAACTTATTTACGCACAACGACCGGCTAATCACCGCCCCTTGAACAACGACCCCAGTACGCCGCGTATCAGGCTGCGGCCCATCTGACTGCCAATCGATCGCGACACGCTTTTCAAAAACGCCTCGCCCACTGACTGGCGGTTGCTGCTGCGCCGGGTGGTTTTCTTGTTTGTCGCCTGCGCTGCCTGCTGCTCGGCTTTTTGCTCGGCCTCTTGCATAGCCTTCTCGGCGCGCTGCTGCAGCATCTCGTGCGCCGAGTGCCGATCGACCGTTGTCGCGTATTTTTGGCCGTACGGACTGCTGGCTTGCACGCTGACGCGTTCCGCTTCGGTGGCTGGTCCAATGCGCGACAAAGGCGGCTTGATCAACGTGCGCTCGACCATGGTGGGCGTGCCTTTTGCTCCCAGCACCGACACCAGCGCTTCACCAACTCCCATATTCGAGATCGCGTCACGCGTGTCGAATTTTGGATTAGCGCGAAACGTATCCGCTGCTGCGCGCACGGCTTTCTGGTCGCGCGGCGTAAACGCGCGCAGCGCATGCTGCACCCGATTGCCTAACTGTGCCAACACCGTATCGGGAATATCAGTAGGGCTCTGGGTAATAAAATATACCCCCACGCCTTTGGAGCGAATCAAGCGCACCACGTGTTCAATTTTGTTTAACAGCGCTTTCGGTGCGTCGTTAAACAGCAGGTGGGCTTCGTCGAAGAAGAACACGAATTTGGGCTTTTCCGGGTCGCCGACTTCAGGCAGGTTCTCGAACAGTTCCGACATAAGCCACAGTAGAAACGTGGAGTACAGGCGCGGACTTTGCATCAGCGTATCGGCCGCCAGCACGTTGACGTAACCCTGGCCGGCGGCGTTGGTGGCGATCAGGTCACTCAGTTCCAGCATCGGTTCGCCAAAAAATTGCTTACCCCCTTCGCGCTCAATCACCAGCAGCCGACGCTGAATAGCGCCGACCGAGGATGCAGAGATATTGCCATATACCGTTTTCAACTCCTTGGCGTGTTCGGCAATATGTACCAACATGCTGCGCAGGTCTTTCATGTCCAGCAATAGCAGGCCTTGCTCGTCGGCCAGCGTGAAGGCGATGGTTAGAATGCCCTCCTGAGTTTCGTTCAGGTCCAGCAGACGGGCTAGCAAAACGGGTCCCATATCCGACACGGTGGCGCGAATGGGATGGCCTTTTTTGCCAAATAAATCCCAAAAAATGGTCGGCGCGCCGGCCCACTGATAGTTTTCGATGGCCATTTTGTCGAACCGCTCTATCACCTTCGGGTGCGGCTCGCCAGACTGACTGATGCCTGACACATCGCCTTTAACGTCGGCCAGAAATACCGGCACGCCCATGCGCGAAAAAGATTCGGCCAGCATCTGCAGGGTGACCGTTTTACCGGTACCGGTGGCACCGGCAATCAGGCCATGACGGTTGGCATATTTGGGGTTTAGAGACACTGGCTGTTCGCCCAGACCGAGCAACAGCGGGTTAGATTCTGGCATGGCGGTTCCTGCTTATTGAAATATCATTTGCGGTTTAACACGGTGCTGGTACTAACAGTCGATCTAGCGCGACACAATCACGCGATCACCACTGACAGGCTCGATTGCTATCACTGCGAACAGCGCGTTATCGACTACATACAGCGTACCGGAAACGGGATCAAGCGCGACGCTAACCGGGTTTTGCAGTGCCGTGCCGACGCCGGTAACCGGATCGGAGATTAAACGCCGTACGCCGCTGGTGGTGTTAAAACCATATACAGTGCGTTGGTTTGAGTCTGTGACCACGGCTTCGTCGGGCGTCAGAGTAACGTCCTGAACCAGTGCCGGGGGTAGGGTGGCGCTATCCGTAACCCGCGGAAAAGCGGCGCCGCCGACCGGCCCGGCAGTACGGTTGCCGTTATTCAAGTCGACCACAATCAATGCGTCGAGCAGTGAATCGATCACATAACCAACCTGATTGGCACTGTCGACCGCAATATTTTGTGGAAAGCTGAATGCCGGACCGCTGCCGATGGCCGCTGCCGCAACCGGCACGGTCACGTCACCGCGTGACACTACGCTGCGGTTACCGCTGCCGAGGTCGACATCGAGCACGAAGTTGTTGTCGCCGCGATCTCCCGTAGCACCGATTGAGACGTCAGGGTTGGCCACCAGCAGTCGATCATTGCGAGTGTCGAGCGCAGCGCCCAGCGGCGAGATGAATGGGTCGCCGCCACCGTTGTTAAGGTCGGAAATAACGGTGCGGTCACCGTTGATCAAGTCAATACTGACCACGGCAGGCGCGCCGGTATCCATTACAATTGCGCTACTGCCTGCCTCCAGCAGCGCAACACTGCTGGGGGAATTTAATGCTGTGCCGACGCCTGTGGTCGCGTCGCTAATCACGCGCCGTACACCGGTGACGAAACTGACGCCGTACACTGTGCCGTTGAGGACGTCGGTTACCAGCGCTTCGTTAGTCGCATTGTCAATGTCGATGCCGAATGGGCTGGCAAACTCGACTCCGCTGCCAATGCCGGCAACCGACAATGGCACCCGGTCGCCGCTGGCGTTGTCGACAATGACTATGCTGTTTGAAAAGCTGTCAATAACATAGCTGAGGCCGGCGTCGGCTGCCAACGTTATTGGAAATGCAAGCGGATCGCCGCTGCCTCGCAGCCCGGCCAACGATAGGATTACGCGATCGCCGCTGACGGGGTCGATGCTATACAGTGCGCCCTGGTCCAGATCCGATACGATGATCTGACCGTCGGTGTCGATAGCAATGCCGTTAGGCGTGATGAGGTCAGGGCCAATGCCCTGTCCTCCGCCAGAGACGAATTGACTAACGCCGGTTGCGAGATCTATGCCGATCACTGCGCTCTGAATAACATCGACAACCAGCGCGCGACCGGTGGCATCGACGATGACAGACCCGGGTAACGCTATGGAGGGGCCACCGCCGCCAGTGGTCACCAGGGTGCGATCGCCGCTATTTAAATCAACCGAAAATAGTGAGCTTGGAGACAGTTGGGTAACTAATGCCCGGGTGCCTGTGGCATCCAACGCTACCTGATCGGGGTCTTCAAGTGCCGGGCCTGTGCCGCGACTTGCGTCGGATATTATCGTGCGGTCACCGCTCACCAGGTCTACCGAGAATAATGCCGGTGGGCCGTCGTTGCTGGAATTAGCAACGATAGCGCGATTATTCGTCGCGTCTACCGCGATGCCAACGGGGAAGGTTAAAGCCGGTCCCTGGCCAATCTCTGAACTTGAAATAATTGTGCGCTGATCGCTTACCAGGTCTACTGCTAGTACTGCGCCGAGCGCACTATCAACCAGCACCAGTCGGCTATTGACACTGTCTATCGCTATGCTCTGCGGGGTAGCAAAAGCAGGATTGTTTATCACCACGGTGGTCGCGGCGGTCGCGTCGCGGTTGCCCAGCGTGTCAGTGGTGGCCACCTCCAGGGTATTTGCGCCGCTGCCGAGTGGCACCCGCACGCGCCAGGTTAAAAAGCCATCATCGCTGTTGACCAGTACGCCGTTCACCGTAATATTGGTAATTATGGTGGCATCTGCTGCGGTGCCAGTGACGGTTATGCTGTCGGCCCCGGTCAGAGCGCTCGGCGGGGGAAAAAGAATATTCGCTTCTGGCGCCACGACATCGAATGCATTACCGCCGGCATCCGGACCGCTGCCGTGGATAATCGGGTCGCCAAACGCGTCGTCGCTGGATTCTTTCGAGCCGCTGCTGCACGCAGTGAGCGAAAAAATGACCATAACGTATAGCAGAAAGGTGCGTATAAGCGGCTGGCTTACAGGCATCGTTAACTCCGGATAATGCAAAAAGACGGGTTCGGTATTCTACAGGCAAGGCCTGAGTATAAACACATTGGCGGTTAAGCATTACGCGAAAAATGACCGAATATAAGAGATATTGCCAGAAATTGTAAGGTTTGAACGCTGCATTGTGCAGCATTCATGAGCGTTTCAGGCGGTTAGTATAATAGCCTATGTCAGTCCTGCTTTGCAGCGATCAAAACGTGCGGTAAGCCAGCCGCTAAGTGGTTTCTTTAACGCCAGACACGGCCTCTCAACCAATCGCCACGACATAACCGCCATACTCATCGCCCCGCCAAGGGCGAGTGTATTAATCAACCATACGTTATTGCCGCCAAAATAGTAAATGGCTAATTGCTGTAGTGGGAATGCGTACAAATAAAGGCCATAAGAGAAGTCGCCGTGGCGGTCGAAAGCCGGCAGTAACCTGCGTTCGCTGAGTCCGACTGCCAAAATGAAATAAGTAAAACTAAACAGTGAGATCGGGTTGTAGGCGGCAGTTTTGAAGCTCATTACGCACAGCGCCAGCAGCATAACGCAGCCCCGTTTGGTGAAGAAAACTGATTTGCGATTGATAAAAAGCCATGCACCAAACAGGAAAGCCAGTACCGGACAAACGTGTGCAGGCGATGCAAAAAAGGACAGCAGCGCGGGCGTGAATACGAAGAACGACAGCGCAGCAAGCGCGCAAGCATTGAACAGTAAACGTGATTTAAACAAGCCACAAACGCCGGCGCAAGCGACCGCAGCATACATTAGCAACTCAAGCGGCAGCGTCCATAAGGAGCCATTTACGCTGGCGCCCCAGGGTTGGTTGGAAAATACCCCGGGCAGCGTGTGATGAATGCCCAGCAGGCTCGAGTTTTGCAACGTAAAACGCAGTGTTTCGTGGTCTGACAGGTATGCCAGCACGGGCAAAGTGGTTACCAACAGGCCCACAATGAATGCGCAAAATAATACCGCGATGAACAGCGCGGGATAAATTCTCAGCGCCCGTGCCACGCAATAGTCAATAAAGCTGCCACGACGCACAAAGCTTGCAGTCACCAGATAGCCCGAAAGCGCAAAAAAAAGTGCAACGCCCAGCCCCGGCAGCCCCAGCTTGTAAGGGCTATATTCAAGCAGCCAGTGAGAAATGGGGTCTTGCACACCAGACCCGCCAGCCAGTGTGTAGCCGTGGCCGAACAGTACGAGCAACGCGCCGATGAAGCGCAGCGAGCCGATGTTATTTGAATGCACGGTGATACGGGCGCCCTATAGTCAGTTACCATAACAAGCACAGCAATGGCCGCAGTGCTTGTAACTATCTGCTCGCTGAGAGAGGCCGGCGATTATAGCGTATTCATTACTCAATCACGCAGACACAACCGCGTAGCGGTGTCCGCGCCTCGAGTCTGAATGCCACTAAAACCTGAATGAGGCGCCGTGATAGGCAGCGCCCTCATTAGTAAGTAAGGGGGGGTAAGATTCGCAATAACATAGGGCAAGAGAGGTTGTTGTTTAACCGCTCTTGCCCTCTTACATCCAGGCTGGCAATTAAAAGGTATACGTTAAGCCAACCGACAGCATTGACAGGTCGCTTGAGTCGGCAATTTCAAATTCTTCGTACTCCCCTCTAATGGCAAGGGAGCCTAGCTGAAAGCGCGCGCCAACTCCATAGGCAGCGTCTGAGCCTGATTGGTCGATGTTTCTATCTTCAATTACCGTATCAACATTCCAGTCGACGAAACCCACTTTGCCGAAAACCGCCAGTGGGCCGAACGTTAGCGCGGCAACTCCAAATACGTCAATCGAGTCGGCTTCCGCTTCCGCATTGCCGAGAACGCTTCTACCTTCAAACTCGCCAAAATCTCTATAAGCGGCTTCAACCGCCACATCGATTAATGGAATAATACCCAGATTGAAACCAACCATGATTTTGTAAGCGTTGTCGTTGTCGTCGATTTCAAAATCGTTGCGGTCGATTTCGTCTACGTCGTCGATATTCAGGTCAGAGCGGCCAAGGCTGCCGCCCACATAAAATCCGCTGTCTTCGCCTGCCAGCGCCGACTGCGTTGTCAGCAGCATGCTTGCTGCGAGAAAAGTTGTTGCTAGCGTCGTCCTAATTAAAATCAAAACAAACTCCTGGTAAGCAAATAGAAGTCTATTTTAGCTTTTAAATGCGCCGAGACCAGCGATAAGCCGGTGCATAATGCAGTTGCGATTTGGGCTTATTACAGTTGCTACACGGCTAAACAGCACTTTATGTCCGTATCTTAAAACGGTAATAGTGCAGCCTTTTAAGACCCTCAGGGCCGGTGCGAAAACTACCACCTTAGCGCGTTGCAAATGCATCGCGTGGTTATAACCCTGCAATTGCAGCAGCGGTCCATCACTGTCGCCCTCACGGCAGCGCCGGGTAATCACAGCCGCCGGTGCCATCGGTTAGCAGCTCCGGCAATCCCGGATCGACACTACTGCCAGCCATGCGCTGTTGCACAGTAAAACATTCGGGCCGCTAGACTGACGCAAGATATAACTTTTGGTTATGTTAATAATTAAAATAATATATTTGAGTTATTACTGTATGGGCACCATAGTTAACTCGTGTTCAACATTAGTAGCAAAGGATCAATCATGACAATTTCATATTCAATAGTAATTATGATTCCAATAGCGCTTGGCTTGTTAGCAGCGATTGCATACGACGACCTGCGCTCGTAGTTCAGCATTCAAAAGGAGTTTTACCATGGATACTTATTATATTGTTTGCGTAATCATTACTGCCGTGTCGCTTACAGCGGCTTATTCTGTTGGCAAGCGGCGTAAGACGCCGCGCGAGGCACAGAACGAGTTCGACGGGGCAGCAAATAGCTAGCATGAGTTTGCTGCTTTGCCACTTGAAGTTCGTATTTGAGTAAATCCCTTTAGTGGTGGATGCCGGACTTGTTCGGCAGCCGCAATAGCCGCGTGCGCCTTAATGAGATGTTTACATTCAGTCCGCCTTGCGGGTGATTCGCAACTTCAATTCGACCCCCCTGTTTTTCAATCGCCCGGGCGGCGATGCTGAGTCCGAGACCGAAGCCTTCGGCCTGCATAGCGTTGCCGACGCGATAGAACGGCTCTAACAGCTGCGCCATGTTTTGCTCATCGATGCCGGGTCCATGATCGCGAATACTGATACTGACAGACTCTGACGTACTGCTGAGGTTCACCTCAACAGCCGTGTCCTCGGGTGTGTGTTTACAGGCATTGCGCAACACATTCTCAACAGCGCGGCGTACTAACTCAGCGTCGCCTTGTACTGTGGTCGATTCCGCAGTCGTCGCTAAGCTGAGCGGGTGAGTGCCGAACTCCAGCTGTACATCCGTAATCAATGCTTCCAGCAACGGGTGCAAATCGATACTCTCAGACTGTGTCTGGTCCTGCTCCAGGCGGGCATAATCGAGAATTTGCTGTATTAGTTTGTTCATGCGCTCGCATTCTTGCTCAACCCTTTGCAAAGTCGCAGCATCCAGGCTGGCACCGCGCTGCTGATTTAGCGCAGCAGCGGCCTGCAGACGTGCCAGCGGCGCGCGCAGCTCATGTGACACGTCGTGCAACAACTGTTGCCGCGACTCTATCATCGCGCCCAGCTGTTGCGCCATGCGCTCAAACTCCTGCGCCAGTTCGCCGATTTCATCGCCGCGCGTCAGCAACTTGTGCTCCATTGGTGTCGTGAAATCGCCACTGGCGAGATGGCGCGCATGGGCGCCAAGATTTTTCAGCGGTCGGGTAATTAGCCAGGTCAGCAGTAAGCTAACCAGCGCTGATGCGAGCAAGATGAAAACGAAGCTGGCCGATTGCATGCGCGCCAGATAGCCCACCATAAAGCGCGGTGGTCGCGGCCGGTCGCTGATTATGCGGTAGGCGTTGCCGGCGGCGCTGGTGAAATCGTACTCCAAATGCGAACGGTGGTCTGCGTGTCGTTCAGACTTGCCGAACACCAGTTCGCCGTCGGCGTCATAGATCATTATGTCGGCGACCATGCGTGCGCGGTGATCCTGCGGATGCCGGCCATGCAGCAGGAAGCGCTTCAATTCGCTGCGTAAATTACGCTGCTGACCGTTCTCCAGGCGGTAGGTGATAAAGGCCGCCGAGCGCAGCACCGCATCTTCGTGCCGTTCGAGCATATTTCTTGCTTCGCTCATATGCCAGGCTGTGATAGTAGTGGCGACTAAAACAAGCAGGTTCGCCAGCCAGAACGCTAGAAATATTTTCCAGAACAGGCTGCGTGTCTTCAGCATGCTCAGCGGTCTAGACGTCTTCATTAACAAACTGGTAACCCACGCCGCGCACAGTTTTTATCAACTCTTCGTTGCCCAGCGTCTGCGACAATTTTTGGCGCACACGACTGACGTGCACGTCGATACTGCGGTCATAGGCGCCGAGCGTACGCTGCAGCACTTTTTCCGTTAGCAGCGCTTTGCCAAGCACTTCGCCCGCCGACTGCATTAGCAGCGCGAGTACATTGAATTCTGCGCTGGTTAACTGCAGCGCTGTGCCATTAACGCTAACGCTGCGTTGCCCCGCGTTGAGGCAAATCCCGTGTAACTCAATAGTATCCTGGCTGCCAGACAACGTGTTTTGTCTATTGCTGCGCCGCAGCACAGCACCTAAGCGCGCTGCCAGCTCGCGCGGATTGCAGGGCTTGCCGAGGTAATCATCGGCGCCCATTTCAAGGCCGACAATACGATCAATATCGTCGCCGCGACCGGTGAGCATAATGATGGGTGTATGCAGGCGGCTACGCAGCGCTTGTAGCACCTCCAGGCCGTTAACTCCAGGCATCATGATGTCCAGTACAATGGCACCGAACTGCGAGTCATCGGTCACACAATCAAGCGCGGCCTGACCATTGTGTACGGCGCTGACAATAAAGCCCGCGCCGCGTAAAAATTCTGCCAGCAGATGGCACAGTTCAACGTCGTCGTCGACCAGCAAGATGTGATTATTTCTTGAGCTCATGGCGGTACTTTAATCCAGGGGATTGGCGCGAGAGTATCGTCTTTACTTAACTTTACTTTTGTTAACCCATCTTAGCATTGCAGTTAGCGATACTAACCACGTACCAAATGAATGTAACCAAACCAAAACCACGATGGAGTACGTAGTATGAAACGTTCAATCGCCGCAATACTTGCAGCAAGTTCACTGTCAATCGCCGCCGCCACTTATACTGGCCTTACTTATGCTGGAGAGCATGGGCACCACGGTGGTAAACACAACAGTATGCGCGGGCTTATGTTCGAACGCGCACTGGATCTCACGGCTGAGCAGAAAGCTTCGGTTGATGAAATTTACAGCGAAGCGAAACAGCAACGCAAGGCATCATCTACCGAGCGCCGTGATGTACGGCAGGCTATGATGGATTTAAACCCCGCCGACGCTGACTACCAGGCTAAGGTAGCCGAAATAGCGAAACAGCAGGCAGCGCAGGTTGAGCAAAAAGTTCTTGCCCATGGTGCAATGCAGGCGCAGATCTATGAAATACTCACCCCCGAGCAGCGCGAGCAGCTTATGGAGTTGAAGCAGGATGCCAAGCAGCACGCTGGCAAACGACATCAGCGTGGCGGTGATAACCACAAGTAACTTTGCAGGTACGGTGCGCTGTGCGCACCTCTTTATTGTACGCAGTCGCCTCGCGTTAACGCAGCGATTGCGTACGGTACCGCCGTCTCAACCCGCAAAATACGCTCTCCCAAAGCCATTAACTGCAACCCGCATGCCTGCAGTTTTTCGATTTCGTAAGGAATAAATCCGCCCTCTGGCCCAATCGCCAGCAGCGTTGCGTCGCTAGCCTTTGCCTGCGGCGCGCTGACGGTTCCAGGGTGCGCTACATAAGCAAGGCGGTCAGCCACAAGCGCAGGCAGCCGGTCTTCAACAAAGGGTTTGAAGCGTTTTTCGATACCTACCTTCGGCATAATTGTGTCGCCCGCCTGTGCTAATCCCAGCCGTAAATACTCATCGATGTTGCGTTGTTGCAGCGCCGGGCTTTGCCAGTAACTTTTCTCTACGCGATACGAATTGAATAATGTCAGTTGCTTAATACCCAGCTCAGCCACCGTGCGCACAATCCGTTTCAGCATCTTTGGGCGCGGCAACGCGAGCACGAGGTGAACCGGGCGGGGCGGCGGTGCGTCGTGGCTTAAAGTCACAACCATAGTAATAGTGTTAGCGGAGATAGTGGTAATGACGCCGTCGCCCAGCCTGTGGTTTAGCAACCCGACTTTCAAGCAGTCACCCTTGCTGGCACGCAGCACTGTATTGATGTGTTTAGCGCGTGAACCGCCAATAGACACTTCGGTTGCGCTGGTAAAATCCTGTTCATGTAGCAATACGATGTTCATTATTAGTTGGCGCTAAAAAGCCGTACGCCCCCCGGACGCCTGAGAGCGCGCATGCAAACCTGCAGCGCTCAATGTCTTGACCAGCTGTTTGTGATCAGCCTGACTAAGAAATTCGCCAAGCTCAATTAATTCCTGCTTGTGTCGCAGGCGCAGCGTGGGGGCATCCCACGGATGTTTTTGTGGTTCAATCGTTAACATTGCGTCTTCGCGCTTGAAGCGCCAGACTTTTTTCGGTCGATAGTAGCCTTTTTCAATCGTTAGTTGATCGTGCTCGAAGTTGATCACCTGACGGTAATTAAGCTTCCACGAAACATAATATAACGCGCTGCTTAGCGCCAGCATCTCCAGCCCGGCGAAGGGCAGTACTACCCACGCACCCAGCAAGGCAAAGCCAACGCCGATAGCGCCGGAAAGCAGCAATAGCGATAAAATAACGAGCTGATTGCCACGCCAGCTCATTGAGCGGTTCGGAGTCAGCACGATTTGCAGGCTGCCGTTGCTTTGGTCGACGCGAACCATAGTAAAAGTTAGTGTAGTGTCCGGTATAAATGACTGAAATAGCGAGACGTCAAGGGGTCAGCCGCAAGGCACATTTCCGAAGGCATAGTGGGTCTATGTCGAGGGAATGCAACGCAGCGGATGGCCCCTTGACGTCTCGCCCGAAGGGAGCGGCCAAATTTGCGCCCTGCTTCGTTAGAGTTTTTGCCAATAGGCCCACTATTACCTGCAAA
>JBBKXJ010000100.1:0-3444 GCA_037969395.1 Pseudomonadales bacterium
GGGCAATGCCACTGCACCAGCCGCGTTATCATGCCCTGCAATAGAAAGGCAATAATGGCGCTGGCAATGACCGGCGCCAGCACATTGCCCATCATCACGATTGCAGTAAAAGTCACCACCAGCAGCAGCATGAGAACCAGCGCTTCCTCGTCGGCGAGGTAGCGGTCAATCCACTTGCGCAAAATATCTAACATAATGGCTTAGCTTTTCTGGAGAAGATATTCGAAGGTGTCATCGTGCTGCCTGCTGTGCAGTAGGCTATGGCCACTCTGCTCGGCAAATACCTGAAAGTCGCGCAGCGATCCCTGGTCGGTCGCGATCACTCGCAGCTGTTGCCCCACAACCATTTTGTTCAGCGCCTGCTTGGCTTTCAGAAGCGGCAGAGGGCAGGTCAGGCCGCTAGCATCGACAACGACTAATTCAGGTGTTGGCATAGTGTAGTAGTAATCCTCTTCAATCAGTAAGTATACCTGTGCTGAAGGTGCCACTACAGGGAAAAAGCGGCGCAACGCTACAACGGAATTATTTGCCGAAAAAACACACTAACTGATGTACGCTAAGGATTAGGATTTCACAGCGCCAATTTCGCGACTAAAGTCGCTCCCGCAGGCTATGCACTTATTTATTTGAAGGAGCGATTTTAGTCGCGAATAGTTCGAACTCACGTCGATTCGCGTTTGTGTTTTTAAATGCTAAAGTCAAGGTAATCCATGGTGTTGTTGCCGACCACAGTTTTGTCTATGTCCAAAGTCTCAAAAACCGTTATCGTTTGCCTTACTTTCCTGTTTATTTGCACCGCTACGCGCGCCGATGAGGTGGAATTACCGGATTTAGGCAACGCCGGCGGCAGCTTGTATTCCGGCGAACAGGAATACAAGTTGGGCCAGGCATGGCTGCGCAGCTTTCGCAGCCAGGTGCGCACCGTGTCTGACCCCATTCTCGCTGGCTACCTGGAAGACCTGATTTATCGGCTGGCAACGCATAGCCAGCTCGATGACAGACGGCTGGAACTGGTCGTGGTGCACAACCCCGCGCTGAATGCTTTCGCAGTGCCGGGCGGCATCATTGGCGTACACGACGGCCTGCTGCTGCACGCTGAAACCGAAGATGAGTTGGCAGGCGTACTCGCCCACGAGCTGGCGCATCTTAGCCAACGGCATTTCCAGCGTGGACAGGAAGAAGCACGACGCAACCGCATCCCTAATATGGCTGCGCTGTTGGCCAGTCTGGTAGTGCTCGCCACAGCGGGCGGCGATGCCGGTATGGCAGCAATCACTGCTACCCAGGCTGCGGCACTGCAAAACCAGTTGCGTTTCAGCCGCCAACACGAGATTGAAGCCGACCGCATCGGCATGTTGACCCTGGTCGACGCCGGCATTGACCCCAACGCCATTCCCCGCATGTTCGAGCGCATGCAGCGCGCTGCTCGCTATCGACAAAGCCCACCGGAGTTTCTCAGCTCGCACCCGGTGACCGAAAGCCGTATCGCCGACTCGCGCACGCGAGCGCGGGAGTACGTGGTGCCGACTCACAGCGACGATATTGAATATCAATTAATGCGGGCGCGGGTGCAGGTGAGTTACGCCGACAACGCCGGTGCAGCGATCAAGCGTTTTAAAGCCGCGCTGGAAAATAAAGATGGCAATGCCACGGCCGCGCACTATGGGCTGGCGCTGGCGTATATCAAGACTAACCAGCTCGAAGCGGCACACGCCGAGCTGCAGCCGCTGTTAAGACAGGACCCTGACCGCATTACTTTTATCGCCGCTCAGGCCGAGATAGAGTCGCGCGGCGGCCATTATGTGGAGGCGGCCGACATTCTTAAACAGCAGCTGAGCATCAACCCTGAAAACCATCCGCTCACCATGCAGTACGCCGAATTGTTGTTAAAACAGGGCAATGCAAAGGAAACCCAAAAGCTGTTACTACGCCAGGTTAAAAACCATCCACACGATGAACACCTGTGGTATTTGCTTGCCGAAACACACGGCCTGGCGGGTGATATTCCCGCCGTACACCAGGCACGAGCCGAATATTTTGTGCTCAACGGCGTATTTGATTTGGCGCAAAAACAACTGCGCTACGCGTTAAAGCTGGTGCAGGGGGATTATCTGGAAACCGCCAAAATTTATGAGCGCCTGCAAAGCATCGAAGATATGCAGGAAGCGATTAAACTATAAATGGCAGATAATTCAGGAATGAGAGCGAAATAACTTGATCGTTATTGCGCCGTATTTTCGCTCCTCTTCAAGGCACGGTAACCGGCGCATAGCCGAACTATATAACTGTTACCGCACCAAAAGTAGGCCCTCGAGGGGACGAAAAAGACCGGCGAAAAGACCAGCAAGAACGACAAGTTATTGCGTGACCGTTCCTTAAGCGTTACCTAGCACGCTCACATGTAGCTGCCGCGCAAAATTTAACATACGCTCCAGCGGTACAACGGCGCGCTTGCCTAACTCCGGGTCGACTAAGACTTCATTACTGCCCTGCTGCAGGGACGCCGCCAGATTTTCCAGCGCATTCATCGCCATCCACGGGCAATTAGCACAGCTACGACAGGCCGCGCCGCTGCCGCCAGTGGGGGCGATGATAAATTCCTTGTCTGGCATTTGCTGCTGCAGCTTATAGAAAATACCCTGATCGGTGGCCACAATGAACTGGGTATTCGGCAAATCACGTGCCGCATTGATAATTTGCGTGGTCGAACCGACTTTATCGGCAATTTCCAGTACCGACTGCGGCGACTCCGGGTGCGCCAGTACGGCCGCGTCGGGATAGACACGCTTTAAATCTTCAATGCCGCGCGCCTTGAACTCTTCATGGACGATGCAGGCGCCGTCCCAGAAAATAACATCGGCACCCGATTCGCGCTGCACATAGGAGCCCAGATGCTTGTCTGGTGCCCACAGAATCTTTTTCCCCTGATCCTGCAGGTGTTCAACCACATTGAGGGCGATGCTGGAGGTGACAACCCAGTCCGACAGCGCCTTTACGGCGGCCGAGGTATTGGCGTACACCACCACGGTACGGTCGGGATGTTGCGCGCAAAACGCCTCGAATTCATCTGCCGGGCAGCCGATATCGAGCGAGCAGGTCGCCTCCAGCGTCGGCATCAGCACGCGCTTTTCCGGGTTCAGAATTTTGGCGGTCTCGCCCATAAATTTGACTCCGGCCACTACCAGCGTATCGGCCGGGTGCTCGTTGCCGAAACGTGCCATTTCCAGAGAATCAGACACGCAGCCGCCGGTTTCCTCCGCCAGTGACTGTATTTCCGGGTCGGTGTAGTAGTGGGCCACCAGCACGGCATTTTTTTCCTGCAGCAGGTGCTTGATTTGCGCCCGGTGCGCGTCGATTTCACTGCCACTCAGCTGCGGCTCGGCAGGCACACTGTCAAGGTACTGTTTCACGACCTGCTGGTCGGCGGCGTAGGAATCCAGGTCT
>JBBKXJ010000101.1:0-13633 GCA_037969395.1 Pseudomonadales bacterium
CGACTGAGCACCCACGGTAACCGTGTCGCCGATACGAATAGGCCGCTCAAACAGAATGACAATGCCCGACACGAAGTTGGCAACAATCTCCTGCAAGCCAAAACCCAGGCCAACACTCAGGGCGGCAATAAGCCACTGCAATTTTGACCATTGCGCGCCCAATAGCTGCAGCGCAATAATGGTGCCGGTAATTACGATCACGTAGCGCGACATGGTCGTGATAGCGTAGCTGGTGCCGCTTTCAATTGACATGCGGCTGAGTACGGCGACCTCCAATAAGCCGGGAATATTGCTTACCGCCAGAAACGTGATCACCACGGTGGTAATCGCCAGCACCAGATCCCACAGTGTAATATCGACCGCGAACGGCGCATTGTCGACCAACTCCTCGACTTGCCACAGATCGATTGTGTCTAATGACTTGAAGGCCGGAAAAAAGCCCGACCACACATTCCACAGCAGCAGCCCAAGCGCCACCACGGCTGCGGTTTGCAGCAGCACGCGGGTCTGTTGGCTCACGGTCTGTAGATCTATTTCCTGTAAATCGACGCTGGTAGGTACGCCCTCGCCAGCCGCTTCAGCCGCTTCGCGGTCTTCGCTTTTGGCCAACGCGGTGGCCCGCTTGGCGCGCACTTGCTCTAACGCCAGTCGGCGCTGGCTCATGCCAAACTCGCGTTGCGCTAGCTGGTATAAAAGTGTCACAAGCAGTGCGACTAACATGGAGTTTAACAGGTAGGCATCCAGCTGTACGGCAGTGTAGTGATAACCGTAAATAGACAGGGCAGCAATAAGCAGCGGCAGCAACACCGCCAATGGGAACAGCACGTAGCGAATTTGCCAGCGCTGTGGCTCGGGTTCTATGCCGCCGCGGCGAAACAGGCTGCGCCCGGGGTTCACCACCCGATAGGCAAACGTTGCCAGGACCAGCGTTGCGGCAACGAAAGCGATGCGCCCAAGGCTGTCTCTGACTGGCGCCGTACCACGTGCTTCGACTAGCAGATTGAGCAAAATAGCCGGAATAAATACCGCCATAAACCACGGCAGATGCTTTTTTAACGCCAGTATGGTGGGTTTGTGCCAATGGAAATGCAGCTCTGCCAGCCCGTTTTTACGCACGCATTGACGCACGAATTCTATGATCAGCAGTACTAAGGCAGCATCAAGCAGCGCGTTTGACAGCGCGCCCGAAAACGTACCCGGGTCATGTACCAGTCGCGACAGCGCCACTAGGGCCAGCGGGCCTGGTAATGCAAACACCAGCGTTGACAGCAGGGCAAGCAGTGTCAGAGAACTGTGATCGCGATTGACCTTGCCCACTCTGTCTTTCATACCGGCCAGCCCCTCTATTATGGCGGGTCTGCGGCGCAGCATGAGAAAAGCCAAACCGGCAGCGACCAATGCCGAGCCCGGAAAGCGCTTTACACGGCGTACCGCAGTAGCGGCCACCTCTTGCCAGGTGTAGGGATCCAGCAGCCAGGCCAGCGAAGTGCCCAGCGCAGCCAGTGTACGCAAACCCATTGCGTTGGCGCTTGGCATCCACAGCAGGTGTTGGTCTAGCAAGTCGGCATATTTCTGGCTCTGCTCGATTAGCTCGCGTCGGTTGGCCGTGAGGCTGCTCAGGTCATCAATATAGCTGTCATAAGCGTCTGATAATTTTTTCAGGGTTGCGTCGCGATTGTTAAGCAGCTCCTGAACTTTGAGTTCACGCTCGGGCGTCATACTGGCGCCGGGATCGAAGTTCAACTCTGCTTCCAGAGCGTCCGGGTCGCCCGGCGTGCTCGGGTCCTGCAGTTCATCAAGCTGAAACTGCGCGAGCCTGCTTTGAGTCAATGCCTTTTCGTGTGCCTTCAGTTCGCGTCGCGTCTCGTCGGTGTTGATCAGCAGGTCGCGCTGCTTGCGCAATGCGGCGCCAAATTCGGGCGAGGCGTCGAGATGGGCAATTTCAAGCTGACCGGCGAGGCTTTTGTACTTGGTCTCAAGGTGTTGCGCACTGCGGTCGGCAGTTTCATTTTCGCGAATGATTACGTCGTGACTGGCCACCAGCCTGGTGAGCTCTTCTGCGCGATCGACGTTGCTCTGCGCGAGATCGCGAATTGACTCTGGCTCTGTAGCCAGCGTGCGCAAGGTTTGGCGCGCCAGCAGGAGCATTTGATTGGCTTCACTTTGGCGATGGTCGGCGACCAACGCTCGCAGACGCACGATGCGGGTCTCGGTAGCTGCAGTTTGTTTCGCCAACAGCTTTTGCTCGGCTTCCTGTACCGATAAGCGGGCGCCACGGCTAAGTAAACGCTGCTCCAGTTTGTCGATGCGGACTTGCTGCAAGTACCGCGTCACCGTAGCGAGCGTTGTTTGCGCGTCTTGCGTCTCGGCCGCCTTGTCGCTGTCGACGCTGCCGGTTTCAGCCTGCTCGCGAGCTTTTGCCAGCGCTGCCGAAATATCGTACGACTTTTCCTTTTTGCGCTCGGTGTCGATTGTCTCACTGCGTTTTCTAAGCGCCGCCAGCGCCACCTCTTCCCGGGTCAACAACGCTTCGAGTTCGGTTAGCGGCATATCTGACAGGTTAGCCGGCAGCTTGGTAACGGTAAACTCTTCCGCTCTTTTCTGGAAAGCTGCCACTTCAAGCGGTGCCTTGCGCAAGGCGTCGGCGTATTCCTGCGCCTGCTGCTGCTGTTTAGCAGCGGCTTTATTGCGCTTTAGCGCCAGCTCCAACAGTTCGACGGTTTCCGTTTTTTCGGTGTCGCTTAGCTCGCTGTCCTTGTCGAGACGTTCAATGCGTTTCTCGAGTTCTGCGTTGTCGACAGTGGGTAGGTCTTCATCTTCGGCGTAACCAGACGGGGCGATGCCGAGGCACAGCAGGCAGCAGCCTAAAAAATACGGTAGCAAGCGCTGTCGGCAGCGCCATAATTGATGCGGCATTAAAACCACCTGAAAATCTTGAATAAAATTATTTGTATCATGACTAACACGGACAGAGCCGCTGCAAACTCCCAGAATGCCAATGGATTCTCCACCCCTGGCATGCCGCCGATATTGATACCAAACAGGCCGGTAAGAAAGCCCAGCGGTAAAAAGATAGCCGTGACAACCGAAATAACATACAGATTACGATTCAGTTTATCGCTGAGAATATTGACCAATTCATCCTTCACGATTTGCGCTCGTTCGCGTATGGCATCCAGATCTTCTACATAGCGGGTCACCCGGTCGTGACTTTCCTGCAGACTGCGCCGGTTTTGGGTCGACAGCCAGTCGACCTCTGCCAGCCGAAGCTTGCCGATGGCTTCACGCTGTGGCGCAATATAGCGGCGAAACAGAATGGCTTTCTTGCGTACTTCTGTAATATTTTTGCGCAAGGTGGCGTCGGCCGAATCGATCAACCGCTCTTCAATGTCGTCGGTATCATCGTCTAATTGCCCCAGCACCGGATCGATACGTTCCAGCACACGGCTACACAGCAGCGACACGATGGAGCCCACATCTTTTGGCCCCTTGCCGCCACGCAGCCGCGCCGCGATGTCCTGCACGGTTTTGAGCATACGATAGCGCACGCTGATAATGCAGTCCCCGCTAATCCACAGGCGAATGGCGACCATATCCTCTGCCTGCTCGTTGTCATTCAAATTCACGCCGCGCAGCGTAAGCTGCAAATGGCCGTCGATCTCAACCACGCGCGGCCGGGCGTCGCGGTCCAGCATGGCGTCAATAGTTGCTTGGTCAATACCGTCAGCGCAGCGTTTGATCAGTTTGGCGGTACCGGCTACGCCGGCGTCGAAGTGCAGCCAGCGCGGCGTATGGTCGGCCTGAAGAACTTCTGCCATGGTCATATCGCTACCGCCACCACGGCCGTCGAGCTGCAGCGCAAACAGTAATGACTCAGTGTTGTTCATAGTGGTTCCTTTCGTCTTGTGCTGCCGCAGCAGATTGTGCCAGCCCGCCAAATATTAACATTGCAGGCGTAATATCCCTGCTGCTCACTCAACAATGATAGTTGAGAGCCTATCGTCTTGCACGCCGCTACACTATTGACGCATTGCAGTTTTTGCACTGGCCCATCTTTACACGGCGGGCGTAAGCCGAAGCATTAATAGCACATCAGCGTTTGGCAAACTGACGATTTGCACGAGCATCCGTTTCTGGCCCGCCTCGGCCCCGATATTCTTGATGAGAGTTTACGCTGGCAAACGATTGCCGACCGCCTGCAGGAGAAGCGCTTTGCAGGCCGTAGCCTGGCGTCGCTGTATCTTGATCAGCAATTTCTGGCGGGCATTGGTAACTATCTGCGTGCCGAGATACTGTTTTTTGCCGGCTTGAATCCGTGGGCTAAACCGGCGCTGCTGACTCGTGGCCAGCGCGGTGTGTTGGCGCGAGCCAGCCTCAGCGTTAGCAAGCGCAGCTATACAACCAGGGGTCTGACCAATAAACCGGCGCTGATTCGTTCGCTGCGCGCTGACGGCCTGAGCCGAGCGCAGCTGCGCTTTGCCGTGTTCGGGCGCGACGGGCACCAGTGCTACGACTGTGGCACAAATATTATGCGTGACAGTGTCAATTCACGCCGCCTGTATTTTTGTCCCGTGTGTCAGAGTTTGCCTGGCGTATAGAATGTGCTGCGACCAGCCTTGCTTAGCGTCCTGCTGGAAACGCGCGCTAGTGGACGAAAGTATAAAATTCCGGGGGCACTTTCCAAATAAATTAGGCCGCTTTTTGTATTTCAAGCTCTTCAGCTACCTTCTCTGAATCCGCTATTTTCGAATTTGCATACCATCTTTCAAAGGTACTCTGTAGATTACCGTTAAGCACCGCTGTTCTCGTCTGTAAAAGATAGTGGGCACCTTCATGAGTCCATTGCATCTGTTGTTTTTTCACCATGCGTTTGGCAACAACCTCATTCACCGTGGACTCAACAAAGGCGGTTGATATGGTTTCACCGTATCGGTATTTCTCGCCATAGTTCGGTATCATTTGGCGATTGTTTTGAATGTACGTGTACATCTCGACCAGATGTTTGTAGAACTTCTTTCGTTTCTCGTAATGCAATTCATCGTCATCACAAAGCCAACAACAGTCGTCAATTTTCCATAATGCTTTTTCTACATTACCATGCCAAAGATACCACTTCGCACTCTTAAGATCAGCCTTTACGGTCTCACCGGCTTCGGGATCAGAATTTTCTAATCCCTTGGCGAACTGACTTAGAACAGTGAGCCGCATGGTGACATGAAACCAATCCAATATATGCTCAGACTCTGGATACATATTGTATTGAAGGCTTCTCACGTTATCAGCACCATCTGACAAAAAGGTAATTTGATGATTGGCTTGCATGCCTTGATCTGACAGTACGCTCATGAGTCTTCTTCTTGGGTTGCTGTCATGTATCTGGACTGAGCCAAAGCGTTTGGAGGCCACATCTTTTGACCATGACTTTCCTACGACCACTTCAAAATTCGACCGTTTCTCATGCCAGTTTCGAACATAACCGCCATCAATGCCAACGACCATTGGCTTACCGGGTTTGGGCAGCTGTTCCCACTCATAGGGAGCGCCAGATAAGTGGTCTGGTTTACCTTCGAGCTCGATTTCCTGGCGTTTAGCGACACTGTGCAAATGATTGCGAACAGTCACCGCATTGAGAGACTCGCTGACCGGGAGGATATCTTTCAGTAAATCCACTGTCAGTCCATAAGACATTAACGAGGCCCATTTTGTCTCAATATACTGTAATTCAGGGCTATTATGCTCCACAAGCCAGTCCGTTAACAGGCTCACGGTTTTTGTTGGCGCGTCCTCACAATGACAGCGATAGACTCGCGGGCTGCGTACTGCCACGATACCAAACAGCGTTCTGTATTGAATCGTGTGTTGGCCTTTTGTTCGTCGCTTTTTTTGGCAGTGAGGGCAAGCAATATGGGCTTTTGTATAGTGTTCGGCTTGATGGCAAATGATCGTCTTCTGAAGCGCCTTCAGTAACTCTTGTGACTCCTGCAGCGATAGGCCAACGTCTCTTATCTTGTCGCCTGGCTTGTCCAACGTAATAATGTCTTCAGTTTTCGTTTCGCCGTGCTCATCTTGAATAATCATCTGAATTTTGAACTGCATATCCCTTTCCTCGCATTAGCCAATCACTACGCATTGTTGTTCGATAGTAGGATCCTCAAGATCCAAATGCACGAGCGCCTGGTTCACCTTTTTACGATTAAGGTGCAACGTATCCAGTTCTTCAATGCGTCGACGAACCTCGCCCACTGTTGTTGTCGTATCGTTTTCATCGACGATGATCGCAAGGACATCTACTAATTTGTCATAATAGTCGAATTCAGTAGCACCTGGCATGCCGTTACCGCTTAGGCAGAAGGGTATCTTTTTCCTGGAAGAAAATTCTTCAAAGGCTTCAACACGGATATCGTGCAACCAGTTTTCGTTAAAGTTATATTCATAGGTGAATCGATCACCGACTTCAAAACCAAAATCGTCGATTACCACCTGATAAGCATTGTCGGAGAAATCCATACCACCGGGCTTGTATACGCCGTAGTCTTTTCCATAGATATGAAACAAATGAAGATGATCATCCGACCAGCCTTGGGTGATTTGAATGATGTAATGTAGGCTGGCCAACGAGGTGTTGCCGCCAATTCGAAGCCGGCGCCAGATCATGGGACTCACCCCACGAAGGGCGACCTTTATGGCGTATATTTTCATGATCAATGATACCTTTCGTGGGAAAACCAAAAGTATCGCTGGTTATTTATTGTGTTAAAAGGCTACCAGGAGCTGCCCCCCGGAATTTTATGCTCTCGTTTAGCGCCCGCGCGCTGGTTCTGATTGACTGCGTCGTCGCGAATCACGATTGGATACGGTTGCGTGCCCCCGGTTTGTCCAACTCTGCAGAATTTAGCGTAACTCTTGGAGCGCCTTGTTGGGCCGCCTTACCACTACTTCGCTGCGCCCTCGACCGGGATGGCGTCTAGCGGCGACTCAAAGGCAATGAAGAGGACGCAGGGCACCTTGCTTGTGCAGTAGCCATCGTGTGGTCGTTTGGCGGGGCCATACGCATAAGTTCCGGGTTTGAGAACCACCTTCTTCTGGCCCTCATAGGTAACATGAAGTTCGCCCGCCACCAGCACCATCCGTTCTGCCGAAGTGTGCCAATGCAGCGGAATGGTTGATTTGGCAGGCACTTTAAAGAACACATCCAGGTTTTCTTTGGCAGGGTCGCCGTGAAGAACCGCAATGCCGCAGCCCTTGGGCAAAAAAGGCGGACAAGGCCCCCACTGAAGTTTTGGATCGTCGGCGGTCTGTGTTATCGCCTGTTCTTGAACTGGTGCTTGTGCATGAGCGAAAGGTCCAGCCAGCATCAGTGAGCACAGCAACGAACTGAACGACGCCACCTGCAACGTGTGCTTAATCTGAGTTTGGTGAAACATAGCGATTTCTCCTAAAAAAAATTGGGTCATAACATAGCTCGGCAGGTTTTCCGCTAACGGCTGCAGCGCGAGTGTTGAATTCCGTGGCAATAACCTCGCCTGGTCTGACGCGATTGTGATACCGCGTGCTGAAGCTCCCGTTGCGGTCACTCATTCTCTTCCTAACTCTACCGGCGTTGCACCCTTAAGCTTAATACACCAATGCAGGTATACCGTTGCTAGCGATAGCGCGTTTTCGCAACGTTTTAAAGTTGCTTCGACCCGCGAATTATGCTGCATTATGTACTCTTGTTCTTCTAAGAAAGCAATGCTTTTTTTGTGAGGTTAAAAGACAAACGTTTCAAGCTCTCGGAGCTGTGGCAAGCGGGAATTGCGCGCATGGTCTCCGCTCTGGATACCGTCGCGGTCGCCACCGGCGCTGCTGCCAGCAGGCCAACTGTGGCGGCCGCACCAAGCAGGTCGCGTCGTGCATGGTCGATGTCGTCGCTCATTGTCTCCTATCTCCTGGGGGGATTCGTGCTTCACATAATCACATATTGCCGCATGAGTCCGATCACGGCGCAAACGGCAATGACCGTCATAATACCCTGCTTGTACTTCCACAGAGCCAGAAAAGCGGCGATTACCAGCAGGGCGTAAAACCATTCGAAGCTGCCAGCGAAAGGCTTGGTCTGCGAGGCTTCTGGCCACAGCACGTGCCAGCCGAAGAACAGTGCCAGGTTCATCACCACCCCGACCACGGCGGCTGTTATACCGGTCAGAGGTGCGGTGAACTTGAGGTTGCCATGTGTCGCCTCCAGCAGTGGTGCACCGGCCAGGATGAAGAGGAAGCTTGGCAGAAAAGTGAAAAATGTGGCGACTGCGGCGCCGGTAAAGCCCGCCAGAAAGAGCTGGTCCGGACCGAGGATTTCCTTGGTCCAGGCACCAACGAACCCGACAAAGGCGACCACCCTGATCAGCGGACCCGGTGTGGTTTCACCGAGCGCCAAACCATCAACCATCTGGGTGCCAGAAAGCCAGCCATACGTCTCGACGCCACCCTGATAGACATAAGGCAGCACGGCATAGGCGCCACCAAACGTAACCAGTGCCGCCTTGCTGAAGAATGCGCCCATGTTGGCCAGCGTTGGCTGTGGCAGCAACCACATCCCTACACCCCACAGGGTCAGCCCCAGGAAAAGTAGCTTGGCTAAATGCCGATGACTGTGCCGCGCATGAGCCGGCGTCGGCGTGTCATCGTCGATCAAGGCCGGGCCGTAGCTGTTCTTACCGGCGCCATGACTACTGCCTGGTTTGAATTTGTCGGGAGCGATCCGGCCTCCGACGTAGCCGAAGATGCCAGCGACCAGTACGATGTAGGGGAAAGGAACCTTTAACGCGAAGATGGCGACGAATGAACAAGCGGCAAACGCCCATAGCACTTTGTTCATGAGTGCCCGTGCGCCGATACGCCAGGCCGCGAAAACAACAATGGCGACCACGGCCGGCTTAATACCACTAAACACGCCCTGCACAAAGGTGAGGTCGCCAAAGGCCAGGTAAACCCAACTCAGCCCCGTCAGGATAAACAAAGAGGGCAATACGAACAGCGTGCCGGCGACGACGCCGCCCATGGTGCGGTGCAACAACCAGCCGATATAGATGGTGAGTTGTTGCGCCTCCGGCCCGGGCAACAACATGCAGTAGTTCAGCGCATGCAGAAAACGTTGCTCGGATATCCAGCGGCGTTTCTCCACTAATTCCTGATGCATAATGGCAATCTGCCCGGCTGGACCGCCAAAGCTGATGAAACCGAGTTTTAACCAATAGAAAAAAGCCTCCAGGAAGCTGGGGTGCGCTGGCCTTTCTATCGGCAGTGCTGGATCGATCACGATGAAGCTCCGCAGCTTGGAATATTGACGCAAGTTAGCACAAACGCAACGGGAGCAGGTGCGGACCGACGGTGAGCGGTAGCGTATGAGTCTGCAAACAGCCTAATAAACCGCGGTAAGCCTGTCTCATCGGTTTGCCGGCTCAGGCCTGATCGCGGCCGACAGTGCCATTTGAGTCGTTCTTGGGTCACAGGCGCGTAGTGCTGCACCCATCGGATTTATGCCCATCATGCATGAAAGTCACTCTTTGCAACAGAGCCCCTGCGCGTGTGCGATTAATTCAGATCCGTGGTTTCCGCTGTGGTTTTGCGACTGCGCCACAAAGCAACCGCCAGTGTCAGAACCGTCAGCGGAATAACAAACAACAACATGACACTACTCAATGTGTGTCGGAATTCGTGGCCGGTCGCATCGAGCACCAGATAACTGGTGTAGGTCAGATAGTAGAAGAAAAAGACGGCACCTTCCCACCTGGCGATCAAGTTCCCGGTGATGAAAATTGGCCAGCAAGCGACCGCAACGGCGATCATCACCGGGATATCAAGCCTCAGAGCAGTATCGTTGACCGCAACGCCACCCGGTGCAATCAGGCCTGCTAATCCGAGGACGCAGAGAATGTTGAAGAGGTTGCTGCCGATCACGTTACCGACGGCAATATCCCGCTCGCCCTTGATTGCAGCAATCACTGATGTCGCAACTTCCGGCAATGAAGTTCCCGCCGCGATAATTGTCAATCCAATCACCAATTCGCTCACCCCAAAACTCGTGGCGATAGTTACCGCCCCTTCAAGCAGCCAGCCTGAACCGGCAACAAGTAGCACCAGGCCAACTGCGATGAAAGCGATATCGCGCCAGATGGCGGGTGGTTTTGGAGACTCCCCGGAAAACTCCCTGGCAAATTCCGCCAGGACAGCAGCGCTTTCCTTTCGGCTTGCTCGAATGCACCACCAAGTGTAGGACACGATCCCGGCAAACAGCAATCCTCCATCCAACCGGCTAATACTGCCATCAAGGCTTAGCAAAAGCAGGAGTACCGAAACCCCAATCATGATCGGGACGTCGCGACGGACAAATTCACTTGCAACAACCAGCGGGATGATGAGGGCTGACAAACCAAGAATAAGCAGCACATTGAAAATATTGCTGCCGACAACATTACCGACCGCCAGGTCAGCCTTTCCTGCGAGTGACGCCTGAACCGATACGGCTAATTCCGGTGCACTGGTTCCAAAAGCCACAACCGTCAGCCCAATCACTAGCGGAGAGATTCGAATGGCGGCCGCCAGTTTCGACGCTCCACGTACCAACAACTCGCCACCACCGACCAGGACGATAAGTCCTCCGATGATGCCCGTCCAAGCCCACATGATATCGCTCATTGGATTTAACTGGCCTCCTTACACACGCGTTTTCAACGCCAAAACAGAACTGCGAGAATAGCTTTCGAGTTTCCGACTGATAATGCGATTAAAAGTGCTTTAAATTATCCACTTGGGAGCCAACACGAACCAGAATGCACCTCCAGATTTTGCCGAAGAGGCGGTAATTTTGATCATTCCCTGGCAGCTGTCGTTGTTACTACTGCGATTGTACTAAGTAATAATAGAAAGCGTGACGCCACCCCGATAGGTTTACCGCAATCTTCCTCACCCCCCAATGTAGGACATCTCGATTTTTGGCAGTTTGACGGTCACCGAACTACGAAGCTCCGAATAGCGGTCTGTGCGCTTAATCCAGATTGACGCAATCACTTTTGAAATCTCACCGTCAGAAGCCCCATCACGCAGCAACCTGCGCAGGTCATGCCCATCGGTGGCGAACAGGCAGGTGTAGAGCTGCCCTTCTGCCGAGAGACGGGCCCGCGTACAAGTCCCGCAAAATGGTTGCGTGACTGATGCGATGATGCCAATTTCGCCCCCACCGTCCTTGAAGCGCCAGCGGTTTGCAACTTCACCGTAGTAATTTTCGTCCATCGGTTCGATTGGCATCTCGGTGTTGATCAACTGCACAATTTCGCGGGCGGACGCTACATCGTCCATATTCCAGCCGTTAGAGTGCCCAACATCCATGTATTCGATGAAACGAAGGATATGCCCGGTGCGATGGAAAGAACGTGCCATTGCCATGATGCTGTGGTCATTGACGCCTTTCTTTACCACCATATTAATCTTGACCGGTGTCAAGCCAACCGCCTCCGCATTGTCGATGGCTTCCAGCACTTTGCTAACGGGGAAACCCACGTCGTTCATGGCCATGAAGGTTTCATCATCCAGCGCATCGAGGCTGACCGTGATTCGCTTAAGTCCGGCATCCTTCAAAGCTTGCGCCTTCTCGCGGCTCAGCAACGAGCCGTTGGTGGTTAGACTGATGTCCTCGATCTCAGAAATAGAAGCCAACGCTTCGATCAAGCGTTCAAGATTCCGTCGCAACAGAGGCTCCCCACCGGTTAGGCGCAGTTTCTTGACACCCAGATCCGCGAACAGGGTAACGAGGCGATGAATCTCCTCAAAGGTCAGTAGCTTGTCTCGGGCAAGGAACCGGTATTTCGAGTTGAATATCTCTTTCGGCATACAGTAGTTGCAACGAAAATTGCAGCGGTCTGTCACCGATATGCGCAGGTCATGGATGATTCTGTCCAGCTGGTCTGTTACGAGTATAGGATCATTCGGCATTCGTGACTTGTATTACCTTATTAATAGCGGGTCTGTCGATTAGGTTAACGGCTTGCATCAAGAACCGTCAGACAATGGAATGCGTCTTTGCTAACAACAAGTCTACCACCACCAGTCGTAAATCTAACGACACACAACGGTGGTTGAAGCAGTTGATCATGAGCATTGTTTTCCGTCAGGCTCTATCGCTGGTCGGGTCCACTCCGGTAGCTTCCATAATCTCTTCCCTGGATATACCCGCGGCCATGACAATCTGATACTCGCTCGGAATATTATCAAGCTCATAGTCAGCACCCTTAAATTCGGCTACGTCGTATGAATCGCAAAATGCTATCCACGCTTCATCACTTCCTTCATTGCCGCCAAAGGCGCAGTCGAATGCGGCAAAAATCATGCGTATCGCTTTGTGTTTGTCAGGTATCATTGATCACCTCAGTGGCGCCGGTCTCTCCCGGTCGGTTAAATCTCTCTAGCTGCCTTGATCACTGGCCGATGCAGGTATGGCTATATCTAGCTGCACGATGGCATCAAGATTACGCAAGGCATTGTGT
The DNA here is from genome assembly GCA_037969395.1 of Pseudomonadales bacterium. Taxonomy (GTDB): domain Bacteria; phylum Pseudomonadota; class Gammaproteobacteria; order Pseudomonadales; family JAUIET01; genus JBBKXJ01. The sequence goes on from JBBKXJ010000101.1 coordinate 12,519, forward strand.
TTGTTGCTGAATAGCCGGATCGCATTCGGAGTTATCAGGATGACTTTATTGTCGCCGAGACTAATATAGCCCGCCATGTACTCCTGCACGATGGATCCGTTGATCCAATTGAGCGTCTGGCCTTCTGGCAGATCGGCATAACCAAGTTTGCCATCCGCTAGCGGATCAAGGAAGAGTTCAAGGCTGTTGTATAAGCCGATGGCTGTTTCCGTGATGATCATGACTTTGTTGTCACGTAGCGTGAGCACCTGAATGGTTTCACCGCTGTCCAGTTCACGGTTATCTATAGCGGTAATAATGTCTGAAGATCCTGAAATCAACATAACTGCTTTAAGAGGATAGTCCGGATAAAAGGGCTATTACGCTAGCTGCGAACGGCTCCTTGCCTGTCGCTCTTTGTTTGTCGTCTGAAAAGTCTGCCGGCGGATAGTACCTATAAAGTGGCCATCAGGCTAGGACTAGTCTTTTCCAATATGAGATAAGCCTGAAACGGAGGAAAACCCAGGAAGCTGTTTCCAATATAAAATGAGCCTGAAATAGCCCTTGTTGTCGTTCATGATCGGCGGATGAAAACGATCATGAGCTTAGAACAACTGAACACCCTGGATGCCGTCAAACAATTTCTCGACGGCACACAGGAAGTAATCTTCAATGTGGCAGCGGATAAGCCTGAGCGCTACCGCTGGGTACAGAAAACCTTGGTGAAGCACCAATACTTGCAGCTGGGCAAACCTGACCGGGGAACCGTCACCCGCTACCTGATGAAGGTAACAGGCTACTCCCGGGCCCAGACCAAACGCCTGATACGCCAATACATCAAAACGGCCCCCGGCCAAGATTCATGTAAAAGCGGCCACCAAAATGTAATTTCTCAATAAGTCGGGGCAGAGCAATGCCGCCGAAATAATCAAATTTTGGCGTGGTTCAAATTAGGGTACCACCTCATATCCAATAAAACGACCTAACAATAATCTAGTAGATTAGTTTTTAGTCAAAAACGTTACTGTAAAATAGCGTGTTTCTCTACTACTTTACCGGGAAGCCATCTGTGACTATTGCCGTTCTCTCACCCTCTTTGTGCTCTGCTAAATCTATGCCGCTAGAGCGGAAAAAAC
>JBBKXJ010000102.1:0-9546 GCA_037969395.1 Pseudomonadales bacterium
GTGGGCGAAATGTTGGCGGAGTTGCTGGTCGGTGCGCAATTCCCGATTATTATTTTAGGGTTTTTAATCGCCGCGGTTACCCGGGTTGCACAAGGTTCTGCAACGGTAGCGATGATCACTGCTGCAGGATTAATAGCTCCTATACTCGAACTGGAACCCATGTCTGCTGCCAGCCTCGGCGTGCTGGTGATCGCCATTTCATCGGGCGCCAGCATACTCTCCCATGTTAATGACTCGGGATTTTGGTTGGTGAGTCGATATCTCGGTATGGACGAAAAAGATACCCTTAAATCCTGGACGGTGATGACAACACTTATATCGCTAACAGGATTGGCATGTTGCATTGTGTTGAGTTTGTTTGTTTGAATATGGCTTGCCTATATCTTCTATGCTCGTTGATATTCACCTGCTCACTGTAGATGATATAGCGTGCTCAACCTTTTGGATAAACGCCAATGTCGCGCCCGGATTTCGCTTACAACGCCCCTCACTATACCCCCGCGCGGATTCTTTGCGTGCTATGCCTGATGTTCTTGTCAACCGCGTCTTCTGAAGCTGAGCAATCACCCACGCCCACAAAAGCTCCGCAAAAAATCATAGAGCTAGTCGCTGGCACTTACACGAGCGGGAATAGCCGAGGAGTTTACCGCTTTGCTTATAACACTGAAACACTATCCTTTAGCCAACCCACTCTACTGACCCAAATGAACAATCCGTCCTTTGGTGCCCTGAGTAGCGATGGGACGCGGCTGTATTTTGTCGAAGAAGGGCAAGAGGGCCAGGTGAGGAGCTTTAAGCGCATTTTGGCAAATGCGTCAATTACAGCGATCAATGTACTTTCCTCACAGGGCGAGAACCCTTGTTACCTGTCGCTAAGTCCGAACGAGCAGCACCTGGCAGTGGCCAATTACAGCACCGGCAACGTCGCGGTATTCAAGCTGAACGATGCCGGTGCGCTAGTAGAGAACCCGACCGTGTTGCAGCATCGAGGTCGCGGCCCCAACGCCAAACGGCAAGAGGGCCCGCACGCCCATTGGGCTCAGTGGGACCCGGAGGCCAAGTTCCTGTATGCGGTGGACCTCGGCACGGATCAGGTCATGGCTTATCCGTTTAACCCATCCAATGGCCATATCGGCACAGGGTTCACGGCGCTCAAATCCAAACCGGGTGCCGGTCCCCGGCACATGGTATTTCACCCAAAGCGTGACTGGGTGTACCTGATTAATGAATTAAGCAATCAGATCGTCTTTGCAAAACGGAACCGAGACGGCCGGCTGGAGAGGGTGCAGAAAATAAGTACGCTACCCGAAGATTTCGATGGGCCGAGCCAGGCGGCCCATATTGCGATCAATAAAGATGGCACGCGCCTATATAGCTCCAACCGAGGTCATGACAGCGTTGCGGTGTTTGAAATTGCAAGCGACGGCACATTGAATATTCTGCAACACATCGACACCCAGGGGCATTGGCCGCGTTTCTTTTTACTGCTCGATAATGAAAAGCTGCTGCTTGTGGCAAATGAGCGTTCCAAAAGCGTCGTAGCGCTTCGGGTCGACGCGCAGGGCATGCTCACCCAGACCGGCCAGTCAGTTGAGATCGCTCAACCCACCTATTTGGGGCAGGCTTCGCCGCCACCCTGATGCACTCAAGGGCGGACAACACGTCGTTTCCCGTCATTGGAGCGTAAAATATCTGCATGGAACGGCCGCCGCTAACGCCAAAATTTCTCTTGATGATCTGCTCATTTATAACTCCGACAGGTTTAATTTTTTAACGGCTCCGGCCAGGCCGAGGTCGTCCTTGGTAATCAAACGAGTAGGTATGCTGGCGAGATAGTTGCTGAAACGCCCCTTGCTCTCGAAGCGATGGCGAAAGTCGCTTTGCTCGAAGAAATCGACAAAGCGAGGCACGATACCGCCGGCAATATAAACACCGCCTTTGGCACCGAGCGTCAGCGCCAGGTTGCCTGCCACTGCACCCAACACACGACAAAACAACTGCAGGGATTCCACTGACAGCGTGTCCGTGCCTTTTGATGCGGCCTCGGTAATTTCTGCGGGGGTTTCGAAGACCGGGTCTTTTTTGTCCAACTGGGCCAGCGCCTGGTAAATATTGACAATTCCAGAGCCGGACAGCAACCGCTCAACCGAGACTCGCCCAAAGCGACTGCTAAGAATTTCCAGTACTGCGATTTCCCGGGCATCGATGGGGGCAAAGTCCACGTGGCCGCCTTCACCTTGTACCACCTGAAAACCCGCACCCGCCGGGATCAGGGAACAAACCCCCAGGCCGGTGCCAGGCCCCAGCACCGCGATTGGCGTGCCCGGCGTCGCGCTGCCCTGGCCTATCTGGCGCCAGTCCCCGGGCTTGAGGTCTGTAACGGCGTAGCCGACCGCGCCGAAATCGTTGATGAAATCTACCCGGGCACCATCCAACAGCTTGGAGATTGCTTGACGCTCGATAGTCCAGGGACTATTGGTAAATTGCACCGTTTCGGCTTCTGCCGGACAGGCCACCGCAAGACATACCGCCTTCGGCACAGGATTCCAACACCCCAGATCGGCGACATCGCGCAGCAAGTGTTTTAGTGCACTTTCAAACTGCGCATGCTCACTGACCGAATATTTCTTGATATCTGACAGATTACTGGTTTCGTAGTTTTGCACGCCGAAGCGGGCATTGGTGCCGCCTATGTCAGCGACCAGATTCCAGGGTTTGCTACTGCTAGCCATATGTCACCATCCGTTTCGTATCACTATTTGTTATCGCGACTCCAACCTCGAGGCCGGTTAATACACACGCCAAATCCTCCGTCGGAGTATAATTTGTTGTAGATTGCAAGTCTTCCTTCATGTGGCACATGAGAGTCTTGTTTGCTCCATACGAAGTGCACTTCACCTTCAATTTCTGCCATTCGTGCAAGACTTTGCTGTGCTTTTTCGACAGGCAACGTGTTGCTATGAATATCGGTTGCAGACAGGCAAAAAGCCGACTTTATTTTAGAATTAAGCGTAGCCCGGTACGCTAAGTGGCCGCCCAAACACACCCCCATGGCGCCCAACTCCCCTGAGCAAAACGCTGACTTTTGACAGTAATCGATGATAGCTGATTTATCTGAATCATGCGCTGCTAAAGGTTTCTGCACATTGTCCTGATTGCCCCTGTCCTAACCTGCATTATCATAACCCAGTACGGTGCCGATAGGATTAAATTCATGAAAAACTTCAGGGGCCAGCACTACAAAACAATGGCATGCCATTATTGCAGCTGATCTGGCGATTGGAGCGGTATGTTGAAATATTTCCGAATAAAGAATAATGGCGGGAAATTTCCCTTCACGTGCAGGTCGATAAACGTAACAACGCATGACACCGGTTTGGGTGGGAATATCAATAGACTGCTGTTTGATTTGCATAGATTTTATTCTCAGTGCTCGCAAGCGCCCCGATCTTTGGCGGGCGCCAACCGCAGGTCCCGGCCGTGCCTTTCAAGGATCGCATGAGGCTAAGAGCCCTCCCGATCCCTTCGGCTCGGCGGTCGCCTTTCGGGGCAAGGCACAATGTGCTTTCGCTGACCGCAAGCGCAGTCCATCCAAACTGCCGCTACTTTGCGCCCATCCGTTCTGCAACCAACGCGATCAGTCGTTCGTGATCGGCATCGAAGTTCCGGATCCCTTCGGCCAGCTTCTCCGTCGCCATGGCGTTGGCGTTCACTTGCCATCTGAAGGTTTTCTCGTCCATCGTCACCGGTGGCAGACCGCTCGCCTGATCCGGTGATAATTTCCGCGGCAGCGTGCTTTCCTCACTTTCCAACTCGTCCAGCAGTGCCGGTGAAATCGTCAGGTTGTCGCAGCCCGCGAGCGCCTTGATCTGATCGGCGGTGCGGAACGATGCGCCCATCACAATCGTCTTGATCCCATTAACCTTGTAGTAGTCGTAGATCTGCCGGACCGAGAGCACGCCGGGGTCTTCCTCGGGCGGATAGGAGTCGCGGCCTTCGGCTTTCTTGTGCCAGTCAGTGATGCGGCCGACGAACGGCGAGATCAGGAAGACCCCCGCGTTCGCGCAGGCGACGGCCTGAGCCATCGAAAAGAGCAGCGTCAAATTGCAGGCTATCCCCTCACCCTGAAGGGTTTCCGCCGCCTGTATCCCTTCCCAGGTCGAGGCGAGCTTGATCAGAATGCGATCCTTGCCGACCCCACGCTCGGCGTATTCGGCCAAAATGGCCCCCGCCCGCGCGATAGAGGCGTTTGTATCGAAGGACAGACGGGCGTCGACTTCGGTCGAAACGCGGCCGGGAACCAGCTTGGACAGCTCTGCGCCCACGGCGACGGTCAGGATATCAGTCACGTGATGGGCTGTCTTGCCGGCACGGCGGCCCGCCTCGATTTCGCGGGCGATCAATTCCTCCGACGCCGGGTCCTTCAGCGCGGCCAAAACCAGTGAGGGATTGGTCGTGCAGTCGACCGGCTTGTAGCGCTTGACCGCATCCATGGCGCCGGTGTCGGCCACCACCACGGTCATCTCTCTCAGTTGATCAAGTAGGCTTTTCATAGCGATTCTCCTGTTTTTCTGTCAGCCGCGGACGATAGCCCTGGCGCGTTCCACGATGGCGTCCCTGGTGATGCCGAACTCCTGATAGATGCGCTCGGCCGGCGCCGAAGCGCCATAGCCCCGCACGCCGATCATGTCGTCCTCGGTGGCGACGTAGCGGGTCCATCCTAAGGGGCTCGCCGCCTCAACGGCGATGCGCGGCGCGGTGCCGAGGACGCTGTCTCGATAGTCGGTCTCTTGCGCCTCGAACAGGTCCCACGACGGCAACGAAACCACCGCGGCATTCACGCCCGTCCCGGCAAGCTCCTCTGCCGCCTCGACCGCCAGGTGCACTTCCGTGCCGGTGCCGATCAGGGTCACGTCGCGGGGCTCATCCGCTTCGCGCAGGACATAGCCGCCACGGGCCGTCAGGTTTTCACCGGCATCCGCGAGGCGCAGTTGCGGGACACCTTGGCGCGAAAGCGCCAGCAGCGAGGCGGCATTTGTTGACGTAAGCGCGACGTGCCAGGCCTCCAGCGTCTCGACCACATCGGCCGGGCGCAGCACCTGTAGGCCGGGGATGGAGCGCAGGCTGGCCAGGTGCTCGACCGGCTGATGCGTCGGCCCGTCCTCGCCAAGGCCGATGGAATCGTGGGTCATGACGAACACCACACGCTTGCGGTTCATCGCCGCCAGCCGGATGGCGTTTCGCATGTAGTCGGAGAACACCAGAAACGTGCCGCCATAGGCGATCACGCCGCCGTGCAGCGCCAGGCCGTTGAGGGCGGCGCCCATGGCAAACTCGCGAACGCCATAGCCGACATAGCGGCCCGAGCCGTCGTCGTCGTCGTGGCCGTCGGCCGCCTGCACGTGCCAGCCAAGCGCCGCGAATTTCGCCTCGGTGTCCTCGGTGAAGGCAAGCGCGGTGCTGCCAGCGATGGAGATGCCGTTATCGTCATAGAGCACGTTCAGCCGCCCTAGCCCGAGATGCCCGGCGAGCGACACCGCCTCTTGCCCAACCCCTTCCATTAGGCAACCATCGCCACAGAAAACCCAGGTGCGATGATCGCAGAGATCGGCACCGAACTCCTCGCGCAGACGCCATTCCGCAAGGGCGAATCCGACGGAGTTGCCAAGGCCCTGGCCTAACGGTCCGGTGGTGGTCTCGATCCCCGGCGCATGGCCGAATTCGGGATGCCCCGCGGTGCGTGAGCCCCACTGACGAAACGACTTGATCTCGTCCAGCGTCATCTCCGGCGTGCCGGTGAGGTAGAGTAGTGCATAAAGCATCATCGACGCATGCCCGTTCGACAGGATCACCCGGTCGCGATCGGGCCAGTCGGGATACGCGGCGTCGAATTTCAGATGCCGTGAATAGAGCACGGCAGCGATATCGGCCATACCCATGGCGCACCGGGATGGCCGGAATTGGCGGCCTCCACCGCGTCGATGGCCAGCGCCCGAATGCAGTTCGCCAGCGCGGCGTGATCGTTCTTGGAAATATCCAACACGGCCTTTCCTCCTATGTCACAATTTCAGCATTTCAGCGTCACATCGGCCGGCAGACGCGCATCGGCAATGCGGCGCGCGTTGGCCATGTCGTTGCCTTCGGCCCGGGCCCGCGCGTCTTCGGGCGTGTGGTCATGATCAAGCCAGCGTTGCACGCAGCGTTCGAGCAATATGGCTTCGGGCACGTCGTACCAGATAGAGATGTCCCACAGCGGCGCCAGCGCCTCCCAGGGTGCCTCGTCGAAAAGCAGGTAGTTGCCCTCGATAATCGCCAAGTCGCAATCGGCCCCGATCGCCGCAGCACCGGCCACGGCAAGATCACGCGTGCGATCGAAAAGCGGGTAGACGACCTCGCCGCCGTCCTTGACCCGGCGCATCAGCGCGATGAATCCCTCGGCGTCGAATGTCTCGGGCGCACCCTTGCGATGGCGCAGGCCACGGGCGTCGAGGAGCCGATTGTCAAGATGAAAGCCGTCCATGGGGATCATGCACGCCCGGCGCCCTGCCGCGTTGACCGCCGCTGCGATGTCAGCGGTCTTGGTCGACTTGCCGCTCGCCGGCGCCCCCGCGACCGCGACCGCGACCAGCCGACGGCCGCCGTCGGCCGGTAGCTACAATGCTAGTCCGCTCGCGCTTGGACAGAAAATTGAGTGATTGGAAAGATACGACATCTGGGGCGGTGCATTCGGATCGAGAAGCACTGCTATTTTCGAACCTCCAGAAGGGTTCGAACCAAACGGCTATAAGGGATTACAATGAGCGCTTGATCCTGCAGCTTATACGCAATCATGAGAGGCTGACGAAGACAGAGGCGACCCGCGCGCGCCATTATCTGGGGCTGAAGGTCCGGCGCCGAAGCTTTGACCTAGTGGCTATCGATTTTTCGGGCTCGGTTCTGGCAGATGTCCACGAGTTTCACAAATACCCGACGCCAGAGCCCATATAGATTTCCACAGTGTTGTAACAAATGGCATCACTGTATTTGCTAGCCAGTTTTTTAGCATCGGGGTATCAAAGCCAGTCAGTGGCTCTTTGTGCTGGCCAGGGTTGCCATGAGCGTCTTTGAACGCATCAAAGCATTGCATCACTATCCATTTTCCTTTATCAGCGCTTATGGCTTCATCTTAGCGCGTCCATGTGTGCCCTGGTAGGCCTCGGTTCATAGTACCTGTAAAAAGTTGTCACAACGGATACTAAAAGTGCAGCGAAACACAGTATTGACTGAAGAAAAGACGGCTTTTGTTCGAAGGGTGCGGCTCTTCTATAACGACACCTCGATACGCCAATTCAGTGGGTTAACGTGGTCGTTAGTGCGTTGGAGCATAAAATATCTGCAGCCTGCAGGTTTCCCGGGCTATTATCGCTACTACCTGACTGCCAGGGTCTTGCCTAAACGACTGCTTTCCATCGCAAGCTCAATCAGTTTAATGCCCCACAAGGCTTCTTCGGCACTCACCGGTACCGGCTTATTAGAGCGAATGGCGTCGGCCATGACTTTAAAATACGTCTGATAGCCACCTCGTTCAGTTGGCACTACCTCACCACTTTCAGCGAAAAAAAGGCGACCGTATTGTTCGGCTGTTTCATCGGCCCAATTTGCCTCGTTGGGCAATACTCCGGCAATTAATCGTGCTTCCTGTGGATCCAGGCCAAGCTTTTCGTAATTGCCTTGGGTACCTTTTACGCTAAAGCGTTTATTCGGCCCCGCGCTAAACAAATCGCAATGCAAGAGAGCTAGTTTATCGGGGTAATGCAGCATCACATTAAAATAATCGACATTGGATGAGCCTTCTCGCATCAGCAAACACTGGGCAGTAATGGCATCCGGTATAGAAAACAGTTGTAACGCCTGATCAATCAGGTGCGGACCTAAATCAAACAGGATACCGCCGCCATCGCTTGCCAGCTCACGCCAGCGTTGACGCACCTCGGGGCGAAAGCGATCAAAATGCGATTCAAAACTCTTGACCTGTCCCAGCTGCTGCTCTTCAATTAATTTTTTTAGCGTCAAAAAATCACCGTCCCACCGACGGTTCTGAAAAACACTCAGTAGCCGTTTCTTTCCGGCTGCCAATGCAATCAATGCCTTGCCATCGGCTACATTGGTTACAAAGGGTTTTTCAAGGACAACATGCTTATTGTTTTCCAGCGCATTTTTGGCTAACGAAAAATGCACCTCATTGGGCGCGGTAATAATGACCAATTCGGCGTCGGAATGCTCCAATAGTTCGTCCGCAGTAATGTAATGTTGCACCGTGGGCCAGGCATCGATGACCGCTTCACGTTGACTACTGCTAATGGCGACTAAATCAAATTCAGGCAAACTGGTAATAAAAGGAATATGAAAGGTTTTAGCTGAAAAGCCATAACCAAGCACTGCGGTTTTGATGGGTAATGAATGCATATTGCCTGGTTTTCCTGGTTTGAATCGAGTTGAATAACCGCGATTAATTCTCGCTTTGTTTGGGCACTACAGGTGCCCTTGGTCATGGCCGCTATGGGAGAAGCTGCGTGGCGTCACATGGCCTTAAATTACCTACCGCACTATTCTCGCTCAAGGAAACCAGGGAATCAAAGTCACCGTACGCGTACTCCGGCAACGGTTTGTTCTTGAGCATACAGGTGATCGACTTCAGTAGCAGCAAAACCTGCGGGTGCACCGCTTGCGCGCGTGGTGGCACATTGTGTTCGTTATCCTTCATCGGACAGGCAGCGCAATCTCCCATCGCGAAAATCTTGTCATCAACTGTCATTTGCAGCTTCAAATTCACCGGAATCCTGAAAACATGGTGCGTATTTCGACGCAACTCCATAAGCTGGATCCCCCGCAATGGCTGATGCCATTGTAAGCTATCCAACTCGGGGGCAAGCCCCCAAGATTTTCGCTACGCGGTTAAATGCTGCTTTAGCGCCGCAATGACAAGATCGAGACTGCCCTGGTCGCTGACATCTTCCTTGCAAATCAGGAACGGGCGGCTCTGCGGCGCCAGCTGGTTGTCGGCTTCGCTACGGTCAAGCTGCAGCCGCTGGCGCAGGCCGGATCTGGAAAATTGCCAGTTGCGGTTAGTCATCGATACCCGATCACCGCTGATAGGTCCGGCAATCGCGATACAGGCGCTGACCGGGCGAATACCGCCCAGGCTGGTGAGGTAGGCTTGCAGGCAGTCTTCAAAACTATCAAAGTCTGCCGCATTCAGAGAACGCCGTTCATCGATTGCAAAACCAGCGGCAGTCGTATCTTTACCTGTTACCAGACCGAAACGAGCGTTGGTACCACCGACATCGGCGACTATATACGGAAACATAGCACTCCTCACTTCAGCTTGACAGAAAGCACCACGTTACTAACGCGGTGGGCGGGCACTTTACTTCACCTCCCGGCATTAGTCGTTATCTTTTCACCTACCGCATCATAAGTGGGTGGTTGAAACAAAACAATAAACTGCATATGTGGTTGTGCAATGAATACGTATGCAGCCTGTTGTTCAAAGTGATCGTATGACCT
>JBBKXJ010000103.1:0-13772 GCA_037969395.1 Pseudomonadales bacterium
CTCATTTTCGCCATCGCCAGCAAGGAGTTTCTGGCCCTGTTACGCGACAAGCGCAGCCGCTTTGTCATCATTGGCCCACCCATTTTGCAACTGTTGATATTCGGGTTTGCCGCGACTTATGACCTCAACAATGTGCCGGTGGCGATCTATAACGAGGATAGCGGCGGCGCATCGCGGGAACTGGTCAGCCGCATTGAGGGCTCACCCAATTTCCAGGTAGTTGAGCATATCGATCACGACGGCGCAGTCGCAGCGTTGCTAGATAACCGCAAGGTACTGTTAGTGCTGCACATCGGTCAGCGTTTCAGTGCCGAGTTATTGCAGGGCGAAAGCGCTTCGTTACAGGCGATACTGGATGGCCGTAACTCGAACACGGCGATGACCGCGATGAACTACCTGCGCAGCATAGTGCTGGAGTACAACCGCAGCTGGCAGGAATCGCAGGGTAAAACGGGTTCGCTGGCGAGCCTGCAGACGCGTGCCTGGTATAACGAAAACTTGCAGTCGCAGTGGTTTATCGTGCCCGGTATTGTTGGCCTGCTGACCCTGGTCGTGACCCTGCTGGTGACCGCACTGTCCGTTGCCAGGGAACGCGAAGCGGGCACCTTCGACCAGTTATTAGTGACGCCCCTGCGGCCGCTGGAAATCCTCATCGGCAAGGCTATTCCCGGTATTGTCATCGGCCTGCTGGAGGCCACGCTGGTCATGGTGCTGATGGTGGTATTTTTCGACATTCCCATACGCGGCAGTCTCGGTGCGCTGTATCTGGGGCTCGCGCTGTTCATACTCTCGGCCGTGGGCGTCGGACTGATGATCTCCTCCATCGCCGTGACGCAGCAGCAGGCGGTACTCGGCGCCTTCCTGTTTTTGGTACCGGCCATCATTCTCTCCGGCTTCTCTACCCCCATCGCCAATATGCCGCAGGCGGTACAGTGGCTGACCTATCTCGATCCGCTGCGCTATTTTTTGGTAGTAGTGCGTAGCGTAACCCTGGAAGGCAATAGCTATGCGCTGCTGATCCACCAGTACTGGCCGATGGCCATCATTGGCGTGGTGACACTGGCGCTGGCCGGATGGTTGTTCCGGCATCGTATGTACTAGCTCTATCGTGGGCGGCGGTTATTGAGTGTTGACCCACTTCCAGTCCCGGATCTCCGGCATGTCCTCTCCGTGCTTGTTGATGTACTGCCTGTGTTCGATAAGCTTGTCCTTAAGCTGCCGCTTCAGGTAAATACCTTTGTCTCCCGTCTGCGGCAGGCGGTTGATGCTGTCCATCACGAGATGGAATCTGTCCAATTCGTTCAGCACCGTCATGTCAAAGGGCGTGGTAATGGTGCCCTCTTCTTTATAGCCGCGAACGTGGATGTTGTGGTGGTTGGTACGGCGGTAAGTCAAGCGGTGAATCAACCACGGATAGGCATGGTAGGCGAAGATCACCGGCTTATCTTTGGTGAAGAGGTCGTCGAAATCCATGTCGCTCAAGCCGTGTGGGTGTTCGCTGGGCGGCTGCAATTTCATCAGATCGACGACATTGACCACGCGGACTTTCAACTCCGGCAGATGCTCGCGCAGGATGGCGACGGCGGCCAGCGTCTCGAGCGTGGGCACGTCGCCACAGCATGCCATCACCACGTCGGGCGCCACTGCCTGGTCGTTGCTGGCCCACTGCCAGATGCCGATACCTTCGCTGCAGTGCTTGACGGCGGCGTCCATCGTCAGCCACTGCGGTGCCGGGTGTTTGCCTGCAATCACAACGTTGACGTAATGCCGGCTACGCAGGCAGTGGTCCATCACCGACAATAAGCAATTGGCATCCGGCGGAAAATACACCCGCACTACCTCGGCCTTCTTATTGACGACGTGATCGACGAAACCGGGGTCCTGGTGGGTAAAGCCATTATGATCCTGGCGCCAGACATGCGAGGTCAGCAGGTAGTTGAGTGAGGCAATCTTGCGCCGCCACGGCAGCTGCGCCGTGATCTTCAGCCACTTGGCGTGCTGGTTAAACATCGAATCGATGATGTGGATGAACGCCTCGTAGCAGTTGAATACCCCATGCCTTCCGGTGAGTAGATAGCCCTCCAACCAGCCTTCGCACTGGTGCTCGCTGAGCATTTCCAGCACCCGCCCGGCAGGTGCGAGAGATACGTCGTACGGCTCAGTGATGCCGTCCCATTGACGCGAGGTCACTTCAAACAGCGCTTCCAGGCCGTTGGAAAGCGTCTCGTCCGGGCCAAAGACCCGGAAATTCCGCTGCTCATCGTTGAGTTTCACCACATCGCGCAGGAAAGGCCCGAGCACACGGGTGTCGCCGATGCCGGGCTCACCCGGGGTGGGCACGTCAGCCGCGTAGTCGCGAAAATCCGGCATGCGCAGATCGCGCAGCAGCATGCCACCGTTAGCGTGAGGATTCGCACCCATACGGCGCTCGCCCTGGGGCGCCAATTCTGCCAGCTCCGTTATCAGGCGGCCTTGTTCATCAAACAGTTCCTCTGGCCGGTAGCTCGTGAGCCACTCTTCCAGCAGCTTGAGGTGATTTGGGTCGGCCCTGGGGTGAAGTGGCACCTGGTGCGCCCGGAAGCTGCCCTCGATCTGCAGCCCATCGACGATCCTCGGCCCGGTCCAGCCCTTGGGCGACCTGAGCACGATCATTGGCCAGCGCGGCCGCGTGGTGTCGTTGTTGTCGCGCGCATTGCTGTGGATTTGCCGAATATCCGCAACGACTTTTTCCAGCGTACTGGCCATGAGTTGATGCATTGCTTCCGGCTCGTGACCTTCGACAAAGTGCGGAGTCCAGCCGCAGCCACGGATAAACTGTTCCAGCTCCTCATGCTCGATGCGGGCTGAAACGGTGGGGTTGCTAATCTTGTAACCATTGAGGTGCAAAATTGGCAATACCGCGCCATCGCTTACCGGATTGAGAAACTTGTTGGACTGCCAGGCGGTCGCCAGCGGCCCCGTTTCCGCTTCGCCGTCGCCGACGACGCAGGCGACAATGAGATCCGGGTTGTCGAACACGGCCCCGAACGCGTGGCTTAGCGAATAGCCAAGCTCGCCGCCCTCGTGGATGGAGCCCGGACACTCTGGCGATGCGTGGCTTGGAATGCCGCCGGGAAACGAAAACTGGAGAAACAGTTTTTGCAAACCGGCCTCATCCTGGCTGACGTTGGGATAGACCTCGCTGTAGGTACCTTCGAGGTAGGTGTTACCGACGACGGCCGGTCCGCCGTGACCGGGACCGGAGACGTAGATCATATTGAGGTCGTACTTCTTTATGACCCGGTTAAGGTGCACATAAATAAAGTTCTGCCCGGGGGTCGTGCCCCAGTGTCCTAACAGCATGCGCTTCACATCCGCGAGCGTTAGCGGCCGCTTCAGAAGGGGGTTGTCGTAAAGATAGATCTGACCCACCGAAATGTAGTTCGCCGCACGCCAGTAGGCGTCCATCTTGTGTAGCAGTTGCGGGGAAAGTGCTTTTGTTTGCACGTATCTGTTCTCCTTTTTGTATTGAATCATCGTTGCCACAAAATTCGCGAAGTCTTAAGTGGAACCGCCACCATACGCCTCACTGGTAATACCGCGATGCGCGGGGTAATTTTCAGCATCATTGCTGTCCAGCAGGTACAGCCGCGCGCCACCGATCTGAACCTGCCAGGCCCGCAGCCACACCAAATAACAAGGCAAGGCAATCGAATTCCTCGACGTCGGTGGCTATAGGGCCTGGTTTGCGGTGATTGCTACCTGCTGGTTTGCTCATGGCTTCTCCTATGGCGCGCAGCCGATTTTGCCCGTGCCAGGCAAGCAGGATAAATCGTATTTCATCAGCTCTCCGATACGCTCAATCGTTAAGTCAGCGGGTACATAGACAGCGCTATTTCCGGCGTCGTGGGCGTAATGTCCCTGCCGTGGGAACACGGTGGTAAGGCGATCTCCCCAGATTTTTTTCATCGCCGCCAAAATGCGCAGCTTATCGTCCACCATCACATAATGGCGTGCCGGGTAACGCTGCGCGACCTCAGCGAGCATCTGCTCTTTGTGCACATAGATCAGCACCCGGCCTGCTACCGCATCCCACAAACCCGAGCGCTGCACCTTGTGCGGCTGGAACACCACATCGCCATCGGAAAGAATTACCGTCTGACCGCATTGATTCAGATGCGCGATAACGTCGAGCGCACCGGCATACAGACGTTTGGCAAACGGATAATCGAGTAGAAATGAAGACATCAGCAACACACGCGGATCGTTCATGGCGCCAACACGGTAACGTTGCAAGGCACCGAGATAGTCCGCATAACCCAGTTCAGCACGCAAGGCCTCGAATCCCTTCCAATAACGATCCCGGTTCGCGTCACCAAACATTTGTGCAAGATGTAAATTCAGATCCGCGATGATGTGATCGTTGTCGAGCAGAGTGTTGTCCACATCCAACAGGAACACCACGCCATTGCTTATGCTCATTTTATCGCCTTTATCGTGTCCGCGCGGACTCTACTCCGTCCAGGACGCTGCCGCTTTATCGAGCACCTGCTGCCGAATCACTTCCTTGAAAACAGATCACGATTGTGAATCACGCCTCTCAGGGTGAAAATTGGGAGTTGTACTTACACATATCGGGGCTTGCCCCGATATGTGCATCTCATTGTGGATGAAACTCGACGAGGTATTGGTGGTGAAAGGGACGCAACACTCTCGCGACCGGTGCTGATGACCGCCAGCATCCACCTGTATAGATGTACTCGAAAAAGCAACGATTATTAAATCTGATGCTTGAACGAAAAGACGGTTCGATGACGACTACAACTCATTCTTGTCCGGCACCGATCCCGTGTCATATTTTCAGAAGTTGTAGCCCATGCCTAGCGAGTAGAAGATAGCGCCATCGTCAAAGTTGTTGCTGAAGTCGTCGCCGGAGTCGAACAGGTAATCATATTCTGCCTGAAAGGTGATATACGTTTTGTCCTGAACGTAAGCCTTCAACCCAAGCTCCAGCCCTGCAGAGCCGGTGTTGGAAACCGTATCGCCGTAAAAACCACCAATGTTGGCCCCCACAAATGGTAAAACGTCACCGCTGCCAAAGTGGTAGTCTGCGAACACCCGTGTGGCGGCATTCCAGTTTGTTTTGGTTTTACCAGCATTTACCGCAGCGCGTTGCGTGCCGACGTTTAACGACTGCCGAACACCATACTGCAGCTGATCGGTGGCGAAATAGCCGACTGACGCATTGCCGCCGAAGAAGTTGCTGTCAAACTCCTTGTCACTGCTACCGCTACCGGAAAGCTCCAGGGTTTTGTCGCCGGCCTCGGGGCCGGCAAACGCGTTGGCGGTTAACAGCAAGGCTAGTGCGCCAATCTGTGCAGTGTGTTTGATCATATTAAAACCTCCGAAAGTACTTTTGTGAAAAGCCGCTCCGGCAAGACGTCCCACCAAGGCAGAGTGCAGTGCGATTGTGTTGCTTAACGTCTAATGTCGCAACTGTGGGATACCCGTAGTTGCTCTAGGTAGTTAGCCGGAAGCCGCACCGATGGCAATCAAAATGGGGAGCAAAAAGAAAGCTTCTACCGACTCGACACATCACCTTGCTGGCACACGTGAACTTATTTCGACGCGAGCCTTAAGTAGTGTCCCTTAGCGCCCCTGTGGCGATTCCTAGTGTTGTGCACGCGCTACAATGTGGATAATTGCGAAATACGGCGCCAGCAAACCTGCAACGTGAAAGTTTGCAGGTAATGCTGCTACGACCCCTGTTGATTCCAACAGTACGCAAAGAGGAAAACCGCGATGTCTTTGAAACTGAGCGACCTGACACAAGTGCTGCAGGAGACCACGCGCAGGGGCATCGGCGCTCAACGATGGCAGCGTCCTGTCTACAAGGACTTCCTGCCTCCCTGTAATCACGCCTGCCCGGCGGGAGAAGACATTCAAGCCTGGCTCGACCATGCGCAGGCTGGCGACTATGAACAGGCGTGGCGCACGCTGGTTGCCGACAACCCGCTGCCCGCGACCCATGGGCGTGCCTGCTATCACCCCTGCGAATCTGGCTGCAACCGTAGCGACCTCGACTCGCCGGTGCAGATCCACACGGTAGAGCGCTTTCTGGGTGATATGGCCGATGAGAAGGGCTGGACGATTGCAGCGACGGCCCCACCGAGCGGCAACAAGGTGCTGGTGGTCGGTGCGGGACCGGCGGGCCTGGCCTGCACGTGGCATCTGGCGCTATTGGGGCATCAAGTCGAGATCCGAGATGCGGCACCTGAGCCGGGTGGAATGATGGCGCATGGCATTCCGGACTATCGCCTGCCGCGCGACATACTGGGCAAAGAGATCGCGCGCGTCATCTCGATGCCGGGAGTGACGATGACGTGCAACAGCAGGGTCGACAATATCGCCGAGGCGAAACGAGCGGGTGGCTTCGATGCGGTGTTCTGCGGCGTTGGCGCGCAGATTGCCAACCATGTCGATATACCGGCGACCGATGGCAGGAAAATGATCGAAGGGGTCAGTCTGCTGGACGAGGTCAAACGTGGCGCGCGTCCGCAACTGGGTCGGGTGGTAGCGGTGGTCGGCGGCGGTAACGTGGCGATGGATGCGGCCCGCACCGTGAAACGGCTTGGCGCGGAAGAAGCGGTAATCGTCTATCGCCGGGACATGGCACATATGCCTGCGCAGGCTGCGGAGGAGCACGAAGCGGAGGTCGAAGGCGTCAAGCTGCGCTGGCTGAGCGTCATTAATCAACTGAACGCCGATGGGATTACCATCCAGAAAGTGCGGATGAATTCTGATGGCAGCATCACCACCACCGATGAGACTGAGACTCTGGCGGCAGACTCGGTGGTGCTTGCGGTGGGTCAGCACAGCGATCTTTCTTTGCTGAGCGTCGAGCTGACCTCGCATGGGACGGTAACTGTTGACGAGCTGCTGATGACCGGCCAGGACGGAATCTTCGCGGGCGGCGACTGTATCGGCGGCGCACGCACGATGACCGTTGCCACCGGCCACGGCAAACTGGCAGCTCGCGCGATCGACGCCTGGTTGCAAGGCGGGAAATATCAGCACCCCTCGTCGAATCCACTTGTCAGCTTCGACATGCTGCATCTGTTCGACTATCTCGACGCTCCTGCCAGCGTTCAGCCCGCCGTTGCACCGCAGGACCGTCACAACTTTGACGAAGTGGAGAAGGGTCTGACCGAGGCACAGGCCCGCTTTGAGGCGCAGCGCTGCCTGTCCTGCGGCGTCTGTTTTGAATGCGACAACTGCTATGCCGCCTGCCCGGAACAGGCGATCGCCCGCCTTGGCCCCGGTCGGGGCTATGCAGTCTCGGTTGATCTGTGCACTGGCTGCGCGGCATGTTTCGAACAATGCCCCTGCCACGCGATCGAGATGGTGCCCGAACCGGCAGGAACCGAGGCACCGAACGGCAATCTCGGAGAGCCGCTCGCCCCGAGCGGTTTCAAGGTGCGACCATGACACTGGATAAGACGATGACAACACCGCAGACGACCACGATGGACGGTAACTCCGCCGTTGCCCATGTCGCCTATCGCGTCAATGAGGTGTGCGCGATCTATCCGATTACGCCCTCCTCGCCGATGGCGGAACTCGCCGACAGTTGGTCCGATCAGGGCTTGCGCAACATCTGGGGTGCGATCCCGGAGGTACAGGAAATGCAGGCCGAGAGCGGTGCCGCGGGTGCCGTGCATGGCGCGCTGCAAAGTGGCGCGCTGACCACGACCTTCACAGCCTCGCAGGGGCTAATGCTGATGTTGCCCAACATGTACAAGATCGCGGGTGAGCTGACCCCGACAGTCTTCCATGTCGCGGCACGGGCGCTAGCCGCCGGCGCGTCGTCGATCTTTGGCGACCATCAGGACATCATGGCGGCGCGGCCGACGGGCTTCGCCATTCTCGGTGCCGCCTCGGTGCAGGAAGGCCACGACCTCGCCCTGATCGCGCAAGCGGCAACGCTGGCGGCGAGAGTGCCCTTCATCCATTTCACCGATGGCTTCCGCACGTCGCATGAATACAACAAGCTGACCCTGATCCCCGACGCCGTCGTACGCGTGATGATCGACGATGAGCTGGTCCACGCCCACCGCAAACGCGCGCTAAGCCCCGAAAGGCCCTTCATGCGTGGCACCTGGCAGAACCCTGACACCTATTTCCAGACCCGCGAAGCAGTCAATCCCTACTATGCCAAAGTACCCGGCATTGTTGAGACGGCGATGGCGCAATTCGCGAGTCTGACAGGCCGGCACTACGCGCCGTTTATTTACAGCGGCCCTGCGGATGCCGAGCGTGTGGTCATCTCGATGGGTTCGGGTGCCGAGATTGTGCGCGAGACCGCGCGTTGGATGAACACCAGCGGCGAAAAGGTCGGTGCATTACAGGTCATGCTCTATCGTCCGTTCTCGATCGAGCTTTTCATTAAGGCGTTGCCTGCCAGCGTGAAATCCATCGCGGTGCTTGACCGTACCAAGGAACCCGGAGCCCCGATGGAGCCGCTGCACGCTGATGTGCTGAGCGTGTTGGCCGAGGCCTTTGCCGAGGGGCGTATCGCTGCCATGCCGCGAGTGATTGGCGGGCGTTACGGCCTGTCGTCCAAGGATTTTACCCCCGGCATGGTTAAGGCCGTGTTCGACGAACTGTTGAAGCCGAAACCAAAAAATCACTTCACCCTCGGCATCAATGACGACCTCGGTCACACCAGCCTGACCTATGATGCCAGCCTCGACATCGAACCTGCAAGCACGGTGCGCTGCCTGTTCTACGGGCTGGGAGCCGACGGCACGGTGGGTGCCAACAAGAGCAGTGTCAAGATTCTCAGCGAGGCACAGGATCGTTTCGCGCAGGCCTATTTCGAATATGACTCGCACAAGTCCGGAGCCGAGACGATCTCGCATCTGCGTTTCGGCACGGCGCCTATCTCGGCGCCCTATCATATCCGCCATGCTGATTTCATTGCCTGTCATAAGTTCGACTTCCTGTTCAAGCGCGACGTGCTCAGCGCCGCCAATCCGGGTGTAACCTTCCTGCTCAACAGCCCTTATGGTCCGGACGAGGTGTGGGACAAACTGCCACGCACGGTGCAGGAACAGATCGTTGATAAGAAGCTGCGCTTCTTTGCCATCGATGCGACCGGTGTGGCAATGCGCATCGGCCTTGGCCCACGGGTCAATACGATCCTGCAAACCTGTTTCTTCCACCTGTCGAATGTGCTGCCGCCAGATGAGGCTATCGCCCAGATCAAGCATTTTGTCGAGAAGACCTATGGTGCCAAGGGCCACGCGGTGGTCAAACTGAACTTCGCTGCAGTCGATGCCGCCATTGCCGCGCTGCACGAGGTCGAGGTACCCGCAAAGGCGAGCGGCACGCTCGAAATACCGCCGATCGTCCCGCTCAGTGCACCAGACTTCGTGCGCAAGGTCACCGGCGAGATCATGGCCGGCAGGGGTGACTCAATCCCGGTCAGCCTGCTGCCCGCCGACGGTACTTTTCCGGGTGGCACGACGCAATATGAAAAGCGCAATATCGCCGTCGAGGTACCGATCTGGGAACCGGATCTATGCCTGCAGTGCGGCCAGTGTTCTATCGTCTGCCCGCACAGCGTGATCCGCGCCAAGACCTACTCGACTGAAGCGCTGGCAGGAGCGCCCGATGGCTTCAAATCTGCGCCCGTCAACGCACGCGGCTATCCAGACTCGTACTACACGCTGCAAGTCCATGTCGAGGATTGCACCGGCTGCGGTGTCTGTGTCGAGAACTGCCCGGCCATCAGTGAATCCGGCGATGCACGGCGTGCCATCAACATGGGGGAAAAGCGGCCGATCCTCGAGCAGGAACGCGAGAGCATGGGTTTTTTCGAGCAGCTGCCAATGCCACCGCGCGAGCGGGTGAACTACGCAAATGTGCGAGGGGTGCAATTCCTCGAGCCGCTATTCGAGTTCTCCGGTGCCTGTGCGGGCTGTGGAGAGACACCCTATCTGAGCCTGCTCTCGCAGTTATTCGGCGACCGCTTGCAGATTGCCAATGCCACCGGCTGTTCAGCAATCTATGCCGCCAACACCCCGGCGCATGCGTACAAAGCCAATGCCGATGGGCGTGGCGTTGCCTGGTCGAATTCGCTGTTCGAAGACGGCGCGGAATTCGGCCTCGGTTTTCGGCTGGCGGTGGATAAGCAGACGGAGCTAGCGCGCGATTTGCTGCAAAAGCTTGCTCCTCGAGTGGGCGAGGAGCTGGCGCGTGACCTGCTGGCCGCCACGCAATTCAGCGAATCTGACTATGCCGCGCAGCGCGCGCGGGTGGTGGCACTGAAACAACACCTCTCCCCGATTGACGAGCCGGACGCGAAGTCACTACTGTCGGTGGCCGATTTCCTGGTTCGCCGATCCGTCTGGAGCGTAGGCGGCGACGGCTGGGCCTATGATATCGGCTATGGCGGGCTCGACCATGTGCTGGCGCAGGGGCGCAATCTGAATGTGCTGGTGCTCGATACCGAGGTCTATTCGAACACGGGTGGGCAGTCGTCCAAGGCAACACCACTGGGCGCATCGGCCAAATTCGCGGCGGCCGGCAAACGGACGCCGCGCAAGGATCTGGCGATGCAGGCAATTGCTTACGGCAATGTCTATGTCGCCCAGATCGCGATTGGCGCGAACCCTGAACAAGCGCTGATCGCGTTGCGCGAGGCCGAAGCTTACAAGGGCTCCTCTCTGATCCTCGCCTATTCGCAGTGTATCGCCCACGGTATCGACATGCGCACCGGCATGAAACAGCAGGCCCGCGCGGTGGCCTCGGGCTACTGGCCGCTGTTTCGCTTTGACCCGACCATGCGTAATTCGGGTCTTAACCCGTTCCGGCTGGATTCGACACGGCCGCGTATCCCGCTCGAGGAATACGCCTATCGCGAGTTGCGCTACAAGACGCTGACGCGCACGCATCCGGAATCTGCCGCCGAAATGCTACGCCAGGCCGAAGCTGCCGCAATGGAACGCTACCGAAATTACGAGGACCTCGCCGCTCGGGATGGCAGCCGCTTCCTGCCGCATTGGGAGAGTCTGGCATGACACATCATTCGCGTGCAAATCTTACATCTTATGATCGCGGAGAAAAAAAATGGATCTGAAGACTACTTATCTCGGACTTGAGCTGTCACACCCGGTCGTCGCCTCGGCCTCGCCGCAGAGTTCGACGCTGGAGGGGGTGCTGCGTCTGGCGGATGCGGGTGCTGCGGCAGTGGTCATGGCGTCGATTTATGAAGAACAAATTCGTGCCGAGGAACTGGCCGTTGCGGCGTTGAGCGAACAGGGCAACGACAGCCAGCCCGAGGCGACCAGCTATTTCCCCGCTATGGCAGATGCACCCGGCGTACTGGAGGCGCGGCTTGAGACGCTGCGCAAATCCGCCGAGCGCGCAGGTGTTCCTGTAATCGCCAGCCTGAACGGCGTGAGCACCGGTGGCTGGGTCGAATTTGCCCGTGATTTGCAGCAGGCCGGTGCTGCGGCGATTGAGCTGAATATCTACGCTGTTCCCGCCAATCCCTATGAGCCGAGCGCAGATGTCGAACACCGCTATCTGGAAATCGTGCGGCAGGTCACTGCCGCGGTATCGTTGCCCGTCGCAGTCAAGTTGTCGCCCTTCTTCAGCTCACCGGCGAACATGATCAACCAGGTCATTGTGGCGGGAGCCAGCGGCGTGGTGCTGTTCAACCGGTTCTACGAGCCCGATATCGACCTCTCCACGTTGCAGGCGCAACCCGATCTGCAGCTCAGCACCGCTTACGATATTCGCCTGCCGCTGACCTGGATTGGATTGATCTCGCACGGCTTTGGCGGATCGATCGCCGCCACTAGCGGGGTTCAAAGCCGGGACGAAGTGGTGAAATACCTGTTGGCAGGAGCGGATGTGACGATGGCGACGTCATCGTTATTGCGACACGGGCCCGAGCATATCAAGACTCTGGTCGACGGTCTGCGCGACTGGATGGAGGAACGAGGTTTCTCCTCTGTCGCGGCTCTGCGCGGGCGTTCAGCGGCGGGCCTAAGCCCTGCGCATGCCGAAGGCTTCCTGCGTGCGCAATATCATACGATTTTGACGACCGGCTATCCCGGTTATCCGTTGACGCAGTAGCTGCAATATATTGTGCAAAGTTGACTATGCCAGAGACCTATGCGGCCTTAGTACCCCTTCAAGGTGATATTGCTCAATCCAGAGAATACACCGGCTTTCTGCTTACTGCATCCCCCGACTGCGCGAGGATATGCCCTTGCCTGGCAACTACCGTTTCCGGACCGGCACTAATTAACCTGTCTCCGATACAACACACTATTTTAAAGAGTTTTTAATGAGAAATATCACATTGAGTTTATGGGTTCTGCTGCTTGTGTTAACCGGCCTGTGGTTGCTGGCCGATACCATGCTGCCACAACCGCTGATCTTCATCTCGGTACGCCATGTCATGGTGTAATGGCACTTAAATAGGCGGCTAGACCGCCCTGAACAGAGGGAGAATTTCCGGGACACGCCGTGAATCCGTCCCTGGAGGCTCTATCCCTAGCGTCCCTGCTAGGGAAGGTCCTGGAAATTCTCCCTCTATTCAGGCCTCTGCAGCCTCGATTGGCCTTATTTAAGTGCCAATCATGTCATGGTGCAGTACAGCGGCGTCATCGGTATTAGTGTGATGAGTGTCGCCATGTTACTGATTACCAAAGCGCTGGGTGATTATACCGCTGTGCTACCGGATAGCCTTACACCCGGTGACCGGGTAAAGGTGGAGGGACCCTACGGCCGCTTTACCTTTGGCGACCAGCACCAACGCCAGATCTGGATCGGTGGAGGTATAGGCATCACCCCTTTTATCGCGCGCATGAAACAGGTAGCACAAACACCAGGTACGCAGGCAATCGACCTGTTTCACACCATCCCCAAACTGGAGCAGGCACCGATAGACAAGCTCACCGCCGACGCCGTGGCGGCAAATGTGCGCCTGCACGTGTTGGTAGACGACAAGGATGGCCTGCTCGATGGCGCCAGGATACGCTTAAAGATTGCGGAGTGGCAGTCCGCGAGCATCTGGTTTTGTGGACCCATTGGTTTTGGCAACGCGATACGTCAGGATCTAATCGCTAATGGCCTGTCACCCAGGCAATTCCACCAGGAGCTTTTTGCCATGCGTTAAGCGTCAATATAGGGCTGCTTACCACCGTTGCAGTCGCACCGGTTTTAGCAAGAAAGCCGTTGAGATGGCCTAACTGCATTGCAATCAACTCATCAATATTGGCACGGCGTAAAAGTTGCCATTGGTACCCAGGCGATGATGTTTCTAGGAGATAAGCCTGCGAACCTCATCGACACCGTTTTCAATTTTAGTCAAGCCGTGGGATTGCCAACTACGCTAGCTGATATTGGGTTGGAAGATGTTTCAGAAGCTGATTTGTTAATGGTTGCCGAGGCAGCCTGTGCCGATGGTGAGTCCATTCATAATGAGCCTGTTGAAGTGACACCAAAAAGGTGGTTGCTGCAATTAAAAGGGCTATATCCGAACTTCGCAACGGATGAGCACTCCCTTTAAGCTAGCCATATAGTAATTTGCAACGCATTCACAGTGTACGAAATTTCGAGGGAATGTGCGCAATAATATCCACATCCCCAATAGTCAGGTAAATTATGTCAGAGAACGCATCCAGATTGCGGAAACCACTGGCTCTGTTCTTGACGATTTTGACAATGCGGTTGAGACCTTCAGCGACGGCGTTGGTCAGACCGGTATCGATGAA